>JBFXAN010000215.1:0-9963 GCA_050184225.1 Dehalococcoidia bacterium | reverse complement strand
CTGATCGCCGGCCTGCTGCTCATCGTACTGCCGGGACTGCTCGCGATTACGGTATTCGTGCTGGCTGGACCGCTGATCGGCGGGGGTGAGACAGTGGCGGGTTCGTTCCGGCGTTCGGCGCGGCTGGTCTGGCCGCACCTGTGGCTGGTGGTCGGTGTGGTGACGCTGCCGATGCTGGCCTCCGTCGTGCTGGACGACGTGGTCGCGACCGTGTTCGAGCGACAATCTCGGTACCTGGGCGTGCTGGTCACCAATGGTGTGGTGGCGGCGACGCTCGGCGCGGTGATCGCGCTCGTCCAGGTGGTGCTCACGGAGGAACTGCTTGAACGCGACGCAATGATGCAGCCGGCCGGCGCGCATTCGGTACGAGACGCGAATTCATAGCGCGGCGCTCAGACGCAATACCCATATCACTGGACGGTGAAGGAGCGGTCCCACAAGGAGCCTTGGACGTCGAAGTGTAGCTCGGCGTGGAGAGCCATGGCGTGCGGATCGTTCGCTGCCTGATGAGCGGCGTCGGCGTTCTCCCAGATGGAGATGCGGCCGACTTCACCGGCCTGGTCGTTCGATTCGAGGACATAGCTTTCGAGGCAGCCCGGCAGCGTGCGCACATGCGCCACCAACTCCCGATAGTGATCGAGTACCTCGGCGCGGCGTTCGGGTCGCGGGTGGGCCAGGGTGAGACGCATGTACGGCATCGTGGAGTCCTCCAGGTCGAGGCGTTGATTTGGTCAGCGGCATTCTATCGTGTAGCGACGCTCGTGTGGTCGTGGTAATCAAGGAACCGGACCGCCCGAACCGGCCGCGAGCGCGTATCCTGAGCTTGTCCCGTGGCGATCCTGGGCCTGCACGCGGGGACGGCCTCCGGTATTCGGCGGGCGTGATGAGGTCGAGTGATGCTGTCGTTGCACGTCGATCGGACCAATCCGCTGCCGCTCCATCATCAGCTTCAGCATCAGTTGCGTGCGGCGATTGAGGGTGGCCGGTTGATTGCGGGTGACGCGCTCCCATCGGAACATGTCTTGATGGCCCAGGCAGGGGTCTCGCGGCACACCCTCCGGCAGGCGATCGATGAGCTGGTGCGCGAGGGACGGCTCGTGCGTCAGCGGGGGCGGGGGACATTTGTCACCGAACCACCGGTCGCTCAGACGCTCGGCCGGTTCTACAGCTTTGCCCGCGATCAGGCGGCGCAGGGACGGCATCCGACCTCACGCGTGCTCCGCTTCCGCCGCCTGGCGCCCGCGGCCGAGATTGGCGCCGCCCTCGGTCTCTCCCGACGTGACCGAGTGATCGAAGTCGTGCGCCTCCGGTTGCTGGACGGCGAGCCGGTGATCTACGAGACCAGTCTGCTGCGGGCGGATCGCGTGCCCGGTCTCACGCGCGCCGAGTTGGCGGGCGGCTCGATCTACGATCTGCTGGAACGGCGCGGGGATCTCCGGGTGAGCCACGCCGAGGAGGTCGTGCGGGCGGTGGCGCTCGACGATGATGTTGCCGACGCCCTGGCGGTCCCGCGTGGAAGCCCAGGATTTGCCGTCGAGCGGACCGTGTTCGCCGGAGAGTCAGCGGTAGAGCTGCGCTCCAGCCGGATCCGCGGCGACCGCTACTCGTTCCGCGTTCACCTGCCCGCGGAGCAGCTCACTGCCGAACCCTGAGTCGCACTGGTGTTGCGGGTCGCGCTTTCAGTGATGGGTCTGGTGGAGTGAATATGTCCGGACATTCGGACATATTTGCAGGTGTTTGCCCGCTGTGCCTCCCTTGCTCTTGATTCCGATTGGCTTTGCGGTCGGCGCGTTTGGCACGCTGATCGGCGCCGGCGGCGGCTTTATCCTGGTGCCGGTCCTGCTGTTCCTCTACCCCGACGAGGAGCCGGCGACGATCACCTCGATCTCGCTCGCCGTGGTCTTCTTCAACGCCCTCTCCGGTTCGTGGGCCTATGCGCGGCAGCGGCGGATCGATTACCGCACCGGTGTGTCGTTTGCGATCGCGACATTTCCCGGCGCGGTGCTGGGCGCCCTGGTCGTCGGTGCGCTGTCACGCGGGGTGTTCGACGCGATCTTCGGCGGGGTGCTGGTCGCACTGGCGGGGTTCGTCGTGCTACGCACGGGCGGACGGGCGAGCCGCGTGCCGCCGCGGCGGCCGGGCATGACGACCCGCGCGCTGGTCGATGCCAAGGGCGTGCGGTACGAGTACAGCTTCTTTCACTGGCACGGGCTCGTGATCTCCGCCGGCGTCGGCTTCCTCTCCAGCCTGCTTGGCATCGGCGGCGGCATCATCCACGTGCCGGCGCTGGTCGAGTTCCTCAACTTCCCCGTACATATCGCCACGGCGACCAGTCACTTTGTCCTGGCGGCGATGGCGTTCGAGGGGACCGCCGTGCACCTGGCGACGGGTGAGCTGGGTCCGGGGGCGGGACTGGGGCAGGCGCTGCTGCTCGCGGTGGGCGTGGTGCCCGGCGCGCAGCTGGGGGCACGGCTCTCGCATCACGTCCACGGCGGGATGATCATTCGCTTGCTCGGCGTGGCGCTGTTCTTTGTCGGCCTACGCCTATTGCTTGGATCGGTGATGGCGTTATGAGCGTGGTGGTGACGCGCGTTTCGGCGGTGGGCGTCGCGATTGAGGTGCTCCTGTCGATGGTCGCCCGGCTGCATGGGCGGCTGTTCGGGCTCCGTCCGGAGGTCTACCTGGTCGCCGCCGCGTTCTGCCTGGCGCTGGCATTGATCGGGTTCGTCGCCGATGGTTGAGTGGGCGGTCAGGCGTTGCTGTCGCGGTGCCGGTACATGATCACGTTGACCGGCTCCCAAGTGATGAGCCCTTCCTGCACCATCTGCTGGACCACCGGCAGGAACGCTTTGATCTTTGGCTCGTCGTCGACGATCTCGACCACCATCGAGAGGTCGGGGGAGATATCGACCAGCCGGGTGGTGTGGATGCGGCTGTGGGCGCCGAAGCCGGCGATCCCGCGCAGCACGGTCGCCCCGGCCAGTCCCTGGTTCTTCGCTGCTTTGACGAGCGCCAGGTAGAGGCTCTCGCCCTGCCACCGGTCGGACTCACCGACGAAGATGCGAAGCAAGACGCCCTGTCCCGGTGTTTCCATGACGGCCTACCTTTCCAGCGCCCGCCCGACGGCGACGCCGAGCACGGCGGCGGCCAGCGCGAGGCTGACGTTTGCGACCACGTTGAGGAGCGCACGCCCAAGCTGATTGTCCTCCGCCAGCCGCAACGTTTCGAGGGAGAAGCTGGAGAAGGTGGTAAAGCCACCGAGCACGCCGACGACGAGGAAGGCGCGGGACCATGGTCCGATGCTGCCCGTTTCGTCGGCCATGGTTGCCAGCAGTCCGATGAGCAATGAGCCGAGCACGTTGACGGTGAGCGTGCCCCAGGGAAAGGCGGCGCCCAACCAACGGCTCATGCCGATCGCGATCAGATAGCGGCCTCCCGAGCCGATCGCCCCGCCGAGCAGTACGGCAATGAGCCGGCTCATCGACCCCTCCATCAGTCGGGATGCGTCCGCAGACTGGCCGTCAGTGTCAGCACGACGAGGAGCGGCAGCAGCGCCTCGGCGGCGACCTCGGCGCCGGCTTGGACGAGCAGAAAGGTTGCGAGCAGGGCGAGCGCGCCGCCGACCGCCAACACGATCGAGTCGCCGACGATGAAGTCATACCAGAACCGGCCGAAGGCGATCAGGGTGTGCATCAGATACCTCCCGCGCGACCGGTGACGCCCGCTCGTGCAGCCTGGGGTCGCATCGCGCGCACGAGCAACGCCGCGGTGGCCGCGTAGAGGAGGAGCAACACCGGCAGCATGAGGTCGCCCATCGCCCAGTTGATGCCGATCCCTTCACCGCCCCAGAAGGTGCCGAACGTGGTCAGCAGCAACCCCACGGCAAACTTGATCGCGTTCTCGGGTACCCGGCTCAAGGGACGGTGGACGATCAATCCGGCGCCGGAAACCAGGACGAGCGCAGCAGCGGCCCCGACGATGCTCAGATCGAAGCGCCCTTCGTTCGTGCCGAAGGTGAGCACGATGAAGGCCACTTCCAAGCCTTCGAGGAACACGCCTTTGAACGAGACCGTGAATCCGGTCCAATCGAACGCGGCCGTGGGCTGTGGCTCCTCGCGCAGCTCGGCGACTTCGCGACTGAAGATCTGTTCTTCATCGTGCAGTGCCTTGCGGCCGGAGGCACGGAGCACGGCCTTGCGCAGCCATTGGAGGCCGAAGATGAGCAGGAGGACGCCGATCACCACCTGCAAGGCGCCGAGCGGCACATACGTGACCAGGGACGGACCCAGCGCCGCGACCGCGACGATGAGGGCGACCAGCGCGGCGACGAGACCGAGGAGCGCCGCCCGCCAGCCGCGGGTTATGCCCACGGCGAGGACGATCGTGAGCGCTTCAACCATCTCCACGAGGGAGGCGAAGAAGACACCGACGACCAGAAGCAGCTCACGCATGGGATTTCCGCTTTCCGCTCGAGCAACCGTTCGCCGCACTGACCTGTCCAGCGATCGTTGACCCGCCCACCCCGATTCGCCTAATCCGGCACGATCTGCACTTCGCCGAAACAGCACGAAGGGCAACTCCCGTGGATCGGCAGGCGGCGGAAGGAATACGGGAGGAGATGGGGTTGGTCACGAGCACGCTCCTACGACGATCGTGTAGGAGTCATCAGCGCGCGCCGCGATGCCGGGTGGCACGACGGCCGGCGGTTAAGGGCAGAACTCCATCGCCCGTGAACAGTGTCACACTACGGCGCGATCAAGCCGGGCGTCAAGCCGGCGTACCAATCGCTCTCGATATGACCGGCCCCGGCCCAGGGTGGTGCGATCGTGCCCGGCTCCTGGACGGGCCGCACCGTCATCGGTCGATGATCCGGGGTATCGCCGGTGCACGCTTTGCAAAGAGCGCCGAACAATACCGGTTGGTCGGGCCGCGAGATCCTTCGCTGACGCTCAGGATGACGACGGGACCTGGCCGTGGCGCAGAGTTTTGTTCATACTTCATTGCGCGGGTCGGACCGGTTCGCCGAGGGTGAGCATCAGTCGGTTGGCCCAGGAGAAGAAGGCGGCCGATTGGATCGTGTCAAGGATGTCGAGGTCCTGCAGGCCGAGCTCACGGAGCCGCTGGAGGTGGTCCTGGGTAGCGGCGGGTGGCGTGACGGTGAGCGCGGCGGCGAGGTCGGTGATCGCCCGCCAGCGGTCGTCGAGCGTCGTCGTGATGCCTTCGTCCAGCAGGCGTTGCACGTCGTCGGTGCGGCCGCTGAGCTGCGCGGCGCGGCGGCTGTGGACCGAGGCGCAGTAGATACAGCCGTTTACGCGGGAGGTGACCGTCGCCGCCAGCTCGCGGTCGGGCCGGGGGAGGCCGCCGTGGGTGTAGAAGATGCCAAGGTCGGTGGCGGTGCGCTCGCCGAGCACGGGCGGGTCCAGCGCGAGCAGACGGAAATAGGGCGAGTCGATCCGCTGACCGGGAAGGACCGCGCGCTGCTCGTCGGTGGCGTCGGCGGCCTCGACCGGGGCGATCCAGGGTGCCCAGCCGAGCTCTGCCTGGGTAAATCCGGCGTTCGTCGCGTCTTTCGGTCCGAGCGTGGTGGCGGGTACCGGCCGGCGATCGCCACGAAGCAGCGATAACCCAATGAGAACCCGCAATTGAAAGCTGACGAAGGCGATCAGTTGGGAGATGGTGACGATCTCCGGATCGGACAGGCCGGCGGTCCGAAGCGCGGTCAGGTCGGCCGGGGTGGCGGCGGCCGGACGGATGACGAGCAGATCGGCGTGGGCGAGGATCGCCCGCAGCCGTGGGGGCAGCGTGGCAGCACTCGCACCATCCTGGACGGCGGCGACGAGTTGCTCCGAGCTTTCCGTCGTGGCGCGAAGCTGGCCGGCATAGTGGCCGGCGAGCGCGGGTTCCTCGTGCAATGCAGCGACACGCAGGGCGGCCGCGAACCGCTCGATCGGCGTGACGGCCGTGGTGGGGGTGTCCACAAAGAGGGCGCGGTAGCTGCCGGCGGTGTGGTTGGTCGCCTCGGGTCGTTGGGCGCGGAGGGACGCCAGTGGGGAGGCATCGTCGATACCGAGCAGGGCGTTGAGGATATCGCTCTGTGATACGTCCGGATTGGTGACGTTGGGTTGTGTCATGGAGAGAAACCTTCCGGGTGGACCTATGCCGGTTCGATCGACGGCGGGATGGCAGTAGCGTACCGTGCGCGCGCCGCCGCCGCCAGGGATCGCCTCGGCCGGACCCCGATCCCTCATCCGGGCGAGTGATGACAGCGGGAATGGACGCCCAGCATAATCGGTTCGATCCCGGACGGTCGGGCTGGTCTCGAGGATCGGCAGCGCGTCACCGGGATGAATGGCGCTTGTCGATGAATGATGCACATGAGGGCGATCTGGTGACGCCGCGGGCGCGGTCGCTGGCGCTGAAGCTCGCGGACGATCCTGGGGTGCGCTATGACGTCGAACGCGGCGACGCGCTGCGGTTCGTGGGCCGCCGTCGGGATGGTCTGGTCGAGGTCGAATATCTGCAACGCCGCTGGGTGGTAGCCGGCGAGTCGCTGCAACTGCTGTCCCACCTGACCAACCCCGTGACGATCCAATCGGAAGGGCTGCCTGGGGCCGCGCCGTCCACTCACGCTTCCCACGTGGACGATGACGGCCCCTCGACTCAGGCCGATGGAATCGTCGCGACGGGAGAGCTGCCGACACCCTCGCGACCGCGAATTGAGGTTCGGTCGCGGTTGGCCCTGCTGGGTGCGGCGCTGGTCGTGTTGGTCGCACTGGCCCTGCTGCTGGTCCGGTGCTTGCGTGCGGATGACGAGTCGCTGCCCTCGGAGCGTGCGGCGCCGGTCTTTGACGGCGGCCGTGTTGCTACCCCCGCAACGGCGCCGGTGGTGCCCGTGGTTCCGGCGGCGACGCCGGCTCCTCCGGCAACTCCGACCCCCACCCCGACCTCCACCCCTACACCTCAGGCGACGGCGACGCCGCCGGTGGTATCCAACCTGGTCGTGTGTGACACGACGGTTGATTGTGGCATTGCGGTGGGGGAATTCAGCCGGGCGGAGTTTCTCGCCTGTCTCCGGGTGATGCCGGGCGGGAGCGGTAGCCCGCCGTTGGTGTTGGCCGCAACGTCGGCGGACGACCCGCCGGCGGGGGCGCAGGGCGCAACCGTGCTGGCGCGGTCCGAGCCTGTGCCACAGGACCCGGCGTTCCGGTGCCATCCGATCCGGTCAACCAGGGGCGATCTTGCCGAGGGCCGCTACTGGCTCTGGGCGCTCGTCGGTACGGCCGTGGTGGGGCGGGTGCAGTTCGTCGTGGGTCCGCCGTAAACACGTGGTCGAACCGGAACCCGCCCGACCGTTGCCGGCAGCATACCCGGCGTTGTGCCGGACACTTGCAAAACTATTATCATTAGTTTATAGTCTATGTAGATTCGTGATAGCGCGAGGTGACGGCATGGCAGGCTCACGTTTCGGGCGCCGGCGACGCCGGAACGCGGCGATTGCGCTGGGTGGCGCATCACTGGCGGTCACCGGCGCACTCATTGGAGGTTCGATTGTGGTGGAGATGATGACGCGGGATGGGGATGCGGGAAGGGTGACGGCGGACTGGTCGTTATTGCCGGTGCATTACCTCGAACGTCCGGACGGGCGGATCGCATTTGACGACAGCGGTGGCAGCGGTCCGCTCGTCGTGGCGATACCGTCGCTCGGCGACCTCCGCCAGGAGTACCGGTTCCTGCGTCCGCTGTTGCTGGCGGAGGGCTATCGGCTGGTGACGGTCGATCTGCGCGGGCACGGTCAGTCGAGCACCGGCTGGCCGGATTACGCGGCCGATGCGATCGGCGGAGATATCGTCGCACTGCTCGAGTATCTCGATGCGGGACCGGCAACGATCATCGGCACCTCGATGGCGGCCGGGGCGGCGGTCTGGGCAGGGGCCGCGGCGCCGAACCGGGTGGCGGGCCTGACGCTGGTCGGTCCGTTTGTGCGAGATCTGCCGCCGTCGCCGGTGCAGAGCCTGATGCTCAAGGTTCTGATCCGACGGCCATGGGGTCCGGCGGCGTGGAGTCTGTATTACAAGTCCCTCTATCCGACGCAGCTACCGAACGATCTGACGGACTACCGCGCGGCGCTGAAGGCAAACCTGAAGGAGCCCGGACGGTTTCGGGCGTTGCAGGCGATGCTTGGCGCCTCGAAGGCGGCGGTCGAGGCGCGGCTCGCGGATGTCGAGGCGCCGGTGCTGGTGGTGATGGGGAGCAAGGATCCCGACTTCCCCGATCCGGCGGCCGAGGCGCGGCTGGTCGCCGAGCGGCTGAATGGGAGGGTGATGCTCATCGATGGCGCCGGCCACTATCCTCACGTGGAGATGCCGGAGGCGACGGCGCCGGCGATCCTCGCCTTCCTGCGCGAGATACGGACGGGAACGGTGGTGGCCGGTGGGCGCTAGGGCGGGATTGGATCGGGCGGCGGTCGTCCTGGCAGCGGCCCGGCTCGCCGACCGCGACGGCCTCGAAGCGGTGACGCTCGCCGTCCTCGCCGCCGATCTGGGCGTGCGGCCGCCATCGCTCTATAACCATGTCGCCGGTCAGGAGGGACTTCGGCGCGCGCTGGCCCTGCACGGGTTGAAGGAACTGACGGCCCGCATCGGCCGCGCGGCGGTCGGAAAGTCCGGCGATGCGGCGCTGCTCGCGTTGGCGCACGCATATCGCGCCTATGCCGGCGAGCATCCCGGCGTCTACGTGGCGACGCTGCGGGCGCCGGACACGGCCGATGCCGAGCTGACCGCGGCGGGCGACGAACTGCTGGCGATCGTCCGGGCGGTGCTGGCGGGCTATGGACTCGACGGCGACGATGCCCTCCATGCGGTGCGCGGACTCCGCAGCGTGCTCCACGGCTTCGTCGCGCTCGAGGCGCTCGGTGGCTTCGGGCTGCCGCTGGACCGTGACGAGAGCTTTGCCCGGTTGCTCGATATGTTCATCGCCGGGTTGCATCGTCGGGCGGGAGTACGGGCGGCAACGTGATCGCCGCCGGCGGACAGGGCGCCGCCCCTTCAACGTGATGACAACCACACAACGAACGAGAGCATCAAATGTCTGGGCAGGGTACGCGGCCTGTGTCTGGGCGCTGGTATTCGCCGCGATGAGCTTCTACTGGGCGGTGGGTGGGATGACCGGCATCGGGACGCAGGCGGCATCGATTCAGGCGGCGGCCCGCGACCCGGACGCGGCGTTCGTCGCCGTCCTCTGGGCGACGGGCGTGCTCAAGGTTGCCGGGGCGGTGCTGGCGCTGGCCCTGGTCCGGCGATGGGGCCGGATCATCCCGCGTCGATTGCCGCGTGCCGCCGCCTGGGTCAGCGGTATCGGGATGCTGCTCTATGGCGGAGTGAACTTCGTCGTGGGTGTTGCCGTCGCGTTGCTGCGTGCGATCGACATAATCAATGCGCCCGCTGATACATCGGCGTTCTGGTGGCATCTGCTGCTGTGGGATCCATGGTGGATGCTGGGCGGCGCGCTCTTCAGCATCGCCGCCCTGAGCGATCAGCGTCGTACCCGCGCCGAGTCGCGGGCTACCGCGGCCGGCCGAAGATGAAGGCGAGGCCGGTGCCGATCAGCCAGAGGACGATGATTGGTCCGGCGACGAGTGTCTGGGTGACGGGATCGATCGTCGGCGTGATGATCGCGCTGAGGACAAAGGCGCCGACGATGGCGAAGCGCCACCAACCGAGGAGCTGGCGTCCGGTGATCATACCGAACCGGGCCATCGCGAGGATGAAGATCGGCATCTCAAAGGTGAGGCCGACCCAGAAGAGCAGGCGGGTGACGAAGTCGAAGTAGCTGCCGACCTTGATGTTCGGCAGGGCGATGTCGGAGTTGAAGTTGAAGAGGACGTTGGCGGACGGCGGCAAGATGATATAGAAGGAGAAGGCGACGCCGGCGAGGAAGGAGAGGAGCATGCCGATGACGAGCGGG
>JBFXAN010000214.1:0-10205 GCA_050184225.1 Dehalococcoidia bacterium | reverse complement strand
GCACGCTGCGATCGCCCCTTGTTGTGCTCGCCTCTTGCCGCGCTCGCCCCGTCGATCGGACGCTCCATCGCGTCTTGTTGCGCTCGCCGCGTAGCGCGCGTCGCGCCGGGCCTCACGGCATCAGCTGACAGCCTCGATCGTCCGTGAGAACGTCTGCCGTACCCACGAAGCGTTCGGGTCATTGAGAACGTCCAGGAGGGGGCCGTGAAGTAACACCAGGTCTGCGGGAGCCCCGCTTCTGACACGCCGTGGAGGCCCACCGGGAGCATGTGGCGAGGACAGATAGCCATCAAGCGCGACTCGGGCGGCTACCCGCTCTTCCGGCCCGAGTTCGCGGCCATTCTCGGTCCGTCGACTCGTCGCCGATCGAATGATGCGCCACGGATCAAGCGCGCCGAAAGGTGCATCGCTGGACGGGGCCGTCGGAATTCCGTGCGCCAGGAGGCTCCGGTATCGGTAGAGCCCATCCTGATCGTCCGGTTCGACGTCACGAAGATAGTCCGAGCCCCGGCTGCGAATGAAGTCCGGCTGCGTCACGACGCGAACTCCCAGGCGACCCAGATGATCCAACAGCTCGAACGGAACGATCGCAGCGTGTTCGATTCGATCGCCCGGAATACTACCCAGATCTCGAAGCGCCGCGTACACCAATACGAGGGCTTCCCTTGTCACGCAGTGGACGGCGATCGCTCGACCCGTCGATCGCGTCTCCGCGATGCGCTCGTAGACTTCATCGGGGCGCAGATCATGATCGCGCAGCATGAGTTTGCGGGGCCCACCGATAAGCCCGGCAGGGAGCGCTGAATTGTCCGGTGCGCCGAGGACCATCACCGCGGGCAGATGGCCGGTTGTGACTGCTTTGCCAAGCAAACGTAGCGTACCGGCATCCAGGTCAGGCGTGGTGTCAGTCACACCGGTAATTCCCAGCGCCTTCAGGCGCGCACCGACAGCCGATAGATCGGGCTTGGATCTGGGCAGGCGTTCCCGCAATCGCTGGTCATACCGCCAGAGACGCCCGGTCGGTTCGCCGGCGGCGTCCCGTTCGACATCGGCCGATTGGTCCAGCGCTGCCGCAATGCGATCGAGTCCGCAGGAATTCAGGACCCACAGGGCGCCACCGCGGTGCTGGACGCGCAGTGGGCGACCCGGCAACAGCGCATCGAGCACGTGTCGGTCCAGTGGCCCGGCTATCGACTCGTGGTAGCCGATCGCGCGCACCCACTCGGTCGCGGCTGCATCGGACCGAGTCTTGGTCTGCAGCGCAGATGCCAGCGCGTCGATCCCGCGCAGTCCGGTCAGGTCCAAAGAATCCAGTGCGACGGCTAGCGACAGGAGATGAATATGGTGGTCGTGCAGCCCGGGCAGAAGTGCGCCGCCGCGCCCGTCGATGACGTGGGCAGCATCGACGGTGTCGCAACGGAGATTCGGGCCGATGCCGCGGATACGCGCACCATCGCTGAAGACGTCGACTCTGCGGCCATCGACCTCGACATCCCGGAATAGCACGGACCCAGCGCTGGTCATCGATCGTGCGCCTTCAATCCGTGCTGCGACCACGCACTCTCGGCTCGAGTACCGGAAAGCGCGCGGTACGAGTTCTCACCCACCATTTTCCTTCCTCATCGATCACTTGATGCGGCTCGGTTGGGCCCTGAGCCGCGGCGCGGCAAATATCAACCATCGAGACATCGATGAGCTGCGTATGATCGCTTATGAGCGCCTCGCTAGCCGCCGCCGCAGCGACCACACCGGATAGCGGGTCACCGAGGGCATCTCCACACACCACCGGTTCGTCTGCGTACCACAGCACGAGTCCGCCGTCTGCAGCAACATCGTCGCCGAATCCGATGGTGTTACTGGTCCGTCCGCGGGCCGTGATCGACAACCATGATGTACCGTTTGCCACCGCTCGATCGGCGTCGAAACCCAACTGAGCCAGTGCCCGAGCACGAGACGCCTCCAGCACCAAGTCCGCATTGAACACGAGTTCGTGCAGCAATTCGAGCTCCACGGCGGACTCGAAATCCAGGACTACCGAGTCGTGCCCTCGATGGAGCAGGTCGCTGAAGGCCGATGGCACCGGCTGTGCGCCAGCCCTGCGTTGTTTGCTTTCCACCCTGACGACATCGACGTCGGTCAGCCCGAGTAGATTCGCGCATAGCGGACCCGCCCACAACGACGTCAGGTCGACGACCAGCGGTTTGCGTCCGCGACTACGGGGGCGAGTGACGCCGTGGCGTATCGAGACCGGGTCGCGGAGGTGCGCCACCGGCTCCTGCGGAAAACGAGCAAAGCCCAGTCCTAGCAGACCGCACCGCTCCGTGGCCTCGGCAGAGCGCTGCCGTCGGGCCCAAGTGCCTACCGCCGACCACATCTCATTCGCCGTCACAGCAGCGTCGGCAACCAGCGCGCGTACCAGGTCCAAGTCAGTGGCACGCGAAAGCGATATGCCGAGGAATCCGTCCTGCGTGGGAACGAAGCGGAAGGACCCTCCAGATGACCACGGCCATCGAGGGCCCAATCCTAGCAGTGCAGCCCGTTCGCCGAGAATCTCGACTCCGGGTAACGCGGGCGTTACGCCTGTGCGAGATTCCGCTGCGCGCCGTATGCGGTCGAGCGAGCGCGCTACGAGCTGCGCAGGGGAGCCCGGCGCAACCCGTGGTGGCCCTCCCGGCGGACCCGTCAACCACATAGCTCCTGACGCCGCCCACAATTCCAGCTCAGAGAGGCTCATCGACGAGACCCCATTCAATCGCCGACTCCACCGACAGATGATGCCCGGTCAGCGCCAGATAGGCGGTTCGCCACCGACCCACGCGCCTGGCGATGCTTACCGTGCCGCCGCTTCCGGGAATGAGCCCGAATTCGAGTTCGGGCAACCAGAACTTCGCATCGGCACTCGCCCGGGTCCGGCTGGCAAACGCCGGGATTTCTATCCCGGAGCCCACGCAGTTGCCGTGCAACTCGGCTGTCGTCCTGCTCGCCAGCCGGTGCACCGCAAGTCCAACGTGCTGCCTGAGTCGAGTAATGTGTGCCCTCGCCATGTCTTGCGCAGTACCGAACTCGTCGAGGTGGCCGCCGCTGCAGAATGACGGGCCGTTGCCACGCAGGACTACGTGCTGCAACGAGGTATCCCACTCCGCTATGGACAGCGCCTCGCACAGGCCGTCGCGCATGGACACGCTGAGGGCGTTGCGGGTCGCCGGATCATTCAGCGTGACGCGGAGTTCTTCTCCCTCGCGATCGACGATTACCGGATCGTCAACCATGTGCATCCCGCGGCGAGGCGTGGCTTCACGCCACGCTGCGAACTCGGCTGAAGCGAGCAGCATGGAGTAGGCATACGACTCGACCGCTACAGCCTGCGTAACGGCGAGCGACCTGCTCGCGGTCACGCGCAGCACGCCCTCGAGCGCCAGCGCCGCAAAGGGCGATCGGTGCACCATGGCTGTCATCGCATCGAGATCGAGCTGCGCATTGCCTGCCGTTGGCCGGATCCAATAGTGTCCTGGCCCGTCGGGCGCAAGCGTCAGGCTCAGTGCAGCCAATACCTGGTCCGCTTGTCGTGGCAAAGGGCGATCGGTCACCCCAACGAGGATCCGGGTGCCGTCGGCCAAGCCGTTGACTTGCTCCGCCAGGCGCGACCAGTCCTGCACCGGAGAGAGCTCGATAGTGACTAGCGGAGATCCTGCGGTGCCGACCTCGGACAACTCGGAACTCCGTCAAGTCACTCGGGACTAATCCGATTCGAGCGTGGCCCGGGTGTACTTCTCGATGAAGTCTATCAGCCGGTCCAGCGAATCTCCCGCGTTCTTCACATTCTTGCTCGAAATGGCCACCGCTATCTCCGCATGGAGATGCGCCATCTCCGGCATGTCCGACGATTGCCTGTAATGCAGATACCAGAAGCGCCGCGATAGTCCGTGGATCATCCGCATTGCGCCTTCGGCGAACTCATTGCGAGCGGCTGCCATGCACAGCTCATTGAAATCTCGATCCGCACGAATGAACGCCACGGATTCATTCTTCGACGCCGAGCTTCGGAATTCTTCTGCAAGGCGTGAAAATTCACCGCATTCCTCGGGGTTCGCCCTTCTGGCCGCACTTCTGCATATCAGACGCTCGATCTCCCTGCGCAGCTCGAGAAGTTTCAGCTGCTTGCTGACGTCCACCTGGGCGATCAGCAGTCCCCGCTGTGGAAGCACAAACACCAAATGCTCGCGAGCGAGCCGTTGTATGGCCTCTCTGATGGGGGTGCGGCCAATCCCGGTCATCTCGACTAAACCCTGCTCGGAGACCGGCGTACCCGGGGCGATCCTCAATGTCACGATCGCCTCTTCGATCTGGCGATACGCGATATCGGTCAATGTCTGGCGGGGTTCAGCCAGGCGGCCAGCACGCTTCCGTGCGGAAGCCCGCGCACCTTTCGTTGCGTTACTGCCCGAAATCCTAGTTGCCATAGCCGATGATTGAATGGAGATTGGATGAATCGCACTCGCTCGATGATGAGCAGTCCGACGATCTACCAGCTATAGCGCTATGCCGTCAGTTCTTTATCCAACGAACCCCATGGGTCAGGGAGTATATCCACGCAGCGGAGCAACCGGGCATATCGACCGTCTTGTTCTGCCTCACCTTGTCCACCGGAAGGCCCGCGACCGATTTCGTCGGCGATACGGGCCGCACACGTGGATGCCGTCACGGCAGCACCGTAGACCTTGCTCCCTGGCGTTTCGATTCCCGACCAGAGACTTGCGCGGTGACCGACAACGGATATACTGGTCGGATATCAGTCGTCGGCATTCTGCGACGGCCGATCGTCAGCGCGTGTCCAGAGCGCGCTACAAGTCCGAAATCAGTCCGGCCACAATCAAACGAATCGCGCCGGAATCCAGCGGGGACCAGCTATGCGAAACACTCGAGCACTAACGGTAGCCTGCATTGGATTCCTCAGCCTGGCTCTCGCCGCATGCGATTCATCGAAAACCAGCAGCACCTCGGGCAGTACTTCGGACAGCACGTCGAGCAGCGCCTCGGGCGGCACGTCGGGTAGTACCTCGGGCGGCACGAGCGGGAAGGCGTTCAACAAGGATGCGAGTCTGCGCATCGCTACGCTGTATAACTTCACCCAGCTCGATCCGCACAAGCAAGCCATCGGCGCAGAACAACAGCTCATCGTCAACCTGTACGATCGTCTCCTGAACGTCGATTCCGACCTCAGGATACAACCCATGCTGGCAACCTCATGGGCCTTCAGCGACGAGGGAATGACGTTCACGATGCAATTGCGAACCGATGTCAAGTTCCACGATGGAACACAACTTGACGCGGATGCGGTGAAGAAGAGCCTCGACCGGGCCATCGGCATGAAGGGAAGTACGGTGGCTCCAAACTTGACCGCGATCAAGGTCGTAGACGTTGTCGATCCCGCGACCGTGAGATTGAGCCTTTCCAGCCAGGCGGCTCATCTGCCGTACGTGTTGGCCCAAGTCGACGGTGCGGTCGTCAACCCGAAGTGCATCGATGACGGATCCGATCTATCCAAAGGCGACCTGGGCCGCTGTGGATCCGGACCGTGGGAGGTCAAGTCTTTCACGGCGGGCCAGGAGGCGAGCTTCGTCCGCGCACAGACACCGTACTGGGACGCCGATGCAGGCCAGATCAAGACCCTGGGGTACACGCGCTTTTCAGACGCGAACACCGTTCTGAATGCGCTGAATTCACGCCAGGCCGATGTCGCCGTCATCCCCGCCTCCATTCGCGAGGCCGCGTCTCGCGTGCCTGACATCAAATTCTACGATTTCGAGACCGATTCATCGGTGACGTTCATATTCAACGCATCCAACTCCGGCGTCAAAGATGCACGAGTCAGGCAGGCATTCGCGTACGCCATAAATAGGGAGGAGATCGGGAAGCAGTTGCTCGACGGGACTTGCGTTGCGTCTCCCCAGCCCTGGCTCCCATCGAGCATCGCTTATGACCAGTCATTGACTGCGGCTGGTGCCTATGATCCGGAGAAAGCGAAGCAGCTGCTGAAAGACGCGGGCAAGAGCGAAGGCGCCGCCGTAACCGTAACGGTAATTCAAGGTCAGCAGCCGGCAGTGTCGGTCGCGACGGCAGTGCAAGCGCAAGTCGCGAAGGTGGGCATCACGCTGAAGCTTCGCTACGATCTGGCGTCGAATGTCGGGTCGTTGCTGGCGGCGGGCACGGTCGACGGGGTCATGTTCAATATTCCTGGGAAGCCTCATCCATTCCTCTGGCTGCAACGAAACATATTGCCGAATGGCACCCTGTTCAAGGCAGCGAGCGACGAAAAGGGTGCCGAACTCATCAAGCTGGCGGACGACACCATCAGGTCGAGCGCGTCGACGGACGAACTGAGAGCGCAATGGACCAAGATCAGCGGCCTGCTCAGGAAGGAGGCGTGGGATGTCCCTGTTTGCCGTCAGATCATGACCATGGCATTTCCTTCCGACACGGTCAACGTTCAAACAATGGGCCTGACTTCCACCGGGTTCTTCGATCCAAGGTACCTGGCACGACAGTAATCGCTCAGCTGCATCGAGCGCCCATGGTCCTTGAGTCGTCGCCGGCCACGAGCCGCGGTCAGGCGGCACGGGCCGATGGAGTCCGGTCGCGATTTTCAGTGAATGGCGTACCCCATCTCGGCGAGCCACGGCTCGCGGCGCAGCTGCCTGCGTTCGCCCGCGGGCTCCTCGTGCCCAGGGCTCATTCAACTCGTCGCTTGCTTCACCTCGTTTTCGCATTCCGAGCAGGCCACGATTCGACGAGCCTGGTCAGACTGCCCCTGGCGAGCGGAGGGCTTCCGCGTTGCTAAGACTGGTCGTGCGTCGACTGTTCTGGGCCGCGCCCTTGGTCATCGCCGTAACCTTCAGCGTGTTCGTGCTCCTCGCGCTGGCCCCTGGAGACATCGCGGTCACGATCGCGGGCGAAAACGGGACACTGGAACAGATCGCCGAAATTCGGAAGTCGTTGGGCCTGGACGAACCCCTGATACCCCGGTATTGGACCTGGCTCACGGCCGCACTGCACGGCAATCTCGGAGACTCTCTAGTCCAGCGCGCCTCGGTAGCGAGCCTGATCGAAAACGGGATTGGCGCTACGGCATCCCTGGTGATCGTGGCGATGATAATCGGTCTCCTGATTGGAGTACCAGCGGGCATAAGCGCCGCCTTGAGTTCGGGCAGTCGAATCGCAGATCGGGCCGTTGCACTTTTCGTCTCGCTGCTCGTTGCGGTTCCGTCGTTTTGGGTCGGCTTGATGCTGGTGGTCGTCATTTCCCTGGGCGCGGGGTGGCTGCCCGCAACCGGATACGCGCCCCTATCCGGGGGCGTCCTCAATTGGCTCAAGCATGTCCTGCTGCCTGCCCTTGCCCTGTCGACAATCGTAGCTGCCGAAATCACCCGCCAGCTGAGAGCTTCAATGGTCGACGTCATGAAATTGGACTACATCACGACAGCTCGCGCCAAGGGCCTCCCAAGCTGGAAGATCGTCGGCAAGCACGCATTGAAGAATGCGGCAATCCCGACAGTGACGGTCGCGGGATTCCGCATGATCGAACTGGTTGGCAGCGCGATAGCGGTGGAGCGGGTATTCAACATCCATGGTATGGCGTCGTTGATGGGAGAGTCCGTGCTGATCCAGGACATACCGGTCGTTCTCGGAATCGTCCTGGTTACGTCTCTGTTCGTGGTTCTGATCAACCTCGCAGTGGACCTGAGCTACGGCTATCTGAATCCAAGGACTCGATCGTGATGCCAGGTCCACGCAAGGGCGATACGGATGATGCTCACGCCGCGGGGAGCCTGCAAACGATCATCTCGAAGATTGCGCGCGACAAAGTCGCGCTGTATGCGGCAGTCGTCCTGGTTGCAGTCGTGCTCGGCGTCATCTTTGCGCCGCTGATCACTTCGTATGATCCGAATGCGCAGAACCTTTCGAACCGGTTCGCAGGTTATAGCTGGTCCCACCTTCTCGGTACCGACGAATTCGGGCGCGATGTGTATACGCGTCTCGTCTATGGGGGCAGGGTGACGCTGTTGGCGGCCATGGAAGGTGTCGCGATATCCGTGGCATTCGGTGGTCCTCTCGGGGTCCTGGCCGGGTTCTACGGGGGACGGCTGGAATCCATCTCCAGCCGGGTGAGCGACGCGCTGATGAGCATCCCTGCACTCATCGTCGCGCTTACGGTCGTTGCCGTTGTCGGCAATAATCTCACCACGGCAATGTTCGCCATCGGCTTCGCGGTTTCGCCGCGTTTCTTCAGGATCGCGAGGGGAGCGACCAAAGAGGTTTGTAGTCAGACATACATCGAAGCCAGCCGTGCGATCGGATGCAGTGCGAGTCGCACCATTGTTCATCACGTCTTGCCGAATATGATATCGCCGGTGATCGTGGAAGCAGCGCTGCTGTTTGCGTTCATGATTCTGGCAGAAGCGACGCTTGCGTTCATTGGTATCGGCGTGTCGCCGCCAACCGCAAGCTGGGGTTCCGCGCTGCGGGTTGCGGGTGGTGAAATCTATCAATCTCGCTTCGCGATCGTCGCGCCGGGCGCCGTCATTATCCTCACCGTCTTCTCGATCGGAATCATCACGGACGCACTGAGGGATGCCTTGGCCGTGGGCGCACGAGCCACGTAACGGGGGCTCCCATGGAACCTCGCGACATGGCCGCGCTGCCGGCGGTACGGGTAACGGACTTGAGTGTCGAATTCCGGCGCGGGGCGGGCTGGGTGTCGGTAGTAAGCGGGGTGTCCTTCGAACTCTGGCGCTCCCGCACGCTTGGGTTGGTTGGGGAATCGGGATCAGGCAAGACGGTCACTTCGATGGCGACGATGGGCCTGATCTCGGGAATGGGTGGAAGAATAAGCCGGGGCTCCATCGAAATGAACGGCGTGGAGCTCCTGCAGCAGACCGAACGGCAATGGAATCGCATTCGGGGCAGATCTATCGGAATAGTCTTTCAACAGCCGATGCGCAGTTTCAACCCGGCATTCACTGTGGGTGATCAAATTGCCGAGTCGGCTCGTCATCATCTGGGAATGACGAGACGTGCGGCTTGGAATCGTTCCGTCGAGCTGTTGGATCGCGTCGAGATTCCGGATTCCGCCCGCCGTGCCAATGACTATCCGCATTCCTATTCCGGAGGGATGCTGCAGCGCGCGATGATAGCGATGAGCCTGGTCTGCGATCCCGACGTGCTCATCGCGGACGAGCCAACGACGGCTCTGGATGTCACTGTTCAGGCCGGGATTCTGCGACTCCTCGAAAGCCTGCAACGCGAGAATGGCCTGGCCATCCTGTTCGTGACGCACGATCTGGGAATCGTTGCCGAGATCTGCCATGACGTCTGCGTGATGTATGCGGGCCAGATAGTGGAGCAGTGTGCGACTCGTCAGTTGTTGATGACGCCGAAGCACCCCTATTCCGCGGGTCTGCTGGCGGCGGTGCCCCGAGCAGGCTGGCGTGGCAGACTGGAGGCGATCAGAGGCACCGTGCCTGACATGCATGCGCTGCCACCGGGTTGTCGATTCGGATCCCGTTGCGATTACATGGTTCGCGGCCGCTGTGATGCAGGGCCGATCGAATTGCAGCGCGTTGCCGGCAATTCCGCGATTCGGTGTGCCCGCTCGGAAGAGTTGTCGCTGCGAGGCGTAGAGCAATCGTGACCATCCTGGAAGTGGAGGGGTTGTCCAAGTCGTACCCGGTACGAAGAGGCTTTCGATCTCGATCCGATGTTGTCGTGGACAACGTCAGCTTTGCGCTGAAGGAGCGAGAGACGCTCGCGATCGTCGGGGAGTCGGGTGCCGGGAAGTCTACAGTTGCGCGCCTGGTAACACGACTGATTGATCCCGACAGGGGTCGGATCTGCTTCATGGGAACTGAAATTCAACAGCTTGGGGTGAGTGCAATGCGTCCGCTGCGGCGGAGTATGCAGATCATCTTTCAGGATCCGTTCAGCTCGCTGGATCCCAAGCTGACGATTCGACAGTCAGTAGTCGAGCCCATGGTCGTCCACGGGCTGTTTCCCGAGCAAGGCGCACGCATACGGCGTGTTCGTGAGATCTTCGATCGGGTCGGTCTGAACCAGGAAATTCTCGAAAGGTATCCACGGGCCCTGTCGGGTGGGCAGTTGCAGCGTGTTGCCATCGCACGGGCCCTCACAGTCGATCCCGTGCTCATCGT
>JBFXAN010000213.1:0-10340 GCA_050184225.1 Dehalococcoidia bacterium | reverse complement strand
TGGTGATGCTGCACAGGCGCATGGTCTATCCGATCATCATCAGGCGCGCGCCCAGCCGCGCCGTCGAGGGCACATACAGCCCGATATCCCCCGAGAACTCGATCCACCCCGCCAGGTTCGTCGCGTCTCGGTTTCGTTCTCCGGCAGGTCGCCCGTGGCGGGCTCGCCGTAGACAATCGCCCCGTTGCGGATCGTGCTCTGCGTGTTGTGCTGCCGCGCGCCGGTTTCGACCACGATGCGATCCCGATCGGAGATGGCCAGGCTCGATAGCGCCGTGCTGCCGCCGAAGGGAAACGAGCGAGATACCTCTGCCGACGTGGAACTGTTCCACTCGCCCGAGGGATCGCCGGTCAACGTGGCCAGATTCCCCGCGTAGAGCGTGCCGCGCACCGTGCCCCCGTCGTGACTGACCACGCGGATGATGATCTGGCTGCGCCAGTTAGCGGCCGCGTTGCTCTGGCGGCATTGCAGGTAGCACTTGAAGGTGCCGCTGATCGTCTGCGCCGCCAGTTCCGGCGAGATGTGCTGCCCCTGCACCAGGTCATTGTTGCTGGTGGTCATCGTATTCGGCTCTTGCAGCAGCGTGCCGGTATCTTCGCGCGCCGACGAGCCCTTGGCCATGTTCAGCGTGCGCCGCGTCAGGTGCGTGGCCACGTCCCACTCGGCGGCGACCGCCGGAGAGATATCCGGGGTCGCCGCCGAATCGAAATAGCAGCGCGTGGCCACGGTCTAGCAGCCCGAGTTGTTCACGTTGCCATCCGGCATCGTGGTATTGCAGAACGTGGAGCCGGCGAAACTGACGCCACCTACCAGCCCGGACAGGTCCGCGTTGGTCAGGTCCATGTTCTTCATGTTCGTGGACTTCGGCGCCGTGGCATTGGTGAAGTCCGCGCCCGTGGCATCCGATCCCGAGAGGTTGGCGCGCGTCAGATTCGCGCCGGAGAAGGTGGTTCCCACGAGGGTCGCGCCGCTGATATTCGCCCGCGTCAGGTCGTCGCCCGAGTAATCGTTGCCGCTCAGGTCGCACCCCGCGACGTTCGCCCCTTTGGTCAGAATGCAGTCACCGGCTGCCATGGCCTTCCCTCCTACCAGTGCCGCCAGCGCGGCTGCAACCACTCCGAGAAATGTTCGCCGATACATGGTGTTCTCCTGCTACACGTCGTGCCACAGTTCGAGCGTGGCTTGCGTGACCGCTGAGGCCGAATCGATGTTGATGCGGAACGTGTCGCCCGCGCTGAAGCTGGTCGTCCAGCCAGTCAACGAGGTCGATTCCGCCTTGGCGGCGGTGGTCAGGGTGGGCGGCGCGGAGGCGGTGATCGAGTCCGCGTCCACGGGCGGGAAGTTGGCATAGCTATCCTTCCAGATATCGGCGACCAGCGAGCCCGTCGAGCCCGAGGTAAAGCGTGTGGCCGTGATGCGCCAGCGCGTGAACGTGCCCGCGTAGGGCGTGCTGAAGTCGGACCAGACGCCGGTCGGAATCTCGTCCGTGCCGTTGCCGATGATCTGCACAAACGAGCGGGCATTAGTCTGTACCGCTCCGGTCGGTCCCGTGGGTCCGGTGGCCCCCGTGGGTCCAGTGGGGCCGGTCGCTCCTGTTGGTCCCGTCGCCCCGGTCGGTCCCGTCGCTCCTGTTGGTCCTGTCGCCCCGGTGGCTCCGGTCGCCCCCGCCTCACCCGTCTCGCCCTGAATCCCCTGCTCGCCCTGCGGCCCGGTCTCACCCTTCGCGGCGACCAACTCCCACAACGTCGGCTCGTTTGGCGGCACGTCATCGGTGTTATCGGCGGCGCTGATGCAGACGTAGCTCGACCCGTCGTGCTCCACCACATCGAGCGGGATGTAACTAGCGTCCGTATCCCACGGTCCCTGCCACTGGTCCCAGGCGCTGCCGGTTGGCCCGGTCGCACCAGTGGGGCCTGTTGGTCCGGTGGGTCCAGTCGCGCCGGTTGCGCCCGCCGCTCCCGTGGCCCCGGTTGCGCCTGCATCGCCGGTGTTTCCCGTGTCGCCCTTGTCTCCGGTGCGCACGAAGGTGAAGAACACCGGCTGCTCGTCCGCGAACGGATCGGCCAGCGTGCCGCCCTGCCACGAGACGGTCAGTTCCAGATAGCCGGAATCGACCGCTACGGCGGTCAGGTTGAACAGATGCCACTGGTCCGGGTCGTCCTCGGCCTCGATCCGCAGATAGCCCTTGTGCGTCGAGGTGCCGTCGTCCAGCGCCGTCCAGACCGACGACACATCCTGCCCGCCCACCTGCTCCACGTCCACGTAGATCCGGGTCGTGTCGTTCCAGTTGGCATGGTTCTTCTTGAACTTGCCGCTGGTCGGGTCGGAGTCGCTGGTATCGACACTATCGAACAGGTAGCGCAGCCACGGCGTCGCGCCCGGCCCCTGCCGCCCCTGATCGCCCGTATCACCCGTGACCCCGGTAGCCCCTGTCGGCCCGGTTGGTCCAGTCGGTCCCGTGGCCCCGGTAGCCCCTGTCGGCCCGGTTGGTCCAGTCGGTCCCGTGGCCCCGGTCGCACCCGCGCTGCCCGTGGCCCCGGTTGGTCCCGTGGCGCCAGTCGGACCCGTGGCCCCCGTGCCCCCGGTATCGCCGGTGTCGCCCTTGGCCGCCGCCAACTCCCACAACGTCGGCTCGTTCGGCGGCACATCGTCACTACTGTCGGCGGCACCGATGCAGATGTAACTGCTCCCCGCGTACTCCACCACATCATTGACGACGTAGCTGGCGTCGGTGTCCCACGGCCCCTGCCACTGGTCCCAGGGATCACCCTGCGGCCCCTGCTCGCCCGTTGCGCCGGTCGGTCCGGTAGGGCCAGTCGCGCCGGTTGGCCCCGTTGGTCCGGTGGCCCCGGTTGGTCCCGTGGCACCCGTTGCCCCGGTTGGTCCCGTGGCACCCGTTGCCCCGGTTGGTCCCGTGGCGCCCGTTGCCCCGGTCGGTCCCGTGGCGCCCGTGGCCCCCGCGTCTCCCGTCGCGCCGGTATCGCCCGTCTCGCCTTTGGCCGCCGCCAGTTCCCACAGCGTCGGCTCGTTCGGTGGCACGTCGTCCGCGCTATCAGCCGCCGCGATGCAGATGTAACTGCTCCCCGCGTACTCCACCACATCATTGACCACGTAGGGCGCGCCGGTGTCCCATGCCCCCTGCCATTGATCCCACCCCGGTCCGGTTGGCCCGGTGGCGCCAGTCGGCCCCGTGGGTCCGGTCGCGCCAGTCGGTCCGATGGCTCCGGTATCGCCAGTCGCCCCCTGCGGTCCCACCGCCCCTTGCGGTCCCGTGGCCCCGGTTGGGCCAGTCGCCCCCGTCGCGCCGGTAGCCCCTGCCGCTCCCTGTGGACCTTGTGGTCCCGTGGCGCCGGTCGGCCCCGTGGGTCCGGTCGCCCCCGGCGAACCCACCTGCCCGCCCGCGCCGGTCGCGCCCTGCGGCCCCGTGGCCCCGGTGGGTCCGGTCGCCCCCTCGGCCCCGAACACCTGGCGCTTCAGCAACAACAGCACATTCACCGCCGTCGGGTCGGCCGATCCGTTGCCCCCCTGCGTGTACAGGCCCAGCGTCACCGCGCTGTCCGCGGCAAACGTCGCGGTGTCGATGGCCAGCCAGCCGGTATCCAGATCGACCGCGCCGCCCGTGGTCAGCGACAGTTCCAGGTTGGCGCCCCCGCTCAACAGCGGCGAGCCGTCGCCCTTGATGCGTAGTTTCGTGCCGGACGACGCGGCGGCCCCCTGGGTGCCCGTGAGCCGCGCGTGCGTCACACCGGTGAAATCGACAACCTTTTCGCTCCCAGCCCAGTTCGTCTCACCCGATGGCGCGTTCGTGAACGTCCAGGGGTTGACGTCACGCAGCACGATCGTGTCGATCACGTACTCGGAGCCGGACGACGTGTCGCCCGGCGGCCCCGTCGCGCCCTGTGCGCCCGGCGGCCCCGGCGTGCCGCGCCCGCCACCGCCGCCCGTCACCTGCCGCGCGCTCAACTGCCGCAACCGCTCCGCGCGATCCTCCCGCGCCGGGTCCGGCATCCCCGCCCGCATGTCCACGTACCGCTTCGCCCGGTACAGCGGGCTGCTCTGGCGTTGTGGCAGCAGCGGCTTGTTCCCGGCCATTACCAGTCCCTCAACAGATCACCCGAGACGGTCAGCGCCCCGCTGGCCACGTCCAACGCCTGCACCAGCGGGCGGAACCGGCCACTCCGCCCATTGCCCAACTCGATGCGCACCGTATCGCCCAGGTCGAACCAGGCCCAGCAACCATCACGGTTGGCCAGCGTCAGTTCACAGGGCACGGTCGGCGCGGGCATGTGCCGCCGCCCCGCTACGCCCGGATGATTCGCCCCCACGCCCGGCCGCAAGCCCAACCACGGCGCCGGCGCGGCATTGCTGGCCGGGGATGACGCCACGCCCGCCGCCTCCACCTCGTACCGTTGCCGCGCGATGCGCCACGCCACCCCGGCCCCCGAGCGGTAGCCGATCCGCGCCGCCGTCGCCCCCACCGGCAACCCTTCCGGCAGGCTCTGCCACGGCTGCCCCGGCACGCTGCCCCGTGGTTCCCAGGTTGGCGCCAGTGGCGATTGCGATCCATCGCTCCCCTCGTTTGGCCGCCCGAACGCCGCCAACGCCCGCGACAGCTCGCCCTGCACGCGCCACGCCTGCCCCGCCGCGTCACTGGTCAGATCGTCATTGACGCGCGGGCTGGTGAAATGCCGGTCCTCGATCAGCCGCACCGTCATGGACTTGTCTTCACCCAACCGCCGCGCCAGGCGGAACGTGCGGTCGGCGTCGATGATCCACTCCACGTCGCCGGCGTCGGCGATCTGCGGCAGGATGTCGCTGCCCACGTCGCCCACCAGTTCCACCGCCACCGGCCCGCCGCCCTCGTCGATCGAGCCCAGGCGCAGAAACGCGGGATTGCCGGCCCCGGCCAGCGTGAGCGCCCGCCGCGCCAGACCGCCCGCCGAACCGCCCATGGCGATGATGCTGTTCGTGATGATCCGCCCCCGCACCAGTTCCAGCCAGCCCGCCGCCGCGATCTCGGTCACGCCACCCGTGCTCGGTTGCCCGGTGATCACGCCGCCCCACGGCCCCGCCGCCGTGTCGTAGGTCAGCCAGTAGCCCTTGATATCGCCCGCCAGCCCCACCGCGCGCAGATCGTCCTCACGCGCAAATCCGCTGAACGACCCCGCGTTATTGATCTCCCAGCCGCATTGCACGGAGACTATCGGCACCCGCACCGGCGCCAGGTTCCCGGGCTCGGAGATGACGGCTTCCTCGATCATGGTGCCACCCCGCTTTGAACCAAACGGCGCGCGGCTACGTTATGCTGGCAATGGAGGGTGCTGTGATGCGTGTCGTCGTGGTCCTGTTGACGCTGCTGATCGTGGCCGCTGGCGTGTTGCCCGGCGAGGCCGATGCCCGCCGCCGCAAGGGCAAAGCGCCGCGCACGATCATCGTGCAGGATTACACGAGCGATGCCGGATGGACGCCCATCGTGGAGCGCGTTGTCGCCGCATTCTCCGCGGTCATGCCAAAAAACACGCCGAGGTTGCTCTATAAGCGCATGAATGAACCGATTGACTGTTGGGCGCTGTCGCGGGTCAAGAAGCAACACACCATACGGGTCTGCTCGTTTCAGGCCCACCCCAACAATGACAGCATCGCCTCGGCCGATGGCCGAAACGTCTGGCTGGCGGACAATCGCCTCGGTCGCCCATCGGCCCCGTTCTGGCATGACCGCGGGGAGGGCGCGGAGTTTGCGCGCACGTTCTGCCACGAGTTCATGCACGCGCTGACGGGTTTGGGTGATCACTACGAGTACGGGTACGGCTATTTCGATCTGCCCTACGCCGAGACGGACTGTTTCTGGGGTTGGCAGACCACGCCCGGGCCGCACGACATCGAGCAGATTCGGCAGGCATTCATCGGGCGCAAACGTCGCTGACATCACGGCGTCCACCTCGGCTGCACGATCGCCGCCACGTCCATCTCGCTCATCGCCACATCGGCGATAAACAGGTCCGCATCGTTGAGCCTTATGTCATCAAAGTGCACTTCGCCGGTCGTCGTGCTCACCGCCGTATCCGCCACCAGACCCAACCGGAAGCGGGTCATGCCCGGCGGCACGATCGCCGCGAAACTCCGCACGTACTCCGTCGCCGCCACCGGCTGCCAGTCATCCTCCAGCGACGTCGCCAGCAGCGTGTCGTCGGCATCGCCGTACCAGAGGATCGCCAGGCGGGGATGCAGGTCCGCCTCATCGGTCAGGCACCAGGCGCTCATCTCCACCCGCTCCGCGCCATTCACCGCGAAAAAGGCCGTCGTCCTGTAGATGACGCTGTCGCTGCCCGTGTTGGCCGTGATGTCGATGCTCAGCGAGCCGTTGGCCACGCCCCCCACCGCCGCATCGTGCGTGGCCGCGTAGGTGATGCCGGTGCCGTCGTCTTCCAGCGCCCACCCGGTGAGGTCCGTGGCGAAATCGCCGTTGGGCACCGTGCGCCGCGGCGGCGCGATGGGTAGCCAGCGCGCGGACCGTTGTTCCTCCGTCACCTTGCTGATCGCCCCGTCATAGCGCACCGGGCGGATGATCGTGGCCGTCACGTCGTCGAAATACTTGGTGGTCGTGGTGTCATCCTCGGCCGTGATGCCCAGCACCACCCGGAACTGCGTCACCCCCGCTGGCGGTGTCCCGGCGTAAACCAGCGTGTGCTCCGCGCCCGGATTGAGGATCGCCGCGCTCATGCTGTCCAGGTCGGTCTGAATCAGCGTCGGATTCGCGTCGTACCAGGCCACGCCGACGCGCGGTGAGCTCGACCCCGCCGCGTCCTGGCTCAACCAGCACGTCACCTCCACGCTGTCGTCTGTCGCCACCGCGTGATAGGTGGTGGAGCGGTAGAGCACCGTCGATTCGTCCGCCACCGTGACCGCGAACTCCAGCGACCCCGCCGTCTCGCCCCCCGCCGTCGCGTCATAGGTGACGGCGTAGGTCCAGTCCGCATCGTCCTGATGCAGTTCCCAGCCGGTGAGGTCGCTGTCAAAGGTGCTATTCGGCACCGTCAATGCGATGCGCTCCAGCGCCGGCACGTCGGCCGCGTCCACCTCGCGCAACGATCCCGCCATGGCCCGAACCGTGTGCGTGGACAGCGCCTCCGCCTGCGTCGTGAACGTGTCGTCCCAGATCGTGTGCGTGTGCCGCTCCGTGTCGATCTCCAGCCCCCGCGTGCCCAGCGCCAGCGCCGCCCGCGGCGTGCCCGGGCCACTCAGGCCGCGCGCATTGCCGATCAGCAGCGTGTGATACGGTCCCACCGCGTTTCCGCCGCCGATCCGTAACTCCGTCGCCAGCTCATAGATTTCCGTCTCGGCCTCGATGCGCGTGATCACCAGCGGTTCCGCCGCGATGTGCACCGTCACGTCGCCGGTGCTCTCCACCGATACCCGGCTCTCACTGTCCTCGGGGATGCTCACCACGTCTGATGGCCAGCAGGCCACGCCGAAATGCTTGACCGGGCTGGGTGGCGTCCACGACGGGGAGTCGGTCACGTAGCCATCGCCCGAGAGGTCGGTGCTGAACTCAATCCACGGATTGAGAGCGGAGGTCTCTGTTTCGTCCTCCGGCAAGTCGCTCTCACCCGAAACGCCGAGCGACATCTGCAAGTCAATGGCACCAGAGGAGTGCTGGCGCGCTCCATACTCGATCACCAGATAGTCGCCATCGACGCTGGTGTAGTTGGCCACCAGGTTGACCGCGCCGCCGCGCGGGAACTTGCGATTGGTCAGCGTCGTCCCAAACTCACTACTCAGCGACGCGGTGTCGAAATTGAGCAACGTGGCCCGTACGGTGCCGTCGGCGGTCATCACCCGGATGACGGTCTGCGCGCGCACGTCGTCGGCCGTCTCGATTTCCTTCGCCCGGATTTGCCCCTTCACCGTGTCACTGGTCGTGAACGCCACCCCCGGCGGCAGCGGGTACACGTACTGCGCTAGCAGGATGTCATCATCGGTGCTGGTCGCCACGTCGGTAAATCGCTTGAGATGGTCTCCGGTGTAACTGCTGGCCCAGATGACGCCATCCGACGGGGCCGCGACCCCCACCGGGTTGGTGATCGTGCGCGACCGCTGGTAGGTGCCAGTGTTGGAAAAGCGCTGGATGCGATTGTTTCCATAGTCAGCTACCCAGACGTTCCCGCTCGCATCGAGCGCGATGCCCCAGGCACCACTCGCGGCACTGAACTCCCCGTCGCCGGTGCCCGCGCTGCCCCACTTAGTGACATAGTTTCCATCGACATCGAACTTCTGCACCCGCGTGTTATCGTCCTCACCCACGTAGACGTGTGTGCCGTCGGTGGCAATGCCCTCCGGCTTGGTGAACTGCCCGTTCCCCGACCCTAACGAACCCCAGACCGCGGATTGGTCCCCGTCCGACACGTCAAAGCGATAGATAACGGAAATCGTGCGAGAGACAGCAAACACGTACGTGCCATCAGTGGCGATGTGCCCAAATGTGTCATTGACGGTCGTCTGCCACTGCAAGGAAAACGCACTGTTATATTTGAGAACCTTCCCGCCGCTCTGGCTAACGTAGATGTTGCCGCTACTGTCGACCGCGACGCCTCGCGCGGCGGTGACAGAGAAGCTGGAAACGTAAGCTCCGTCGCTGTTGAGTTTGACCACGCGGTTGTTGGCAGTGTCTGCAATATAAACATTGCCACTGCTATCGACCGCCACCTGATGCGGCCCGTTGAAGTTGGGCGCTGTGCCACTGCCCGAACTGCCGAACGTGTCGGTGATCAGCGCGCTGTTGCGCGCCAGGAGTGTCGCGCCTACCACCGTGGGCTGCGTGATAGCGGCGTACCGCGACACCCCGACGGTTTGCTCCCACCCCGCCGCCGGCGTGGGTGAAATGGATGCGGCGTTCACTGCCTGCAGATACAGCCGGTTCAGCGGGTCAATCGTCGTGTTGGCGTACTCCTGCAGCACGTGCCAGGTCTCGCCGCCACTGTTGCGCCCAATCACCGCGACCCGTGTATAGGGCGGATCGGCCGGCGCCAGCACCTCGCTCGTCTCGGTGGTGTTGCCCACGGTGGTGGTCACGGTCGTCTTGTCGTAGGCATCGTTGCGGTAGCGGATGCTGTCGGCGCGCACCGCGCGGATGCCGAACGGGTTATGCAGCACCACCCCGTCGTAAGGGTCAGCCCCCGCGTAGGGATCGAAGTTGTCCCAACCCGGCCCGCGCCACCGCGCCGCGTACAGCCTCGCCTGATACCACGGCCCCGCCGCATCCTCCATGCGCTGCGCCCTGGGCTGCACGTACTCGTCCGTGTTGTTCGGGTTCTCAAACGTCAGCGCCGGTTGCCATGCGCCCGGCGCGCCATAGTCCGCGCTGCCGCCTTCCAGCGGCGAGCTCAGCGGCCACAGGCCCTTACCGGCGTTGATCACATCGGTGGCGGTCAGGTAGCAGTGCTGATAATTGGTGCTCTCGTCCAGGTCGAACGCCGGCAAGTCGCTGCCTGCCAGCACCACGCCATCGGCGGTCGCGCTGTTGGCGTTGGCGTTGCCATAGACGATCTCATAGGTGATCGCCGCGCCCGGTGGCAGCGCCGGCACGATCACCCACACCCCGGTCGCGGACGTGTCCCAATCGACCAGCGTGCGCGCCTGCTCCAACCCGTGCAGCCACACCCGCAGATCGTCGCCAGATGCCAGCGCCTTGGCCGTGGTCAGGCCGGTCGTATCGCCCAGCGGGATCAGCACCGGGTAGCGGAACAGCGGCTCATCGCCCATATTGGCGATCATCCACCGCTGCCGGTACTGCCAACCCACCGCCGCCGTGGTAGCGGATCGTTGCTCCGTGGGCGTAATGCGGATCACCGGCTGTGTCGGCACGTTGCCCGGCGCGGGGAGGTACATGATCTGATCGAGTGCGCTGCTGAACGTCTTGCTGGCCGTCTCGGTCTCCAGGCCCAGCCAGATCGAATCGTTACTCTGGAACGTGACCTCCAGGTTCCAACCGCTGCCGGGCCAGCGCACGCTGCCGACCGAGGCATCGATCGTGACCAGTTTCTCGCCCTCGACGCCCTCGACCTCGAGATCGGCGACCAGCCGCAGCTGTTCCTCGCTGGGCGCCGCCAGCACGGCCATCAGCGCATCCCGCGTCGCCTGATCCGGGGTTTTGATCTTGGCCTGCCAACTCGCCGGTTGCGTCGATGACCCAAAGAACACGCTGGCATAGGAACCGGCGCGGCGATCTGACCCAAAGTTGAGATGGGCAGATTCCTTTGTCACAAGGGCGGGTTCGATCCCGTGATCCTCAAACACGAAGTCGTCGACGCTCAGAAGAAGCACCAGTTACCTCCCCGACGCCA
>JBFXAN010000212.1:0-10367 GCA_050184225.1 Dehalococcoidia bacterium | reverse complement strand
TCCGATCTACACTCGCGCACTGTTTCGCATCAGCCTGGTCCTCGGCATCATCGTGCTGGTCAGCTCGGTGATCGCCGTTCGAGAGTTCCACACGGAAGACCGCGGCTTGGAACTGGCTCTGATCGCCGGTATCGCCGCCGGGGGCTTCTTCTTGATCACCGGGCTAGCGGGCGTGCTCGCGCATCCACCCAGGACCGAGGAAGAAGAGGCGGAAGCCGCCGCCGTTCAGCAACTGACGAGTGAGCGCCCGGCGATCTCAGTGACGGCGGCGATGGGCCTCTATGTGCTGGTCCTCTCGGTGATCGGTGCGATCATCGTCGGCATCGCCCTTGACGACTTCGGTGCTGGGATTCAGACGTTCGTCGCCGGCCTCATCCTCGGCGGCGTGATCTACGGCGCCGGCCTGTTGCTCGGACTCCGGCCGACGGTCGAGGAAGAAGGGTAAACCGGACCCCTCCCCCGGCCCCTCCCCCCGCTGACGCGCGGAGAGGGGTGCCTCGCCGGATCTGGGGTGCCAACGTCAACCGAGCAAGAGGCAGACCGCTGCGAAGTCAAAGCTGGCATCGCTGTGCCGCTGAGGCACCCCTCTCCGCGCGTCAGCGGGGGGAGGGGCCGGGGGAGGGGTCCCTCACCGCTGCCGGATCGCACGCTGGATCGCCCGGTTCGCGTCCCGCTCGGCGATCACCGCACGCTTGTCATAACTCTTGCGTCCCCGCCCCACTGCCAATTCAACCTTGGCCCGGCCTCGCTTGAGATAGAGGCGCGTGGCGATCAACGTGAGGCCGCGCTGTTCGAGCGCGCCGGCGAGATGGGCAATTTCATCCTTGTGGAGCAGGAGCTTGCGGGTCCGGGTCGGCTCGTGATTGAACCGGCTGGCCGCCGGGTACTCGGCGATGTGGAGGTTATGCAGCCACATCTCGCCGTTCTGGATGCGTGCGAAGGCGTCGCGGAGATTGACCTTCCCCTCGCGGATCGACTTGATCTCGGTTCCGGTCAGCTCCAGCCCGGCCTCATATCGCTCCAGGAACTCGTAGTCGAATCCCGCCTTGCGATTGACCGCAACCGTCTTTTCGCCTTCAGGCACAGGCGCTCACTCCGTTCGCGCGGCAATCGGCAATCGGCAGTAGGGTTCCGTGCCCACCATTGCCCATTGCCGATTGCCCATTGCCGGTGATCTCTAGCTGCCGTTTCGCAGGAAGTCCACGGCGCGGTGCATGACGCCGTTGTAGTAGCTCAGTGGATCCTCGTTGTCGCCCGCCCGCGCCTCGATTGTTGGCTTCACGCCACGGCCTTCGATCACATCACGATTCGGTGTGAGGAACCGACCAATCGTCACGTAGACGGCGCCGCCGTCGTTCTTGAGATCGACGAATGTATTGACGGTGCCTTTGCCGAGCGACGTCTCGCCGATCAGCGTCGCTCGATCGTTGTCTCGGAGCGAACCGGCGATGATCTCCGAACAACTGGCGCTGTTGTGATTGATCAACACCGTCATCGGGATTTCAGTAGCCAGCCCGCCGCCTCGGGTAAGGTGTTGCTGCTCGTCGCCGTCGCGCCGCTGTTCGATGAAGATCGTCTTCCGGCTCGGCATGAACTGGCTGGCAACCGCATCGCAGGCGGACACCAGGCCGCCAGGATTATTGCGCAGATCGAGGATCAGCCCCTTCTGTCCCTTCGCCTGCACGTCCTGCAACGCCTCTTCCAGTTCCTCGGGTGTCCGGCGCGTGAACTGCTCGATCCGGATATAGCCCAGCTCAGGCACGTCGTTGCCCTGGGCGTCCTCAGCCACGTCGACCTTGACGCTGGGGAGGAGAATCTGGTCGCGGACGACGACGAGGTCTTCGGTGACCCCATCGACATGGCGCACCTTGAGCCGCACTTCCGTGCCACGTTCGCCACGAATCCGGCCGACCGCTTCGTGCGTGGTCCAGCCCCTCGTCGATTCGCCGTTGACTTCGAGGATGGCGTCGCCGGGGCGGATACCGGCCTTCTTCGCCGGCGATCCCTCGAACGGCTGGGCGATCACGATCTCGCCGCCACGCTGATCGACCGTCGCGCCGATCCCCTCGAACTCTCCGTTCAAATCGGTGTCGCCGAACTGGCGGTCTTCCTTCGAGAGATAGACCTGGTGGGTGTCGCCCACCGCGTTGATCAGCCCGTTGATCGCGCCGGTGCGAAGCAACTCACCGTCGATCGCGGCCGGATCAACATAGTTATCGCGCAGGGCTCGATAGATCTCGCCCAGGACCGCAAACTCCGGCTCTTCCTCGCCGACCGCGGTGGTGAGCCGGGCAGTGGTCGTGCCGCCCTCGTCTTCTTCGAAGGCCATGCGCAGGACAAAACCAAGGGAAAATGATAGGCCCACGATCAACACGACCATGAGACCGATAATCGACCAGCGTACGGCCTTCTCCATCATGTGGTACTCCGCATGCGTCGCGCGGCGTTGACGGAACGCAGCGCCCTCACTTCACTCTAGCATGGCGGGATGACGCTCGGTAATCCGAACGCGCGGCCAAGCATCAGGCTTCGATACATCGTCGCCTGATCTGCGTCGTTGTGCCTGCTATCTGCTGTACGGATGCGGGCTGATGCGGGATTTGTCGCGGCGCGCGGTGCCGCCCGATGCCACAGACGGGCGGATGCGTTCGGCGTCCGCCCGTTCGAGGCTCCGGCCGGCGTTGCTCAACGGCCGGCGCGTTCGTGGGCCTTGGTCAGCGCCCGCCGCGTGAAGACGCGCGCCAGCTCGGCGCGATAGCCGGCCGAGGCATGAATGTCGTCCAGCGTATCGATCCCGTCCGCCGCGGTGGCAGACGCGGACTGGATCAGGTCGGCGGACAGGGTTTGACCGCGGAGCGCGTCCTCAACCGATGTCGCCCGGACGGCGTGGTCGCCCGCACCCGTAATCGCGATGCGCGCGTCATCGACGGCGCCGTCCGCGTTCAGCGTGAGCCGCGCCGCCACGCCGACGACCGCGTAACCTGAGGCGGGGTTGGGGAACTTGACGTAGGCGGTGCCCGTGCGCGCCGGACTGGGCGACACCCGGATCTCCGTGATCACTTCACCCTCGCCGACATCGGTCGTAAAGAGGCCCTGGAAGAAATCATCGGCGCGCACGGTGCGCTCGCCGCTCGGCCCGCGCAGCACGATCTCGGCATCCAGTGCCAGGACGGCGGCGGGCATGTCGGCGCCTGGGTCGGCGTGCGCCAGGCTGCCGCCGATCGTTCCCCGGTTCCGGACCTGCACATCGCCCACCGCCTGCGCCGCCTCGGTCAGCGCGTCGAGACCATCGAGTTCCCCGGCGCCGCCGATCGTCGTGTACGTCGTCAGCGCGCCGATCGCGATCCCGCCGTTCTTCCGGCTGATGCCAACGAGCTCGCCGATGCCGCCGATATCGATCAGCACACCCGGCTCGGTCAGGCGCAGCTTCATCAGCGGGATCAGGCTGTGACCACCCGCCAGGATCTTCGCCTCCTCGCCGTGTTCCTGGAGCAACGCGATCGCATCCGCCACTGAGGCCGGAGCGACGTACTCAAAGCTGGCTGGAATCATGGGGCTCCCTCCGGTCGCCGGCAGTCGGCAATCGGCAATCGGCAGTGGTGAGGTCGAATCCCCATTGCCGATTGCCGATTCCCGATTGCCCCTACTTCTGAATTGCTCGCCAGATCTTTTCCGCCTTGTACGGCATGTCGAGGTGGCGAATGCCGAGCGGCGAGAGCGCGTCGATCACGGCGTTGGCGACGGTTGGGGAGGCGGCGATCGTGCCAGCCTCGCCGATGCCCTTCGCGCCGAGCGGGTTTACCGGCGTCGGCGTCACCGTGTTGGCGGACTCGAAGCGTGGGAACATATCGGCCGTGGGTACCGCATAATCCATCAGCGTGCCGGAAGAGAGCTGGCCGCTCTCGTCATAGACGACCTCTTCGGTGAGCGCCTGCGCGATGCCCTGGACCAATCCGCCATGAACCTGACCATCGACGAGCAGCGGGTTGATCACCGTGCCACAGTCGTCTACGGCGACATAACGGACCAGATCCACCTTGCCGGTATCGCGGTCGATCTCGACCACTGCCGCATGGGTGCCGAACGGGAAGGTGAAGTTCGGCGGTTCGAAATAGCTCTTTGCTTCGAGTCCCGGCTCCATACCCTCGGGCAGGCCGATTGCCGCGTAGGCCGCTCCCACGACCTCCGCCCAACCCTTGGCCCGGTCCGGCGAGCCTTTCACCTGGATCTGGCCGCCACTCAGCTCCAGATCGTCCTCACTCGCGTCCATCATATGGGCGGCGATCTGCTTCACCTTCTCACGCACTTCGACGGCGGCGTTGAAAACGGCGGCGCCGCCGACCGCAACGGCGCGGCTGCCGAAGGTGCCGACGCCATGACTGACGACGCTGGTATCACCATGGAGCACGGCGATATCTTCGATCGGGATGCCGAACTGGTCGGCCACCACCTGGGCGAAGCTGGTCTCTTGACCCTGACCGTGCGGCGATGCGCCGGTGTGCACCGTGACCTTGCCGGTGCGTTCCACCTTGACCAGAGCGTATTCCCAGCCGCCGGTGCCGGGCATCGCCGCCGACGGGGCAAAGCCGCAGATCTCCGCCCAGGTGGAGATACCGATCCCGACCAGTTTGCCCTCGGCCCGCTTCCGTTCCTGGTCGCGACGAAGCTCGTCGTAGCCGATCATCTCCAGGCACTTCTGCGTCGTCTTCTCATAGTCGCCGGAGTCGTAGACCAGGCCGGTGGCGGTGGTATAAGGAAACTGCTCCGGTTGGATGAAGTTGCGCCGACGAACCTCAACCGGGTCGATGCCCAGCTCATCGGCAAGGACATCCATCATCCGCTCGATGTAGTAGGTCGCCTCCGGCCGGCCGGCGCCGCGATAAGCGGCGGTGGCGACCTTATTGGTGAAGACACCGGTGATCTGGAGATCGAGGTTTTGAATGTCATAGATACCCGGCGCCATCAATCCGGAGAACGTCGGCACCAGTGCCGTGAACACCTGCAGATAGGCGCCGAGGTCGGCGATGATCCGCGCCCGCAGGCCGAGGATCTTGCCATCGCGGTCGGCCGCCATTTCATACTCGGCGACCTGACCCCGACCCTGGGTCATGTTCTGGAAGTTCTCGGACCGCGTCTCCGTCCACTTCACCGGCCGGCCAAGCTGCTTCGATGCGAGGATCGTCATCACATCCTCGGCGTATAGTTCCAGTTTCGCACCGAAGCCGCCGCCGACCTCCGGCGCGACCACGCGGATGTTCTGCTCCGGGATGCCGATCAGCGCCGAGAAGTTGGCCTTTGAGAGATGCGGAATCTGGGTGGAGTACCAGACGGTCAGCGTCTCCGCACCCGGCGTGTAGTCGGCGAGGATCGCGCGACCTTCCATCGGCACAGCCATCAACCGCTGACTCACCATCTTCTGCGTCACCCGCACCGGCGCATTCGCAAAGGCGGCATCGATGTCGCCGGACTGGGCATTCCAGTAGTACGCGACGTTGCGCTCGATGTTGTCGTGAATCTGAGCGGCATCGGGATCGGACGCGCGTTCCGGATCGACGACGGCCGGCAGCGGATCGTATTCGACCGTGATCGCCTCGGCCGCGTCGCGCGCCTGATAGCGGGTTTCCGCGATGACGACGGCGATTGGGTCGCCGACGTGGCGGACCTTATCCTTCGCGAGCACGGGATGCGCGGGCACCTTTTCCGGATCGACGGGCACGCCCGGCAGACTGGCGATCGCAACATCATCGGCGGTCATCACCAGGATCACGCCCGGCATCGATTGGGCGGCGCTCGTATCGACGCTGAGCAACCGGGCGTGAGCGTACTCGCTCCGGACGACCGACATATGGGTCATCCGCACCAGTTCAATGTCGTCCACATACGTGCCGCGGCCGGTAATGAGGCGGGGGTCTTCGCGCCGCTTTACGCGCGAGCCGACCATCTTTGGCGTTTCGACAGCGCTCGTCATCATGTCCTCCTCCGCGCCATTTTCGCGCGGCTGACCGATTCCCACCCGGCGATGCGGCTCAACCGGTCATCCTTGTTCCTGCCGCTTCTCCTCTTCCTGGAGCGCCTCATTGGTTGGCGATCCGGGAGGGGCGACGGCATAGCCGCCCGGTGACTCCGGCAGCGGCGCCTCGCTGGCGGTTCCCTGATGGACGTGCGCCGTCGCGCCGGCGGTTCCGGCGGCGACCGGCTCACCAATGGCTTTCTTGGCGGCATAGACCACGGAGTTGACGATGTGCTGATAGCCGGTGCATCGGCAGAGATTGCCCTTGAGCGCGTGACGGATCTCTGGTTCGGACGGATTGGGGTTGCGCTGCAACAAGTCGGCGGCGCTCATGATCATCCCCGGCGTGCAGTAGCCGCACTGAAGGCCATGCTCCTCCCAGAAGCCTTCCTGCAGGGGATGCAGGACGCCGTTCTCGGCCATGCCCTCGATCGTCCGGACCTGGCGGCCGTCGGCCTGGACCGCGAAGATCGTGCAGGACTTGACCGCATTGCCGTCGAGGTGGATCGTGCAGGCGCCGCACTGCGTCGTATCACACCCGATATGGGTTCCGGTGAGTCCGAGCACGTCGCGCAGGTAATGGACCAGCAGGAGGCGCGGCTCGACCTCATGACCCGTTTGCTGACCGTTGACCGTGATTGAGACTTCACGCTTGGCTGCCATGTCCACCCCCCAATACGGCGCCCCGATCAGGCGCCGCCGCCTTCAAGCTTTCGCTCCATGCACTTGAAAAACTGATTGATCAGTTGCTTGGCCGATGCACCGAGAAGCCGCTGGCCGACGGATGCGACCTTGCCGGTGACCTGTGCCTCGCCGTCGTACAGGACCAGCGTTTGACCGTCGCGTTCCTCGAGAGTGAGCAGGCCGGACCCCTTCATATGCCCAGGTCCGCCGCCCCCTTCGACATCCATCGTGTAGCGTTCTGGGGCGGTCCGGTCGCGTAAGTGAATCCGGCCGGTGTAGGTGCCGCGAATCGGGCCGATGCCGAGCTTCATCGTCGCTTCGTATCGATCTGGTCCGATCTCGTCGAACCGCTCGCAGCCGGGCATGCACTGGGAAATGGTCTCAGGGCTTTGAAGCGTGTCCCACACGCGCTGGCGTGACGCCTTGAACGTATACGACCCATCGAGGTGCATGCCGCCTCCGGACACAAATCGGACAACTTGAGATCAGGCAGGCACGCACGAGCGACGCGCGCCGGGCTGTAGCGGGTTTCATCCTAGCATCGAGCGGGAATATGTCAACGGGAGTTAAAGAAGCGGGGCCGGGGCCGATCAACCCTCTCCCATCGTTGGGAGAGGGCATTCGACGGCGCGCGGCACAACTGACGCACGCGATCGCATCAGTCAATCCGGCGCCGGAGCGTCAGGCATCGGCGATCCTAATCGCCGGCGACGAGCATCGCCGAGAGGAGTGTCGGCGCCGCCAGTCCCGCGCAGAGCAGGAGCCACGTGCCGAGTGGGAGGAAGGAGCCGAGGACAGCAACCAGAAGGAGGCCCACGGTGAGATAGGCAAGCACCTTCAAGCGCCGAAGCGCGGGAGCAACGGCGAGCAACACCCCGGCGGGGCGTGCATCGGGATACAAATCATGGGATAGAGGACGGGCCATTCAACCTCCGTTTTCCACCTCGCCCGACGATGCTAGCAGCAGCCATCGGACGAGCGAACAGCGGCTTATGCCAAACACTGGTAGGTGACTGCTTATCAGTTCCATTGCCACCGATATGTGTAGTCCTATACCGGACGGTCAGGAGTCATGTTGATGTACAATTCAGAACACTTTGCAATCTAACTACCAACGATCCTATCGAGAGATGTATGACAGCCGGTCACCGGTCTAGCTTATTTGACGAATCATCAATTTTGCGGGGTTTTACCCGTCTCAATTGCTGGATGATGTCATCCAGCAAGCTGTACTTGCCACGTAGATCTGTAGCGTCTAATCTGATGGTAGTCTATCGGCATTCGAGTGAACTCGATGCGATAAGAGTCGCGACATCCGGCGTAGTGGAGCATATGACTGCGGCCGGGTCCACGAACGATAAAGGCAAACTCACCGTGAGGTGAGGACGCAAAGCCACGGGTCCCTCCCATGATGTCCGAGGGATAGCCGGGTTGCCGAAACGATCATGGGAACGAACGGCCCGCCCGCGCCAGACGACAACCGCCGCTCGACCCGCCGCGAGGCGACCCGCGGCCGTCTCCTCAAGGCGGCGTTCCAGATCTTTGCGACACATGGATACGCCCAGGCGACGATCGATATGATCGCCGAGGCGGCTGGGCTGTCGAAGGGCGCGGTCTACTTCCACTTCGCGTCGAAGGAAGAGGTCTTTCTGACCGTCCTCTGGTCGCGGCTCCATGCGGATGAGCAACGGCTCAGGAGCGCCGTATCTTCGCAGAGCGACCAGCCGACCGAACCGCTCCTGCGACAGGTGATCGCCTACCTCTGGCTCGATCCGCGCGACGCCACCTGGCCGCCGCTGTTGATCGAGTTCTGGTCGCACGCGGGACGCAATGACCGGGTTCGCGAGGCGGTCGGCGCGGTGGTCGAGCACCGACGTCATGCCTTGTCTGCCGTGTTGTCAGCGGCCGTCGATGCGAATGTGATTCGCCCGCATCTTCCGATGCAGCACTGCACCGACATGCTCCTCACATTCGGCGATGGTCTGGTCGTCCGTACCGGTTCCGGCCAACCCCGCCCATCCCCCGACGCGCTGGTCAGCATGATCGCGTACCTTCTCGGCGTGGGAATCGAGCCGGCCGATCAGAACCCACGATCGAACGCGCTGCCACCCCAACTCCGTTCTGACGCTCCGAGCAGGCGCGATCGCAGAGCGTCGGCCGGCTGAGCGTGCGCGGCACGGAAACCGTCTGTCCTCACACCTCGGATCTGTGCTATATCTGCCTCCGACGGTCGCGTTGCGATGTTTGAGCTCGTGTGTTGGAGGACGGCATGGCGGGACGGTTAGAAGGCAAGGTGGCGATCATCACCGGCGCGAGCCGAGGGCTGGGGCAATACTGCGCGATCGGATACGCACGTGAGGGGGCAACCGTCGTCATTGCCGCGCGCACGGAGACGGAGACGGACCCGCGACTTCCCGGAACGATCCATCACACGGCCCGGTTGGTGGAAGAAGCCGGCGGCGTGGCGTTTCCCGTCGTCTGTAACGTCGCCGACAATGCATCGGTTGAAGCAATGGTGAAACAGGTGCTCGACCGGTACGGGCGCATCGACGTCCTCATGAACAACGCCGCCGTGCAGCCGGCAGGCTTCATCTCGACGATCCCAATTCGCCACTGGGAACTGGAGTTCCGCGTCAATGTGCATGGCACGTTTTATGGCTGCCGCGCTGTGCTGCCGGCGATGATCGAGCAGAAGCAGGGCAACATCATCAATATCTCCTCTGTCGGTGCGTTGGGCGGCTCACACTACGGTGCAACCAAACGCGCGGTCGAGGCGATGAGTATCGGCCTGGCGCAAGAGCAGCGTGAGAACGGCATTGCCGTGAACGCCTTCAAGCCGGTGCGTGGGATCGAGACACCAGGATTGCTCTTCGGCCGGGCGCCCGGACAGGTCGGCGGGCCGCGGCCCGCCGGAGAAACGGTCCCACCGCCGGACAGCTATGTCGAGGCGGCGATCCTGCTGGCGATGCAAACGCCGGAAACCTTTACCGGTGAGGTGGTCGACGACGCCCAGGTGATCGCGCGCCTCGCCGACGATGCGACAAAGCAGCGGATGCGCGAGCTCAACCCACCGGCATGGGTCGCGGCGATGTCGGCGGCGGGCTAGGTCAGCCGGTCCGGTCCGGCGACCGTCGCCGCATCGCCGCCACCAGGATCGCCTACTGCTGCACGAGCATGACCCGGTTTCCCTCTGGATCGGCGATACCGGCGACGGTCGGGCCGCCCGGTACATCCGCCGGTTGGGAAAGCACCCGGCCGCCCAATTGCTCCGCCTTCGCCAGCGACGCCCGCAGGTCGCGGACCTGAATAAAGAGCGTGACGCCGGGATGCTCTCCCTGGCGGATGTGGCCGCCCGGCCCCGCGTCCGGCGCGCCGATGCCGGCGGGAATCCGCATCACCGGGCCGTCACCGATCTGCCAGTTGAACAGGTCGGCGTAGAAGGTGCGCAGCCCTGATGGGTCGCGCGCTTGAAGTTCCCAATGCACGACGGGTCGTGCCCAATCCGCGTCCTGGGTCATACGTTTGATCCTCCCCCATCTGCCCTGATCGAGCTCATATCCTATCCGGCACTGGCCGCATGACCAATCCTATGGGATGCTGGAGTGACGGAGACTGGCAGCACGGTTGGGAGGGAGAGAAAGGCCAATGACGTGGTTCGGCGGTCGGGCCGGCG
>JBFXAN010000211.1:0-10369 GCA_050184225.1 Dehalococcoidia bacterium | reverse complement strand
GTCTCCGGCGTGACACCGATGCGGGACATCAGTGCTTCGAAGCCGGCGCGGTCGAGGTAGTCCCGCCGGAGTTGGTCGTTGAGGTCGCGCGTCCAGTCCACCTCCACCGCGCCGGGGATGTGGCCGGCCCCGTAGAGCAGCGTGTCTTCGTTTGATTCGACGATCCGCACCGTCGGGTCGTCCAAGTGCCCGGCCACCCATGCGGTCGTAGCAAGGACATCAGGATTGGCGTAGCCCTTCCGTGTGGCGCCGGGCATGACGATACCTCCGCAACGAGTTCACAGTCGGAGGATGCCTGCCTGATCCTGGCTGGTCATGTCACGGATGGTAGATTCTGTGAAGGTTGGGGACCGGTGGCATGATCTACCAGATGGTAGATGCCACCCGAGTGCGGTCGCTGTTTAGGATGCGAGGCCGTGGCGGGTGGCGTAGGCGGCGGCATCGGCGCGGCGGCGAGCGCCGATCTTGGCAAAGATGTTGATCAGGTGCTGATGTACGGTACCCGGAGCTACCACCAGCGCCGCCGCGATCTCGCGGTTGGTCGCACCGGTCGCTACCAGGCTGAGCACCTCCACCTCGCGGGCGGTGAGTCCATCGGGGAAGGCCGGGTGTGGAGTCCGCCCCGATCGGGTGTGGAGATCGTTCTCCAACATCAGCGCGCGTTCCAGCGCCGGCTGCATCTTCATCACGCGGAACTCGTCGATCGCTGGCTCGAGATAGCGCTGCGCGGCGCCGCGATTGGCTGATTCCGCCGCGAGCAACTCGGCGATCTGGAGGTTCGTCAACGCCAGTTCCGGACGGAAGCGAATCGCGCCCGCCACGGCCAGCGCCTGCTCGAAGTACTCCCGCGCGCGCGTCCGGTCGCCCAAGAGCGCCGTCGCCGCCCCCAGGTGGCGGGCGATGGTGGTGAGACCCCAATCAGCGACGGCACACGGCGCGAGGATGGCGAGCCGCGGCACCAGGAAGCCGGCCGCCGGCCGATCGCCGAGCAGGACCGCCAGTTCGAGCAGCGTCACGAGATGCCAGTAGAAGCTTGCGTCGCTCGCGTCGTCCGAGTGGAAGAGTCGCAGGCCGTCCCGCAGGGCGCGGCGTGCATCCTCAAGGTCGCCGCGCTGGGCGCGCCGGAGCGCCGCGCTGGCGGCATTGCTCGGCGCCCACACGTCACCGTCGCCGAGCAGCTTGATCTCCGGAGGCGGAATCGCGGGGACCGCGCCATCCGGGCCAAGCAGCAGCAAGGGCCGCTCCTGGAGGCGGAGCGCGTATCGCCAGCCGTAGACCGGACTGCCGATCTCTGCCGACCGGTCGATCAGCCGCGTGATCGCGGCGAGCGCGTCCTCCAACCTACCGTCAACCGTCGCCAGCAGCGCGGCGCCGACCAGTCCATTGAGGTGCAATTCCGGCTCATGCGTCTGCGTTGCCAGGGCAGCGGTCCGGCTCCACAGCGCCTCGGCATGACGACGATCGCCCCAGTCCAGCAGTACCGTGCCACAGCGCCCGAGCAGCCGCCCCAGGGTGCTGGGATGCACGCCCGTTGCCGGGCGGGTGCTGAATTCCTCTGCCAGGCGACGCCGCTCTGCCTGATGGCGCGGACCTCCCGACCAGTTGACCAGGTTCAGCGCGGCATAATAGAGTGCGGCCGGATCTTCCAGCCGCCGTGCCAGCGCCAGCGCGTGATGATAGAGCGACAGGGTACGGGCAAGATCGCCGCCCGCGGAGATGGCAGAGCCAAGGCTAATATCGGCGTAGACACGATCGACTGAATCGGGAGGCGCGTAGCGCGTCGCACGGTCGGCCCAGGTGCGGTATGCTTCGCCGCCGACGAGGATGCCCGGCCCGCTGTAGCGGATGATACCGGCCAGCGCGAGGCGGCAGGCGCGCGCTGCCCGCTCCCGGCCCGCGTCACCAAGTGTGTCCGCCAGCGACAGCGCGGCAGGAGCGATCGAGTCCACGACCTGAAGCGGCCGCCCGGCGCTCAAGAGTGCCTCACCCTGTGCCAGGAGCAGGTCGCAGCGCGCGGTTCCATCGACCGGCGACATGAAGCCAACCACGTCCAGCGCGAGCGCGTACCAGCGTGCGGCTTCGTCATAGGCAAACCGATGGGCTGCCTGGTCGCCGGCCCGTTGCGCGTAGGTGAGCGCCTTGGTCACGCCACCGCTCGGCGCGGCCTGCACGAAGTGATAGGCCAGTTCCGACAGGTGTCCCTCGGGGTCGATCCGCCAGCGGTCTTCCAGCGCTTCCCCAACACGATGATGCAACCGCACGCGCTCGGCACGGCTCAGGTCGCCGATCAGCGTGTCGCGGACCAGGTCGTGTTCGAAGCGATAGCGGCGCGCGGCATCGACACCGGCATCGAGAACGGGCGACACCAGCCGCGCCGCTTCGGCCTGGTCCAACACGTCCATCACCGGCAGACCGTCTGATTCCAGCGCTGCGGCCAGTGTCGCCATCTCGAACTCGCGCCCGATTACGGCGGCGACCGACAAGACCCGTGCGGCGTCACCGGCCAGGCGGGCCAGCCGTTGCCGGATGACCCACCGCACCCCGTCAGGCACGTCGATCGTTGTCAGTAGCGCCGTCCCGTCGCCGGGCACGGCGTCCGGCCTCAGCCCTCCGAGTTCGGTCAGGTGGCGCAACGTCTCTTGAACGAACAGCGGATTCCCCGCTGTCAGTTCATGAAGCGCCCCGGTGAACGGCGGCGTTGCTACCGCCGCGCCGCAAACATCGGCCGCCAGTGTCGCGACCACCGCCTCCGAGACGCCGCGCAGGGAGAGTCGTTCACAGCCACGCTCGCGGGAGAGCGCGGTCAGCATCTCCGTCAATGGGTGTCCCCGGTCTACCTCGGTGTCTCGATAGGCGCCCAGCAGGAGCAGGGGCATCTCGTGGACCGTGCGGGCCAAAAACCGGAGCAGCAGCAGCGACGAGGTATCGGACCACTGCAGGTCATCGAGGATCACGACCTGGGGCCGCTCAGCCGCCCGCGCGCCAAGGAAGGCTGTGATCGTGTCGAACAACCGGAACCGGGCCTGGGCGGAGTCCGCGGCGCGGGATGTGATCCGCACGTCGGTTACCACGGATCGATCAGCGAGCCGGCGGCCGGCGGTTCCAACCTCCGGCAGCAGGTCCATCAGCTCGGCCGCCGCCGAGTCGAGGATGGTTCCCGGTTGCTTTGTGGCGGTGTCCTGGATGGCCGCGCGCAGCACTTGAATCCAGGGCCAGAAGGGGGGAGCGCCTTCGCCCTCGTAACAGCGGCCCCAGAGCACACACGCGCCGCCCGACCGAGCCACCGCCGCCAATTCCTCGGCCAGCCGTGTCTTGCCGATCCCCGACTCCCCCATGAGCAGCACGATCCCGCCCTGACCCGCGAGTGCTTCTATTAGCCGCCGGTCGAGCCTCTCCATCTCCGCTTCGCGCCCGGCGAATGCAGCCCCGGTATCAAGCAGGTCGCGACGCATAACGGCACCACTCAACGCGATTGCGGTATCGCGTGCAAGGATTATACGGAAGGACTGAGGTGACTCGATCGGCGCGGAGGACCTGTACCCGCCGATGGTACGCTACAATCCCACGCGTGCGAAGGGCGGTGCCTATCAAGGCTGGCCGAGGTGTACCGCCTTCAGCCTCTGCATCTCGTTCTGAAAGCCGGATGCAAGCGACCGGGCCTCTTCCTGCGTCAGGAACGCCGCGCGGACACCGCCGAGCAGGATCACATCGATCGTGTCAGCATCGAAACCGAATACGCCCGCGAGCAGCGCCACCTCATCGTTGAGCGTCGTGTTGAACAAGGGCGGATCGTCCGAATTGATCGTCACGACTATGCCGGCTTCCCGCAGTCGGCGGAGCGGGTGAGCGTCGAGATCCGGATAGACGCCGAGGCAGATATTGCTTGTGGGGCAGACATCTACTGGAATTCGGCGCTCTGCCAGATACGCGACCAGCGCCGGATCCTCGATCGCGCGCACGCCGTGGGCGATCCGCTCCGCACCCAGCGACCGGATCGCACCCCAGATGCTGTCCGGTCCCGCGTGCTCACCGGCGTGCGGCACGCTGTGTAGTCCCGCCGACCGCGCTCGCGCGAACTGCGGCGCAAACGGCTCCGGCGGCGCGCCATCCTCCATCCCACCCAGGCCAAGCGCCACCACCCCGGCCCCCTTGCCATCGATCGCCACATCGGCGGTGAAATCCGCTTTTGGCATGAGCGTGCTCGCATCGCTCACACCCCGAACGATATCGAAGATCCAGCGGATACGGATGCCGAACTCCGCCTCGGCCCGCTCGCGCCCGCGCGTGATCCCGCGGAAGACCATTTCCCACGGCCGCCCCATCCAGACGTGCGTGCTCGGCGAGAACGTCACCTCGGCATAGCGCACATTCTGACGGGCCATCTCGGCGCCGAACTCGTAGACGATCAGTTCATAGTCCTCCGCCGTGCAGAGACACGACGTTGCCGCAACAAAGATCTCGATGAAGTGCTTGAAGTCGCGATAGACAAACCACTGTCGCAGTCCATCCACTGTATCCGCTGGTAGGTCAACTCGATTCCGCCGCGCCAGTTCCAGCAGCGTCGCCGGCCGGATCGCCCCCTCAAGATGCACATGCAACTCAACCTTGGGGGCGGCACGCAGGTAGCTAGCAAGCGACATGAATCGGTGGTGTCCGTAAGAATCGAGATTGATTGTTAGAACGTAATCGACGGCAACGGTACTCGTCAGTGATCAGACGATTACTCTGCGCGGTCGCGAGCGGGGATCGGTCACCCATGCTCGAATTGAGCGGCGATAGCCGCCAGGCAGCGGGAGGGAGCCAATCTCGGCAACAGGAAAACACCCGATCGCTGTGTGCTCGCTGCTAAGTACCAGCGAGCCCATATCGAAGGGCACGGCGTAGCAACCATAGGTGACGATGAACACGTGGGCATCTGGAATGATGTGTTCGAACAGCCACGCGTCTACCAGCGGGCCAACGCGAACGACCAGCCCCAGTTCTTCAACGATCTCTCGAGCCAGGCAGTCTTCCGGGGTTTCACCCAGTTCGAGCGTGCCGCCGGGCAACTCCCACTGGTGGCGGTCGTTTCGAAGCAGCACGACGCCGTCCGAATGCAGCACGATGCCTTTGATGGAGACAACGCCGCGATACACTTCGGCGGCCTGGCGCGGCTGGTGTTGTGCCATTGCATCGCAGCCGATCATGAGCGGGATGGTTTCAAATTGCGAGCATACAATGGGATACAAGTCTGCGCAGAACAGAATCACCGGGAGGATGAGGTCATGTCACAGGAACATGAGCGGTCAGATCGGGATGCGGAGGTGAAGATCGAGCAGCTGCGCAACCAACTTGCTCATGTGACGCGACAATCGGAGGGCGGCCAGTTTGAAACACCTCCCACACGATCGACGACTACGATGTGCTCCTGCCGGTCCAGGCGGATCATCACCCCAACATCGCTGTTGTGCGCTGCGTTGTCTCGGAAGACAAGAACACCCTGACGATCTTCCTCACCGACACAACATACTTCGAGGAGATGTTCTCCGGTTTCATGGCGGTCTGCGAGAAGGTGCCCGGCGAGGACTGGTACATCGCGCTGCTCTATCACGAGTGGTTCGTGATCGACGACGTGGCGACGCAGTATCGAGCAGCGGGATAAACGAACCTTGGAATCCTGGCGGCCGGGTGGTGAACCATCCGGGATACGTGCTACTCGAGCGGCGGCAGCACCCAGATCAGGTCAGTGCCAAGTTGGTGGGCGTAGTTGGCGTTGCGGCCATAGGCCATCTGGATCGGGCCATGGTTGCGGCCCCACGTGGTGATCGTGTCCTCGACCAGCCAGCGGTAGCCGTCTTCGAACTCGAGGCAGGTAGCACCCGCTGGCGGCCGGAGGCAGTCACCCTGGTACGAGGTCTGCGGGGTCGCGGGCTCGGCATGAGCCGGCATGGCTTGGATCGCAACGCCCCCAAGAATTGCGACGGCCACACCCAGCATCAGCGTCCACCGCTTCATCATCCCCAGACCTCCTCCCTGGTTGACTGTCCCGCCGGCCGCGGCGGGGCTGATCACAGCGTGCCCTGTCCCGCTCCGCCTTGCGATGACCAGGGGCTGACAACTCGCTGACAAGTCGTGTTGTCAGGCCATGGCGTGGCGGACGGCGGCTTCTGCGAGCAATCGAATCGGATCGATCAGGTCCGGCGCCTCCGCCGCCTCACCCAGCAGCAACGGCAGTTCCGTGCAGCCGAGGATGATTCCGTCCACACTCCGGCCGCGCAGCATGGCCACCGCAGCGCTCACGGCGCTGCTTTCGGCTGGGCCACTCCGGCCCGCCGAGAACGCCGCGATCGCGGCGTTGATCGGCGCCTGTAAATCCTCGCCAATCACCTCGCATCGAAAGTCATGCTGTTCCAGCGGTACCTGGTAGATGCTCGGCTCGATGAAGGTCAGCACGCCCACCGACCGCCAGCCGCGCCGACACACCTCGCGGACGGTCAGGTCGACCATGCTCAGCACGGGCCGCTCTGCCGCCGCTTCGATCTCTGCCTGCAGGTGATGAACACCGTTGCTTGTGATTACAAGGAAGTCGGCCCACGAGCCCAACCTGCGAGCCGCGTCGAGCAGGCGGGGGTCGATCTGCAACGGCCGGATCGGCGAGCCATCATCGTTGACCAGCACCGGCGGCCGGCGGTGAAAGTAGACGGCCATCGGCGGGTAACCCTGATTGCCATTGCCAGGGATCAGCCGTTGCGCGACCGCATGCACGCGCGATTCGAAATCCATCGTCGCCTGCGGCCCCAGGCCGCCCAAGACACCGATCGTCTTCATCATCCACCTCCATCGGTTAGCCGGGGCGGCCGGCTCTCTTTGAGGGTGCGACAGCCACCGTCCGGTTTCACCGACCTCGGGACCGGGAAGCAGCGGTCAACAGAACAGCGGACCATCCGCCGCGGCCGGCGCTGGGTGTTCGTGCCGGCCGCTCACCTTCGACAGGTGACTTATGATGCGGAGAACAGCCGCGGCGTGACGATGCCGGCAACGATCAGCACCAGTGGGATCAGCCGGCCGGGCGTCGCCGGGTCGCCGAGGAGGGGCATCCCCAGCAGTACCGTGCCGATCGAGCCACACGCCGCGCGAGCGAGTTGGCTCTTGAGTGCGCACCCAGTGAGTGAGGCGGCATGAGAGCTACTCGCTGATGAGGCGCAGGTTGTAGGCCGCTTTGAGTTCGGGAATCCAGTCGTCGAAGAAGCGGATGCCGTGCGGCTCGCCCAGCCGATTCAGTTCGTCGAGCCCGATCGGCCCGTGGCGCAACCGCTCGCCGAAATCCTTGAAGAAGCGCTCGAATCCGCCTGGCGTGTACAGTTCGATGATGCGCGCCGGCTCAGGCCCCGCGTTCCACATGGTGTGGGGAATCCGGCGAGGCTTGAGCACCCAGCAGCCGGCGGTCGCCGTGACGACCTCGTCAGCAACTCGGGCGTGCATCTCTCCTTCGAGCACATAGAGCCAGACATCGTTCTCGTGCACGTGTGGCGGGAGGAGCAAACCTGGCTCGAACGGCTGCTCAATGATCGAGATGGTCCCGCTCGTCTCCTCGCCGTACAGCTTGATGACGACGCCGTTGGCGACGTCACCGTCATCCCTGGCGACGAGCGTCTTGCCCTTGATGCGGTCACGCATGGCTCACCTCCTTGGCGGACCGAGCGGCGGCTGACGCCAAGGCCGCTCCTGCAGGCTCAGTACTGATCTCCCCAGCGGTCACGGCCGCTGCGCGACCGGCTACCCATTGCCGAGTGACCACCGCCACGCGCCGGCCGAGCGCCTCGGCGGTGCGCAGGTCACTCGCCGGCGGGGCGACGTCTGCACCTTCGTCCTTGTTGGACTGGGCCATCGCGCCGAGCCAGCTGCCCAGGCGGTTCAGGTCATCGGCGCTGCCCGTGCTCCGATCCCAACCGCCCTTCATGCCGAGGTTGATCCAGTGCATGCCGTGCTGCGCGGCAAAGAGAGCGAAGTAGATGAGCGTGTTCAGCTTGTCGCCGTGCATGTGGCCGGAGTTGGTAAAGCCGGCGGCGAGTTTGTCCTGCCAGCGGTCCTCCGCCCAGAGGCCGGCGGTGGCGTCGGCAAAGGTCTTGAAGACGCCGGACGGGCCACCCATGTAGGTTGGTGCGCCGAAAATGATCGCGCCGGCTTGATCGAGCCATTGCCAATCGGCGTCGGTGATCTGCTGGACATCGATCAGCGCGACATCGGTATCGGGAACCGAACGCGCGCCGGCAGCAACCGCCGCCGCCTGCTTCGCCGTGTGACCGTATCTGCTGTGATAGGCGACCGCGACCCGAACCTGTGATGTAGACATCGAACGTTCTCCTGAACGGCAGGCCGGCGATTCCGTCAGCCGGCCTGCGCAAAGTTGTTCCATATGGAACGATGTTAGCGTATCACTCTATTGTTCCGATTGCAACCATTCCAACTGGGACGATCTCGTGGTATGGTGGGATCATGACGACGAAGCCGCCGAGCGCCAGCGTCAATGGCTGGCGCCTGTTCATCACTGCACATGCCGCGCTGATCGAACGCATCGATCGCGAGCTATCGGCTGCCGGCGTGATCCCGCTGCAGTGGTATGACGTGCTCGTCGAACTGGCACAGGCACCGGAGCGACGACGGCGCATGTATGAACTGGCCGATGCTGTGGTGCTGAGCAAGAGCAGCCTCTCGCGCCTGATCGACCGCCTCGAGGCTGAGGGTCTGCTCCGGCGCGAGCCGGCACCGAACGATCGGCGCGGCGCCTTCGCCGTGCTCACCGATGCCGGTCAGGAAGCGCTGGAAGCTGCCTGGCCGATCTACGCCCAAGGTATCGAGATGCACTTCGCCCGCCACTTCAGCGATGAAGAAACCGCCGTCCTCATCGCCGGCTTCCGCCGGATCCTTGCTGCCCTTCGAACCGAGAAGGGCAAGCGGTAGGCCGGGGCTACTCCGACATACCGGCCCGCCCGGGACCGGTAGAGCCACGGCCACGTCACAGAAGTGATTCGTTCGCATCACTTTCAGTTTTCCTGTACGCTCAGGGTCCGATACGCTTGCCAGGCGTGTGGCCGAAACGTCAGGTCTCACACAGTACGGAAGGTGACGCAGATCATGATCATGATTCGCCGGCGTGCCGCAATCCTCTCCCTCCTCCTGATCGCGCTACTCGGCTTCTCCACCGCTGGTTCGGCCAAGGCGCAGGAGGCGACGCCGGAACGGGTGCAGGCGGCCGTCGCCCAACTCGACAGCATTGTCGCCGATGTGATGGAACGAACGGGTGTGCCGGGAGTCGGCGTTGCCGTCGTCTATCAGAATGAGGTTGTCTATCTGAAGGGCTACGGCGTCCGTGAAGCGGGCACGACAGCGACCGTGGATGCCGATACGGTCTTCCAACTCGCCTCCCTCTCCAAACCGATCGCGTCGACCGTGGTTGCGTCCGTCGTCGGCGACGGGCTTGTTTCCTGGGACGATCCGATCGTCGCCCATGACCCCGGCTTCCAGATGTACACACCCTGGGTGACGAGCCAGGTCACGCTCCGCGACATGTTCGCGCACCGCAGCGGCCTGCCCGACCACGCCGGCGACCTGCTCGAAGACATCGGCTATGACCGGGAGCAGGTGCTGCACCGGCTGCGCTATCAGAAGCCGGCGAGCAGCTTCCGCTCCGAGTACGCCTACACCAACTTCGGCCTGACGGAGGCAGCCGTCGCGGCGGCGAACGCGGCAGGCATGACCTGGGAAGACCTCGCCGCCGAACGGCTCTACCAGCCGCTGGGCATGACCTCGACCAGTTCGCGCTACGCCGACTTCCTCGCCGCACCGAACCACGCCCTCGGCCACGTCCGCGTCGATGGCCAGTGGGTAGCCAAGTACAGTCGCGACGCCGACGCGCAGTCGCCGGCCGGCGGCGTCAGCTCCTCCGTCCGTGACATGGCCAAGTGGCTGCAACTCCAACTCGCCGACGGCATGTTCGGCGGAGAGCAGGTGATCGATGCCGTTGCGCTGGGGGAGACACACGCGCCGCAGAGTTTCAGCAACCCAGCGCAGTATCCCTCGACCGAACGAACCGGATTCTACGGCCTCGGCTGGAACGTCAGCTATGACAACCAGGGGCGTGTGCGGTTGGGTCACTCCGGCGCCTTCTCACTGGGTGCAGGCACCGCGGTCAACCTCGTCCCCGCCGATGAACTTGGCATCGTCGTCCTCGCCAACGCCGCGCCGATCGGCGTCTCCGAATCCATTGCCTTAAGCTTCCTCGACCTGGCGCTTAACGGCTCACTCGAACGCGACTACCTGACGCTGGTCACGCCGCTCTTCGAACAATTGGCCGCCCCGACCTACGGCACGACGACCGACTACTCCCAGC
>JBFXAN010000210.1:0-10514 GCA_050184225.1 Dehalococcoidia bacterium | reverse complement strand
GTGTGGCCGGGCGGCCTGCCAGGCAAAGGCCGCCGTATGGACCAGCAAGAAGCGATAGCGGGCGGGCGGGCGCCTGGGGGACATCCCCCACACACCGCTACCGGCCAGCGTCCTTGACGGCCTCGCTCACCGGCCCGGATACTCAAAGGAGAGGGCTGGAGGTCCCGTAACCATGATCTGGCTCGTTATCCTCGGTGCGATTCTCGCGATCGCGCTCACCGTCTGGCTGTTAAGTTCCGTTATCGGATTCGTGATCGGCATTGGCCTGATGCTCGTGCTCGGCGGCGTGATCGGCGCGGCGATGGGCTCGTTGCTGAACTACAAGCGAGGGATTCTGTTTAGTGTCGGCGCGGGGTTGATCGGCGCCGTCGTCGGAACGATCATTGCCAACATCCTCAACATGCCGGGCTTCCTCGGGTTCGAGCTGTTCAACCTGCCGGTGCTGTGGACGGCGCTCGGTTCGGCGCTCGTCGTCGGCATCGCCAAGGTGGTCGCACCGAACGAGAACCGGCAGCGGCTGGGGAGCGGCACCAGCGGCCTTCTGCGCTAAGACCGGCAGGCTGCCTGATGTGAACACACGCGTACGACCATTCGGACACCAGGGCGTGCACTATGCGCGCCTTGGTGTTTTCATGTTTGAGTAGTGGACGGATGACAGACGGGCATGAAGCGCAGGAGGAGGCCGAGGGCTGGCGGCGGTTTGTGCCGCCGTGGTGGACCCTTGGCTTTCCGCTGCTCGCAACGGCCGGCCTCGCGGCGTGGAAGGCCGCCAATGCCGGAGACGAATCAACCCTGACCGTCTTCGTCACCAGCCTGTTCTGGCCCGGCGCGATCGCCTTCGGCGTGGTGCTTGTCTTCGTCATCCTGGGCTGGGCGCTGGAGATTGATTGAACGAGGAACCTGGAGGTTCCGTGCTTCACATTTTGTACGGACCGGACAGCTTCTCCCGAGCGGAGGCGGTCGCTGGGCTGAAGAAGAGCCTCGACACGGATGGGATGCTGGCGTCCAACATCAATACACTTGAGGCGAAATCCCTGACGCCGCAGCATCTGCAGATGGTGTGCGACGCGCTCCCGTTCCTCGCGGCACATCGCCTGGTGATCGTCGAGGGGTTGCTCGCCCGGCTCTCTGGTGGAACGGCTCGGCGGGGCCGGCGTGGTGGTGCGACCGCACGGTTCCCCGAGGAGTGGCAGGCGCTGCCGGAACGAGTCGCACAGATGCCGCCGACCACCACCCTCGTCCTGCTCGACGGCGATCTGCCCTCGGATGCGCCGGCGGTGGCGGCGCTGGCCGAACACGGCCGCGTGCGCACCTTCCCACGAATGCCGGCCAGAGCGATCGAGCCCTGGATCGCGCAGCGGGCGAAGGCGCGCGGCGTGGCCGTGGATGCCGACGCCTTGCGCCTCTTCGCCGAATCCGTTCCACAGGACATCAGCGATGACGGTCAGTGGCACGCCCTCTGGGGCGTCGTCAACGACCTGGAGAAGCTGTCGCTCTATGCCGGCAACCGGACCGTTACGGTCGACGACGTTCGCCGGCTCGTACCCGCGACGGCGGAGACGAACGTGTTCGCCTACGTCGATGCGGTGATCGAGCGTCGGGGCGATGAGGCACTGCGCCGACTGGCAGACCTGCTCTTCGCCGGTCAGCCGGTGCCGGTGCTGCTGACGATGCTCGTGCGCGGCTACCGCAACCTCGTGCTGTACGTCGATCTGGCGGCAACCGGACTCCGGCCGGAGGAGATCGGCCGGCGGCTGAACCTCCAACGGTGGGCGGTGGACCGGCTCTCCCGTCAGGCAGGGCGTTACCGGCCGCAGGGGCTGGCCGCGATCTATGATCGCATCCTCCAGGCCGATCGTTCGATCAAGCGGGGGGAGACGGACGAGACGACGGCGCTGGAGCTACTCACCGCTGAACTCGCCGCGGTCGGCTGATTCTCCCATTCCAGACGCGCTCGCCTTGACACTGCCCGTGCCAACTGGTAATTGTGAGCACATTCACAACATGCCGGCGCGGCGCGCCTGTCGGGAGTGTAGTCATGCCAAGTTCGTCAGCGACGTTCGAAGCGAGTCGCACCGATGTACTTTCTCGACTTGAGGATATCGTCCGCGACGACCCCCGGCTGCTCGGGCTGTGGTTGCAGGGCAGCCTCGCCGACGGCATGGCCGATCCACTCTCCGATATCGATGCTTATCTGGCGGTTGAGGATGCTGCGTTCGATGCCGTGTATGCCGCGCGTCTGGAGATCGTCGCCGGTTTGGGCGACATCTTCGCCTGGATGGACGCGACCACACCCGCGCTCAAGGCGGTCCATTGCCTCCTCAACGGCCCCGTCAAACTCGACCTGTTCTTTGAGCCGGTGTCCACGATCGCCGATCGCGCCCGTCCGGCCGTGCGGCTCCTGCTCGACAAGGCCGGCATTAGTTCGCGGCTGAGGACCGATTGGGAGGCGCCGGCCGAGGCCGTTGCTCGCTCCATCGAGACGATCGTGCGAGGGACGCGGCAGGGCGCCGCGTGGCCGGTTCGCCTCATGCATCGGGGCCAGTGGTCAACCATGGCGATGATGACGTTGGACCTGATCAACGCGCAGATCGCCCAGCTGATGGTGGTACAGGTGGACCCCGGCAACTACTACAAGAACCAGTTCACGTTGTACCGGCACCTGCGGCCGGACCAGCAATTGGAGATCGATACACTCACGCGGGACGCGCTCGCGGCGCTCGATGCACGCGATCTGCCGGCGTTGCGGGACGTGTATCTCCGCGTGTTCGACACGATGGTGCGCGAGTCTCGCGCCGCGTGTGCTTCGCTCGGCGTCGCCTACCCGCAGGAGGAAGCAGGCGACGCCGCGATCCGGGCCTTCCTCGCGAGCGAGTGGCCGGAAGAGGCGGTCGGAACGGCGCTGCCCGCCGGTCACGACCAGTAGGGGCCGGGCGTCAGCGCCGGATCTTCTTGTTGTCCCAGGTGACGAGGCGTTGGGGGGTGAAGCGCACCCAGCGCCAGTGCCGGCCGCGACCGGTCCGGGTGGTGTAGTCGGTGCGGCTGGTTTCGCCGTGTCCGCCCTGGTACTTCTCACCCATCTGGATCTGCGCCTCGCGAAGCGATGGGTCGGACTGTTCGGCGTCGGCGTCCTCGAGGATGGTCGCCTGGCCTTGGAACATCGCTCCCTGCAACTCTGGAAACCGCTCGTTGCGGTCGACCAGCACGGTGGCGACCAGGTTGCGGCGCAGGTTGGCGATCTTCTGACCGCGACAGTAGAAGTAGACGTTGCCGCCGGCCCAGCCGAACCAGAGCGGCGTCACGTTGATGCGCGTGCCAGGGCCAACCGTGGCGATGCGCATGTTCCAGCTGGTGTTCATCAATTCGTCGAGCTCTTCCGGCGAGAGGGCGAGTTCCGGCGGTAGCGGCATGCGAGCACCTCCGAGATGCAATCGTCGGTATTGAAACCGATCGGTGCGTGGGATGCAAAGACAGGCGCTACGTTGGTCGTCATGCCGCTCAGAGGGGCATGACAGAGAGACCAGGTTACTGATTGTCATCCTGAACGAAGTGAAGGATCTCGGACGCTACATGACCTCCGAGATCCTTCACGTCGTTCAGGATGACAAGGGTGTGGATGCCCTCTGTCTCCATCTCATTCAACCGAGGTCGAGAACGTAATTGAACGTCGCGGCCTTGCCGTTCGGCGTATCCTGCACATCCATCACGAGCGCCGGATTGAAGATGCCGTCGCGACTGTTGCCCGGCTCGTCAGGGAAGTACTGCTGCGTCGTCAGCAACCGGCTGTTGGGCGCCTGCACCTTTACATGAATATGGCGGGTGCGTCCCGGATAGACACCCGGCACGATCGTCTCCAAGGAGTAGCGTCCGGCCGTGTCGGTGAACTGGTGGCCGCGCAGCCGGTAGCCGCGGTTGTCGTATGCACCCGCGTCATCACACTGCCAGAAGTCCACCAGCGCGCCCGACACCGGTTGACAGTCGGTGGTGAGGACGAAGCCCGCCACCAGGAGGCGGGTACCGGAGATGCCCGGTTCCAGCAGCGATGTGCGCTCCGGTGAGTTCGGCGTGAAATACGGACCTTCCGTCTGGGCGATCGTCGGTTCGTCGTCGTCACCACAGTCGGGTGTTGGCGGCAACGATTGTGTGATCGGCGGGCCGGCGGTAGCTGTCGGGCTGGTTTCATTCCGCGCGGCGCCGGTGGCCGGCACCGCGGTGCCGGAAGCAGCCGCCTGCCCACCCGTCTCAGGCGTGCTGCTGTCGCCGTTTCCCCCGGTGCAGGCGGCCAGCAGATATGCCGCCGGTGCGAGCACCACGGCGCGAAGCAGTCGATTGCGTGTCCATGTGCGGGTTCTTGACCGTTTCATCGTTCGGTCCTCAGGGTGTTAGCCGTTAGCCGTTAGCTGTTAGTCGTTAGCTGTTAGTCGTTAGCTGTTAGTCGTTAGCTGTTAGCGGGTGCGGCGCGCTGATGGAGATCCTATGCATTCAGCGTACCGCGTCAGTGGTGCGCCCGTGCTACTGAGACCTGCATTTATTGTGCCCTCGCTCTGGGAGCGCGGACATCCTGTCCGCCGGTCGTTCGACCCTTATGCGGACAGGATGTCCGCGCTCCCAGGGGGTCGCGCTGCATCGGGTCGGGCTGTGTTTCGTAGAATGCGGGTGTAGATGCCCCACGCGGAGGGTGATGATGGCCGAGGCACGGATCGATCCGGGAGAATTGCCGCGATCGGCGGCGGTGGTGGTGATCGGCGGCGGTGTGAACGGTGCGTCAACCGCCTTTCAACTGACCCGCCGCGGTGTGCGTGATGTCGTGCTGCTCGAACGCCGTCAGTTGGGTGCGGGCGCGAGCGGCAAGTCCGGCGCCCTTGTCCGCTGTCACTACACGAACGCGCACGAGGCCCGGCTCACCCACGAGAGCCTCCATGTCTTCCGGCATTGGGATGAGGAGGTCGGGTATGGCTCGCCCGGCTTCGAGGCGGTCGGGTTCGTCCAGGTGGTCGCGCCCGAGGACGAGGAGAACCTTCGGGCCAACGTTGCCGAGCACCGCGCGATCGGCATCGATACCACGGTCGTGAACGCGGCCGACCTGCGCGAGATCGAGCCGCTGATGCGCACCGATAACCTCACCGTTGCCGCCTTCGAGCCGCACTCCGGCTTCGCCGATCCGAACGCCACGCTCTACGGATTCGCGGCGGCGGCACAGGCCGGCGGCGCCACGATCTGCACGGACACGGAAGCGACAGCGATCCTCCGGGAAGGCGATCGGGTGATCGGCGTCGAAACCAGCCGGGGGCGGATTGCGACCGATACGGTCGTGCTCGCCGGCGGCGCCTGGGCCGATCGGTTGCTGGCGCCGCTAGGGCTGGACTTCGGCCTGGTGCCGCGCCGCGTGCAGGTCGTCGTCTTTCGTCGGCCGGCGGCGGTGGACCCGGTGCGGCGTCATCGTGTGGTGATCGACGCCAGCGGCGCCCACGCCTGGTTCCGGCCGGAGGGTGAATCCGGCACGCTCGTCGGTGGCGAGTCCGGTGTGGACGGCACCGATCCGGACGCCTATGCCGAGAGCGTGGACCCAACCTATGTGGACCTGGCCCGGTCGCTGCTGGCGAACCGGTTTCCCGCCTACCGGGCGGCGACGATGCGGGGCGGCTGGGCGGGGATGATCATGGTCAGTCCCGACAGCCATCCGATCATCGACAAGATCCCGAGCGTGCGCGGACTATTTGCGATGGCCGGCGACAGCGGCACGTCGTTCAAGACATCGCCCGCAATCGGCATCTGCCTGGCAGAGTGGGTGGTGGACGGCGAACCACGGCTGATGGACCTGACGCCGTTCCGCGCCGTCCGCTTCGCCGAGGGCAAGCCCTGGATCGATGTGCACGCCTACCAGGACAGCCGCCGCGCCACCGTCTCCCGATAGCGTGTCGCTGTCGTGATCAGGATGTGAACCGCAGAGACGCAGAGGACGCAAAGGGCTTTCCGGGAGAGGCGCCGACACAGGTACGATGAGTGCTGTCCAATCTATGTGACCTGCGTGGCCATGGCGGGCGATTTGCTGCACTGACGGGCCAGGAGGACGGGCAATCCATGCGACATTGCCGTGAGGAATTTGGCCAATCTAATCACAGCCGGCAAGGGTTCGATCGGTGGGTGCGCACCGTGCTGTTGGGCGTCGTCAGCGTGGTTGTGCTGCTCGGGTGTTCAGATGGTGAATCCACCGCCTCCACGGTGGCCGTGGAAGAGACGGTATCACCACCGCCGTCGAGTGCCGCGTCCGCAGTGCCGGAGGTGTCTCCGGCGCCGCAGAGCGGGAGCATCTGGGCCACGCGGGCGCCACTCCTCGACCCGAACTCTGAGACCGCCGTTGCCCAGCTGGACGGCCGCATCTATGTGATCGGCGGGTATCCATCGACCCGCGTCTATGTCAACACGGTGCAGGTGTACGACGCGCAGACGGACCAGTGGTCGTATACCACACCCGTGCCGCAACCCTTGCATCACACGATGGCGGCGGCCGTCAACGGGAAGTTGTATGTGATCGGCGGCGAGATCAGTATGAGCGGCGTCGCCAATCAAGGCATCTTCATCGCCAACGTCTACGAGTACGACCCGGCGACGGCCACATGGACGGAGAAGACGCCGATGCCCACCGCCCGCAGCGCCGGCGCCACCGGCGTGATCGACGGCAAGATCTATGTGGCGGGCGGCCGGCCACCGCGCGGTCACGACTTTGCCGTGTATGATGCCAGCGCGGACACGTGGACGGTGTTGCCCAATCTGCCGACGCAGCGCAATCATTTGGCGGCGGGCGCGATCGACGGCCTGCTCTACGTCGTGGGCGGACGTTTTGGCGGCGGGGTGGGCAGCGAGATGACCGACATCGTCGAAGTGTACGACCCCGCCAGCGGCAACTGGCGCCGCGCCGCGTCACTGCCGGCCGCACGCGGCGGCGTGAACGGCATCGCGACGCGGGGATGTTTCTATGTCTTCGGCGGGGAAGGCAATGATGCGGATCCACGCGGGGTCTTTGCCGAATTGGATGTCTACGACCCGCGCACCGACATGTGGCAAAACCTGGAACCGATCCCGACCCCGGTCCACGGGGTGACAGGGGCGGCCGTGTTCGACGACTGGGTTCACCTACCGGGCGGGGGCACGGCACGAGGGGGCAACAGCGGTTCGACCCTGCATCAGGCGTTTCGCGCTGAGGTCGACTGCCGGTAAGCAAGGGGAACGGCAGTCTGTCAAGACCGTTCACCAGTATGGGGTCGGTGAGAGGAAGCGATGGGATGCGACAGGTAATCCGGCTTGCCGTGATGATCGTCGGTGCGATTCTGGGCGGAATTCTGGCACGAATGGTGACATCAGACCTGGCGCTGGTCGGGATGGTGGCCGGGGCGATGCTAGGCTGGCTGGTGACCGGCGAGCCGCTGGCCCGATTCCTGCGCAAGGAAGAGGAGCGAACGCCCTAATCGCACGCTGACGCCGCCAATGTATCTCCCAAGTGGACCCGTTGGGATGGCTCCTCACGTTGGAGGAGCCATCCGCGATCGATCGTCCCATTAGTTGCCGGCGGCGCTACAGTAGATACTGATTGAAGAAGTCTTCGATCTTGTCCCAGCCGTCCATAGCCTGCTGCTGTCGGTAGGCCGGCGCGTGATAGTAGAAGAAGCCATGTCCGGCGCCATCGTACCGATGGAAGATGTAGGTCTTACCGTGCTGTTGGAGTACCGCTTCGTGCTGGTCCACCTGCTCCGGACTGGGTCCCCGGTCGTCGTTGCCGAAGAGGCCGATGAGGGGCGCGGTCAGGTTCGGCGTCAGGTCGATCACCGCCACCGGCCGCTTGTCGTTGAGTTGGTCGGGTGAGGCAATGACTCCGCCACCCCAGAGGTCGGCCACGGCGTCGAAACCCTGGACGCTGGACGCCACCAGCAGCGCATGCCGACCGCCTGAGCAGGTCCCGATGATCCCGACCTTGCCGTTGCTGGTCGGGTGAGACTTCACCCAGGTCATGGCGGCTTCCGAGTCAGCAATCACCGAGGCGTCGGCGACGCCCCCATCGCCACGAGCCAGGGCAGCAACATCGTCCGGTGAACCGTGTCCATAACGCTCGTACAGGTCCGGGCAGATGGCGATGAAGCCGTGCTCCGCGAAGCGACGTGTGAACTCCCGATAGTATTCGTCCCAACCCGGTAGGTGGTGGACCAAGACGACGCCTGGATAGGGTCCAGGGCCGTCGGGCCGGGCGATATAGGCATGGATCGGGTCGCCGCCGCCGCCGGTGATCGTCGAAACCCCGGCGACCATACCCCCTTCGGTCCCGGTATCAAACGAATTCCACATTCCTTCCCTCCTGCAAAGCTAACAAACCTTGCTGCGTGCGAATCCATTGGCGGTTCGCTCGCCGTATGGTAAACGATACTTACTGATGTCGACTATCGGGAGGGTAACGATGAACCGCCGTATGCTGCTGAAGGTGACGGGACTGCTCGCGATTGCCGGCGCAGCGGTGACACTCCCACGCGTCGGCGAACGACGCCCGACGATCACGGCAGTCACGCCATCTGCCACACGGCTGACCATGCAAGAACCAGGTACCTATCGCATCTCCGGCCGGGTCCGGCTCGATGCACCGCAGGTTGAGATCAACGGGATTACCCATACACAGCGGATTTCGTGGTCCAGCCGTGATAGCGCGAAACCGCCGATCGCCACCTTTACGACGTTCGAACACTTCGATGGGGCGGAGTTGACGCGGACGATCCGCGTTCGAGGAGGCCATCTCGAATCCGTGACCTCCGTACCCATGGACTTTGCCTAAGCCGCGCGGGCAACTTTTCACCACAGAGACGCAGAGGCGCAGAGATCAGGATTGTCATGCTGAGCGGAGTGAAGCATCTCGCCGTGAGTTCGTCACCCGGCGAGATGCTTCGTCGCTCCGCTCCTCAGCATGACATGAAAACCTCTGCGCCTCTGCGTTTCTGTGGTTCAAAACACGTAGGCTTCGTCTCAGTCGGAGGCCCGAGCTAGCGCGGTACGGCGCGGCGCTCGTTGGCGGTGGCGTTCTCGGCCGCGACGAGGCTGCGTTCCGCCGGCGTCACGCAGACGTGGTCCTCGGGCCGCGCCTCGCGCCAGACCCAGCCCTGCTTGCAGGTGTCCGGCACGACGAAGCCAGATTCGGGGCCGCTGTAGTAGGCACGCCGTGCATTGGCCTGCGCGTTGTCGGCGGCAACCTGGTCGCGGCGGGCCGGGATCACACAGACATGGTCGCCGGCAAATGCCTCCCGCCAGACGAAGCCGGGCGCACAGGTGTCCGGACCGGAGTGCAGCGGGTAGGCCGGCACGCCGGCCTCGTAGGTGGCGGACCAATCCCAGCAGTGGTCCTCGCCGAGCCCGAAGAACGTCTCGGTGCAGCCCTGCACCTGGAAGATGTAGGTGCGGCCCGGCAGCAGGCCGTCCACGCGCTGGTAGCCCCAGGTGCCGTCGTCATCGTGGTGGATGGTGCGCGGTCCGTTCGGCGGCGCGCCGGGGGCCGCCTTCAGCGTGTAGTTGACGAAGTAGGAGTCGTAGTCATAGCCGGCGTCCCATTTGATCCCGATCCACGTCTCACCGGCATGGTGTTCGACGATCCTGGGCGCAGGCGGGCGCTGCGATGCCGGCGGCGTCTCGGGCGCGCCCGTCCGCAGGTCCGCCTCCGTGCACTCCGTGTCGCCATCCTCGGTGCCGAAGTAGGCACAGACCTGGAAGTGGTAGGTCGTGTTCGGTTCCATGCCGCACACCGGGAGACTGCGCTGGTCGGCGCCGATGTCATCGCGGCCCCAGTAGGGCTGCTCGCGCTCGACGGAGAAGCCGACCACGCCCGACCCGGAGTGAAACCAGTTGACGGTGATGCAGTTCGGCAAGTTGCTGACATTGCCACCCAGCGCCGTGGGGGACAGGATAACCGGCGGTTCGAAAGCGGCCGCCGCCGTGCCGGTACCGACGAGCAGGAGCAGGCCGGCGAGCAGGCCGATGACGGCAGCCAGCCGGCTGAGGGTCTGGATCAATGATGTACGTCGCATGGGCGATTCCTCCGTGGCCCGTGTGGGCGGTGTGTTTCGCCCAGCATCCGGGCTGCGAGGGCGCCGCACGATGGCACGGTGCTGACAGCACGCTGACACGGCCGACGATGTCGCGCCGGCGACAACCGGGGTGTTGCCGGCAACACATGGCGGACGGACAACGGGATGAACCGCAGGGACGCAGAGGACGCAGAGGACGCGGAGGACGCAAAGGTCCAATTTGTCATGCTGAGGCGCGCAGCGACGAAGTATCTCGTGGTGGGACACGCTCATCGGCGAGATGCTTCGCTTCGCTCAGCATGACAAATTGGACCTTTGCGTCCTCCGCGTCCTCTGCGTCTCCGCGGTTCAATCGTCGTTGTCCCAGACGTGGAAAACGGGGTTGTAGCAGGCGGTGGACTGGGCGACGGCGATGGGTTCGAGCGGGGGCGCCGGTTCGGTGCGGCATTGCAATGTCGC
>JBFXAN010000209.1:0-10538 GCA_050184225.1 Dehalococcoidia bacterium | reverse complement strand
GCATCCGCGCCCGCGTGACGCAGGCAGGAGGATGGTCCGCTTACGGAAAGTGCGCAGAGAATAACCCCTAACATGCGTTAGGTCAACGCTGGTGGATGTCTTTTCCTCCCCTCCCCAGCCCCGCCTCAAGGCGTTGGGGCGGGGCTGGGGAGGGGAGGTGGTTCAGATCACTTCATCGCATCGAGCAGCCGGCCGCCGGTGATTGCGAGCAGATCGGCGGGTTTGATCTTCACGTTGAGGCCGCGCTGTCCGCCGCTGACATAGATGCCGTCGGCGGCGTAGCGTTCGGCGGTGCGGTCGAGAACGACGTCGAAGCCGCGGTTGATGAGAGCGAGCGCGCTGATGCCGCCGACCTGGAGCCTGGTCAGCGCCTCCGCCTCGCGTTGGGGTGCAGCCCGCAGTTTCTTTTCGCCGAGCTCGGATGCCAGCCGCTTCAGATCCACCTCACCATCGCCCGGCACGATGACGAGGAGGGGGCGCTGTCCCTTCGCTTCGCGGACGATGACGATCGTCTTGAAGACCTGGCCGGAGGGCGCGCCGACCAGTGCCGCGACTTCGGTCGCTGAATGAAAGCTGGATGGATCGTATTCCACCGGCTGGTACCAGATCTTGCGCTGGTCGAGCAGCCGCGTGACGTTGTTGCGGATCGGCATGGAAAGACCCTCACCCCCCGGCCCCCTCTCCCGTCGCGACGGGCGAGGGGGAGCCTTACTCAACCGAGGTTTGCCAGTATCCCCCTCGCCCGCTCCGGCGGGAGAGGGGTGGCGAGCGCAGCGAGCCGGGGTGAGGGCCGCCCATCTATACCGCTGCGAGTTGCTGCGAGGCCAGGTGTGCGAGTAGCTCGTAGGTGCGCTCTGTGCTCCCGCCGGTCGCCGAGAAGATGACGCCGTTGAAGTCGGTGACACCGGCAGTGGCGAGCGCCTGGACCTGCGTCTCGACCTCCGATTCGTTGCCGAGGATCGCGACGTCTCCGGGTCCAGCGGCGCCGCCGCGATCCAGCGTCGCTCGATAGGACGGCAGACGGCCGTAGGTAGCGAAGTTGCGTTCGGCATCGGCGCGTGCTGCCGTGACATCGTTCGTGACGCAGATCGGCAAACCCGCGACGATCCGCGGCGCCGATCGGCCGGCACGGTCGGCGGCAGCGGTGATCGTTGGCACCGCCACGTCGCGGAGATAGGTGATGCCGCCCATCCAGGTCGCGGTGCCATCCGCCAGCCGGCCGCAGAGCCGCAGCATGTCTGGTCCCAATGCGGCCACGAGGACGGGCGGCTTGGTCGCGCCCGGGATCGTCAGTTGCGCCGCGACCCGGTAGTGCTCGCCCTGGAAGACGGTGCGCTCGCCGGCGAGGAGGCTGTTGAGCACTGTGAGGTACTCGCGCGTGTGCGGGATCGGCTTCGAATAGTCGAGGCCAAACATGTCCTCGATCACGATCTTGTGACTGAGGCCAATGCCGAGTGCGAGGCGGCCGCCCGTCACCGCCTGCACGGTGAGCGCCTGCTGCGCCAGGGCGACCGGGTGGCGGGGATAGGTCGGGATCACAAACGAGCCGACTTCGATCCGCTGGGTCGCCCGCGCCGCGAAGGCCAGCACGGTGAGCGCGTCATAGCTGAAGATGTTGGCGATCCACACGGAGGAGAAGCCGGATTGCTCCGCCTGTTCGGTCTCCGTGATTAATTGGTCAAAGGTCGCCGGCCCGCCGGAGATGCCAAGGCCAATTCCGATGCGCATGATAGGTGCTCCTTCCGATTGCATTCGGTGGGTGGAGTCTAGCAGGTGTCACCCTCACATCGACACGATATGCTGATGCGTATGGCGGCGAAGCGTGCCCTGCAGACCAGACGGATCGGCCAGATCGTCGAATTGCTGATGACGGCGCTCGCGGTCGTCTTCCTCGTTCTGCTGATTGCCCAGTACACGATGGACCTGTCGCCACGCGCCACGCGTCGCGTCAATCTGGCGATGACGCTGATCTGGGCAGCGTTCGGCATCGACTTTTTCGGCCGGCTGGCATTCGCGCCCTCCAAGGTGCAGTTCCTCCGACACAACTGGATCGCGGCGGTGGCGCTGGTGATCCCCTTCCTGCGGGTGCTGCGGATCTTCACCGTTGCCCGCGCCACGCCGACGGTCGAGATCTCCGGGATCGTCTCTGGTGGGAAACGGGGAACCGATTGGTTGCATCGCACACTGGGGCTGCATCCGGCGCTCTATATCGGGCTGCTCACGCTGTTCCTCATGTCCTTGTCGTCGGCCGGGATGTACGCGATCGAACACACGCATCCGGACGCGAACATCCGCACGCTTGGCGATTCGATCTGGTGGACCACATCGACGTTGACGACGATCGGAGGCGAGTTGTATCCGGTGTCCTCCGAGGGCCGCATGCTCGCGATCTTCGTCATGATCTACTCCCTCGGCTTCGCCGGCTACGTCGCCGGTTCGTTCGCGGCAGTTCTTCTCGGCGCCGGTCAGCCGGTCCCGGCCAGCCCGCCGGCCGACGCCCAGGTGCTTCAGTCACTCCGTGACGAGATCCAGCAGCTGCGGGAGCAACTCAATGGGCAGCCATCGATGCCCCCATCGGCAACGGAGACGCCGGCCAACGGCGTGCCGGAGGACGCCACGCACCCGGCCGGCGCCACGCTGCTCAGATGAAATGGCTCTTCCCACTCGCGGTCCGCGCGCCGCTCTCGCTTGTCGCCGCGCTGATGCTGGTGCGCCTCGCGGATGAGTGGTTTACGTTCTTCCCAGCCGGAGCAATCGCACCGATCCAAGATGACCTTGGGCTGACCTACGTCCAGGCCGGTGTTGTGCTGACGGCGCTGCCGGCCGGCGGGATCCTCGAGCACGGCTTTGCCGTCGCCGCCGACTACGTCGATCGGCGCGTGCTTGCCGCCGGTGGTGCATTCGTGCAGGCGTTCTGCCTGGCAGGCTTTGCGATTGCCGACTCGTTTCTGCTGCTGGTCGTCGTGAGCTTTCTCTGGGGAATGTCTACCGATGCGTTCGTCTCCGGCTGCGAAGTCGCGCTCGTCGACCTGTATCACGATCAACTGGCTCCCGCCCTGGCGCGGGTCAACGCATTCGGTGCGGTTGGCGATCTGCTTGGGCCGCTGACGCTGGCCGCAGCCGCCGCGCTCGGCGCCGGCTGGCGGTCCGTCTTCCTCGCCGCGGCGGTCCTGATGGCGCTTTATGCGCTCTGGCTCGTCTTTCAACGATTTCCACCGCCACGGCCGCCGGCGTCGGAGGATCACACACCAGTTCGCGGCGTTCTCTCCGTCCTGCGCGACCCGCGGATCGTCCTGCTCGCGCTGGTCAGCGCCCTCTTCGGCGTTCTCGATGAGCCGTTCTGGGGCTTCACCATTGTCTATCTGGAGCAGGTGCGTGAAACACCGGCTGGTGTCGCAACGCTGCTCGTCGCCGTGGGCGTCAGCGGCGGTCTGGCCGGGTTTCTCGCCGTTGACCGCGTCAGCAGGGCATTGGCGCCCCGGACCGCGCTGCTCGTCTTCGCGGCCGGTGTCGGACTCGCGGTGGCCACCCTGATCATCGCCCGATTCGTCGTGATTCAGGCAGTGTCTGCCTTTGCGTTTGGGTTCACCGGCGCCGTCTTCTACTCCGTGCTGCAGGCGGTGATCCTTGGCATGCGCCCGGGCCAGGCGGGCACGACCAGCGCAGTGGTCTCGACCATCGGCCTGCTCGGCATCGCTTTTCCGCCGCTCGTCGGCGCCGTCTCCGATGCCACCGGTCTGACCACCGGGCTTATGCTCTACGTGCTTGTCCCTGTGCTCATGCTGCTGTTGCTCGCGGCTGGTGCGCCGGCCACGCGCGAGGCAACGCCGTCACAATGACCCGATCACCGCGCCCCTGGTCGATGACTCGTCACAAAGTCCCCGCGAGGAATCTCGTATCATGCCGATTGGAGGTGTCCGCATGGCAACCACGGACCAGCGTCGGGTCGTGCTCGTGCGACCGGAGGCGGAGACGGCGTCGAAGCAGCGGCTTCCGTACTTCGTCGGCATCTCGGAACAGACGGCGGGCGCGAGCGGGATCTCGATGAACCTTGTCGTCATTCCACCGGGCGGCGCCGCCGAACCGCACATCCACAAAGGGTATGAGACGGCGATCTACATCCTCCAGGGCCGGGTGGATACACGATTCGGCGACGGGTTGCAGGAGTCGCTGATCTGCGAGGCAGGCGATTTCCTGTTTATCGCTGCCGATGTGCCCCATCAGCCGGTGAACCTGAGCGCCACCGATGCGGCAATGGCGATCGTCGCCCGCAACGACGCCAACGAACAGGAGAGCGTCGTACCATACGACCCAACCACGTCCGGGTGATTCCGACTGGGTCCGCGCCGGGGATCGCCTTGTGCAGGCCGTGACCTTCAATACCTCATTGCCGGGAGCCTCTCCGATGAATGGAGCGTCGTTTGATAAGATCAAGGATGAGTTTGACGAGCGCGTGCGCCGCATCGTTTGGTGCACGGTCGTGACCGTCGACCGGCAGGGACGGCCCCGCTCGCGCGTGCTGCATCCGGTGTGGGAGGGAACGACGGGGTGGATCGCGACCGGACGTCAGTCGTTCAAGGCGAAACACCTGGCCCAGAACCCTTACATATCGCTCAGCTACTGGGATGTGCAGCACGGACTTGCCTATGTCGATTGCCGGGCCGAATGGGAGGACTCCGCCGATGAAAGGCGCCGGGTCTGGGAGATGTACAAGGGGACGCCGCCGCCCTACGGCTATGATCCGGCGATGTTCTGGCCCGGTCCCGACGATGCATCGTTTGGCCTGCTCAAACTGACACCCTGGCGAATTGAATTGCACTCGCTAGCGGAGATGGGCAAGGGCATTCCCTCCCGGGTGTGGCGTTCCGGCCAATGACCAGCGATGCCGCCAACCACCTGGCGCTGCGCGCGGCGACAACGGACGATGCAGCGCTCCTGCACCGGTTGATGCTCGCCGCGTATGAGGAATATCGCGGTACGCTCGTGCCGGCCAGCGGCGCTTTCGACGAGACGGTCGAGGACGTGCGCCGTGCCGTCGTCGAGGGGGGTGGTGTGGTCGTCGTGCTCGACGGCACGCCGGTGGGCTGCGGCCGGTTTGATGTCGATCCCGATCGTGCGTTCATCGAGGTTGGCCGGCTGTCCGTCCTACCGGCACATCGCGGCCGCGGCATCGCGACACGGATGCTCACCTGGTTTGAGGAGCGCGCCGCCCGGATGGCAATTCCAGAGGTGCGGCTCGGCGTCCGTCTAAGTCTTCCCCGGAACATCGCGTTGTACGAGCGCGCCGGCTATGTGACGTATGAGTACGAGTACCGGCCCGGCTTTGGCCGCGTGGCGGCATGGATGCGGAAGGACATAACGATGACGATTGCAACGTCACCGAAGGCCGCGCTGACGGAAATTGTCGAGCGGGGGCCAGCGGAATTGGGGCTTACAGTCCGCCACATCGAGCGGGAGGAGCAGGTCGATCTCGATGGCGATACGCCGTATCCGGCCGCGAGTGTGTTCAAGGTGCCGGTGCTGGTGGAGGCGTTCCGTCAGATAGAGCGCGGCGCGTTGTCGTTGAGCGACCGCTGGGAGCTGACCGAGGAAGACAAGTCCACCGGCAGCGGTGTCCTGACCAGACTGATGCCGGGGCTGCAGCCGACCGTGCGCGATCTGCTGACGCTGATGATCATCATATCGGACAACACGGCGACGGACATGCTCGTGCGGCGGCTCGACCCGGCACGGATCACCGCGACGATGCGCGAGCTGGGCTACCACAACACGGTGGTCGCGCGGGGGTGTCGCGACCTGCTGCACGCTATCCTCGGCGACGCATCGCCGGCGCTTTCACCGCATGAGATGGCGCGTCACCTCGTCAGCCATCCGGTCGATCCGGACAGTCCCGCCTATGCCGGTGCGGACGACAACAATATCAGCACCGCGAACGAGATGGCCGATCTCTTCGCCCGCATCCACACCGGCGCCGGCTTGGCTGATCTCGGCATTGGCGATGATGCCCGCCGCATGATGCGGGAGATCCTGCTGCTGCAACAACTCAACGACCGGATGCCGCGCTACCTGCCGCCCGGCGTGCCGGTGGCGCACAAGACCGGGAGCCTCGGCGGCCCCTGGGCAATTCGCAATGACGCCGGACTGATCGACCTCGGCGACCGAGGGACGGTTTCGTTAGCCATCTTCACGCGAACCCGCATGCCCGTCGACGCCGATCCACGCCGGACGAATCAGTTGCTGACGAGCATCGACGAGGAGATCGCGCTGCTCACCAGGACCGTGTTCGACTACTACATGGGTTGAAGCGGCTGACTGAATACGTCACGCTGCCGTACGATGGCGGGGAATGGCCGGGAGGGCCTTCGGAGGGGGGATGCGAGGAAGTGCAACGTCAACGGCTGCCGATCTACGTCAATCGCTTCCCTGACGGCAGCCTCTCCCTGACCTGCGCGCACTGTGCCATCGACGCGCAGCTTGAAAACGCGGAGTCGGTGGCCCTCTATGCCGAGGTCCACAACGGCGGCCGGGCGATCGCCTGGGATGTCGATCTGACACCGGAGCACATGATTGCCGCGGCGGCTAACCAGTGCATGCACCTTGCCGCCTATCAGACGGTGTGAGCGTCAGCCCAGTCGTGCATCAGACGGAGATAGGTCTGGTTGGTGAGGGCGCCGGGGCGTGACGCGATCGTGGCCAGCGCATCCTTCGTCGATACGCCGAGGGCACGGAGGATCAGGCCGGTGAGCAGTCCGCTCCGGTTCATCCCCTGCTGACACATGATGTACACCCGACGAGGTGGCTCGGCCGGATGCGGCCAGGGATCGCGCGGCGCCTCACCATTGATGGAGGCGGCGATGCTGCGGGCGAGGGCATCGAGCCGTTCGTAGTGTTGTGGGACCGTCTCGATATCAGCAAAGACCCGCGGCAGCCAGCAGGCGCACGCCAGTCGATGCTCGTCCGGCATCTCACCGGCAAGGTCGATCAGCCACGCATCACACAACTCGGTTGGGAGAAGCAGGTCGCCGTGAAGGCTGTTGGCGCCGCCCATCCAGAGCTCGGTCGGAAGATCGTGGCGGCCAGGAATGAGAATGCGGCTGGCGCGTGGTTCGTACGCCGGCGGGTGGTTGAACATACAGGCCAGTATACGGGTCGCGGACGGTACGATCTGCCGGCCGGCTTCAGCGAGCGTGCTACGGCAACACCTCGATGACGGTAGCTTCGAATTGGGTTGCGCTCAACCGCCGCCCTTCGGCGCGGACCTCGGCCGATAGCGGGATCTCGTTTGCCGGGATGTTATCTCCATCCACCGTTCGGATCTGCGCCTGCTCGGCCACGATTACCGTGACCACGCCGCCATCGGTTCGCAGCACCACGCTCACGGACGGCGGCTCGTCAGACTGACCTTCGATATGCCGAATCGAGCTTGCCAGCGCCAGGACGCTGCCTTCGATCGCTGCGTCGGTACTCTGAGCGACGGCCGGCTGCTCCGCCGGTACCGCATCGACGGATGCGGGCGAGGCACACCCCATCGCCAACCCGATCAGGAGCGCACCGACCACGCCGGCGGCAAGCACGGAGTTTCGCATCACTCTTCTCCGCGAGGTCAGGCGAACGCTGCCCCGGCAAGGAATCCTGGGATTCCTGCAAAGCAATGATCAAGGCATCGCGGCGGGCGGCCATCGGCCAGGAGAAGGGTATCGATGATGTCCTTTGGTACTACGTGCGGCGTAGACGTCTCGCCGCACCGGCTACGCGACGGCCGGCATCACCTCCGTGGCGATCAGCTTGAGCAGATCGTTGTTGTCCTGATCGTGGTGCTGGAGCATCACACGCTCGACGCCCGCCGCGGACAGCGCCCGGAGCGAGGCGATCAGGTCGTCCGGCGTTCCCGCCAGCCAGCCCCACTCACCGGCGGCCGCCGGAATCTCGCTCGTGGTCATTTGGGCCAGGCGGGGGATGACCTCCTGCACCGCTTCGCAGTGCTTCCTCAGCGCCGCCTCGTTCTCGCCGAGGAGGAAGGCGGTCATCGTCGACCGCTCGATCTCGGCGGGGTTGCGGCCGATCGCCCGACAGTGCTCGTCGAGGACAGCCGCCTTGGCACGGAACCGATCGGGCGTCGCGCCGGTCATGTTCCACTCGTCGGCGTAGCGGGCGACGAGTGGCAGGATGCGTTGCTCGCCCGAACCACCGACCAGGAGCGGGATGCGCGGCCGCTGGCGCGGCTTCGGCTGCATGTCGACTTGGTCGAGCTGATAGTGCTTTCCGGTATAGCTCGCAGCGCCGTCGCCTTGCAGTCTAAGGATGACCTCGATGCCCTCCTCCAGCATCTCCATACGCTGACGCACCGGCGGGAACGGCAGCCCGTAGGCTTGGTGCTCGCGTTCGTTCCAACCGGCGCCGACGCCGAGCACGAGGCGGCCGTCGCTCAATTGATCAACCGTCGCTGCCATCCGCGTCAGCAAGGACGGATGCCGGAAGGTCATCGGCGAAACCAGTGGGCCAAACCGAATGCGTCGGGTTTCCAGTGCCGTTTGGACGAGCGTGGCCCACGTCTCCGGGGCATCTCTGGTCCCGCCCATCAGCGACATGAAGTGATCGGAGCGCCACAGCGATTCAAAGCCGAGATCCTCGACCACACCGCCGATCCGCCGCCACCGCTCCAGGGTCAGCCCTTCTTGTCCCTCGATCATGATGCCTAGTTTCATCGAAGTCCTCCTCCGCGGTTGGGCGAACGTTTCAGTGAGTATATGCCGGGGGCGAATCCGCCCGCCTGCCCGGCGCATTGTCCAGGTAGACGACGGCCGAGGCGAGCGTACACTGCGCCGGAGGCGAGACGGGAGGCAAATGATGGCGACTTGGGCGGAGTTCTCGGCGGCGCGACCGGAGATGGCGGAGGCGGGCCGGACGCTCCTCTTTCAGCATGGTCCTGGCCTCGCCTACCTGGCGACGGTGCGGAAAGACGGCGGGCCGCGCATCCATCCGATCTGTCCGGTGATCGCGGATGGCGACCTCTACGCATTCATCGGCCGCTCACCGAAGCTCCATGATCTGCTCCGAGACGGCCGCTACGCGCTGCACACTTTTCCGTGTGCAGACCGGGATGACGAGTTTTTCATCGTAGGGCGGGCGACATTGGTCAGTGACCGTGAGCAGGTCGTCCGTGCGGATACCGTCTATCGGGCGCAGGGTACGACCCACGGCGACGAAGACCGGCTCTTTCGGCTGGCGATCGAACGGGTGCTTCACTCCGCCTACCAACCGCGCGACGGGGGCAGCACCTGGCCGCCGGCCTATGCGCGCTGGCGCGCGCCGTAGGCAGTGCCCGCGAACCGTTGTGCGTCGTGGGACTACAATGACCGCTACCAACGAACGCATCCACGGAGGAGCACGTCATGACCACTGTCGTCCGGGCAGGAACATTGATCGACGGCACCGGCGCCGATCCGATCCGCAACGCGACGCTCGTGATCGAGGGCAATACGATCGCGCGCGTCAACGACAATGGTGACATCCCCCGCGACGCGGAAGTGATCGACGCCGCCGGGATGACCGTGATGCCGGGCATGATCGACTGCCACGTGCATCTGCCGTTCTCAGCGGTCAGCCTGCAACAACGGCTGATGACACCGTACAGCCTTCAGATCGCGCAGGCACTCGCCCATGCAAAACTGACGCTGGAACACGGCTTTACGACGGTCCGTGACGCGGGCGGCACGCCCCGCGGCGTCAAGATGGCGATCGAGCAGGGTCTGTATCCCGGTCCCCGGCTGCGCATTGCCGTCGGGGCGCTCTCACAGACCGGCGGTCATGGCGACTCGGTGATGCCCAACGGCGCCAGCACACGCGTCGGCGACCCGGAGCATCCTGACACGGTCGTCGATGGCATCGAGCAGGTCCGCCGTGCCACCCGCGAACTGCTCCGGGCGGGGGCGGACCAGATCAAAGTCCACACCTCCGGCGGTGTGATGTCGCCCAACGACGAGCCGGGCGCCACGGGCTTCTCGCCTGAGGAAATCGCCGTGATCGTCTACGAGGCGCAGGCGTCTGGCAAAACCGTGATGGCGCACGCCCAGGCGACGCAGAGCATTCGCAATGCGGTCCTGGGCGGCATTCGCTCGATCGAACACGGCATCTACCTGAACGAGCAGGTCTGTGATGAGATGATCGAGCGTGGCACCTACCTCGTCGCCACGCTGGTCGCGCCGGTCTGGGTGATCCGGCGTGGCGAGCAAGATCCCTCGAACGTCCCGCCGTATGCGCTGCGCAAGGCGAAGGAGGTCAAGGAAGATCACTTCAACAGCTTCAAGATGGCGGTCCAGAAGGGTGTCAGGATCGCGATGGGCACCGACACGGGCGTCGGACCGCATGGGTCCAACGCCGAGGAGTTGGCGCTGATGGTTGAGGCAGGGCTGACCCCGATGCAGGCGATCGTCGCCACGACCAAAACCGCCGCGGAATGCTGCACGATCGGCGATCTCACCGGCACGCTCGAGCCGGGCAAGCGGGCCGACCTGCTGGTGGTCGACGGCGATCCGCTC
>JBFXAN010000208.1:0-10591 GCA_050184225.1 Dehalococcoidia bacterium | reverse complement strand
CGTCCAGCCACAGCTTGCCCGTGATCTGATGACCGATGCCGTAGCTGGCGTGGGTGTGGGCGACCATCTTCGGGTAGCCGGTCGTGCCAGAGGTAAAGTACAGCAGCGCCGGCTCATCCGCGCGCGTCGGCTCGAACTCCTCGTGCTCCGATGCGGCTTCCAGGGCCGTGCGGTAGTCGATCGTGTCCGGCATCGTCTCGCCGAGGACGAAGACGGTGCGGAGGTCCGGGCACTCGCCGCGCACCTCCGCCAGCTTGCGCGCGTTCTCATCGTCCATGATGGTGGCGGTCGCTTGGGCGAGATCGACGCGGTACTTCATATCGCGCGGTGTGAGCAGCGTCGTGCCGGGCGCGGCGACGGCGCCGATCAGTTCGAGGCCGAGCAGCGTCTCCCACCACTCGGGCACGCGCGGCATGACGACGAGGACGCGGTCGCCCTTCCGAATACCGGCCGCGCGGAAGGCGGCGGCCGCCCGCCTGGCCCGTCGATAGAAGTCGCGGAAGGTGATCTGCCGCTCCTCACCATTGCGTCCGAGCCAGACCATCGCCCGCCGATTGCGTTCCTCTGCCCAGGCGCCGACGACATCACGAGCGAAGTTGAACTGCTCCGGTACCGCAAGCTGAAACGATCCGCGGATCTCCTCGTACGTTGTAGCCACGAGACGCCTCCGGCACACAAAGGAATGAGGACCCGGTGCTGAGTATACTGCCACACATCGACGCTCGATACGACAGCGTCGACTGCGCCCCTCAGACCGTGGTCCTCAATCAAACCTGGGGACGGACTGAGAACCGCCCCGCCACGCGATGAACGAGGATCAGGCCGCGTCTTCCTTCAGGCGCGGCTCGGCTCGATACGTCACCTTCAGCCCAGGGTTGAGAAACTCCAGTCGCGCCGCCAGCGCCAGGGTGCGCGCCAGATCCTGGTTGGCGACGCGCAGCGAGAGTTCCTCGCCCGGGGTCATGCGCAGGGTGACGTTGTACATGCAGTCAGCCTCCCACTCCAATCCCTACCGGTTGTACGCGGCCCCGAAAAACACGAGAGAGCCGGCAGCGAACATCGTCCGCATTCGACTCTCCGAATGCTCTCTGCATGAGGCAATCGCACACCTCCAGCGTACTGCAACCCCGGCTGAATGCAAGCACCCCACGACACGATTGAACCACAGAGGCACAGAGACGCAGAGATCTATTTGTCATGCTGAGCGCAGCGAAGCATCTCGCCGTGTGACCGGTTCATCGCACGATACGACGTCACGACGCTCTTCAGCATGACAATCTGAACCTCTGTGCCTCTGCGCCTCTGTGGTTCAAAACCCCCGTCCGGGTCGCATCGAAGTCGGAAGGCACGCTTGACCCATTCCTCTATCGGCCAAGGAAGGCCGCGTGCTACCCTTCTGCGGGTGGTGGGGTGCGAGCTCCAACGGAGGCGCACATGTCCCGCAGCCGTGACTGGATGCCCCAGTTCAACTGGCCGGTATTCGGTCCTTTCCTCGGTATCGTCGCAACACTCCTGGTGGTCGGACTCGTCGTCGGCGTTCGGTTGTGGCCGGACGGCGCGGAGGAGAGTCCCGCTGTCGTGGGGGTGGAATCGAACGAGAGCGATCAGGAGCCGCCGCACCTGGGCACGGGTGGACCCGGACCGGTCCTCCTGCCGCCGGCGGTGCAGGAGCTAAAGCTCCACTCCCTTCCTGCGCGGGTGAGCGGCACGCCCAGCGTTCGAAGCGGTCCGGGCACGCAGTATCCGAGCGTCCACATGCTCTCGGACGGTGAAGAGGTGCATGTGATCGCCTGCTCGCCGGGTTGCGAGTGGTATCGCATCCTGTCGCTCTCCGATGCCGAGGCGCAGCTCTGGGTTCCGGCCGTCTTCGTCACGGTGAACGGGCGAGTTGATGCTCTGCCGGTCCTGACGCCACAATAATCGAATCGCGATAGATGGCCCACCGCGCCGCTCAGGGCATTGGTGCGGTCACACCTACAGGGCCGGGATGCTCGTTGAATCGCTCGGCGGCATTCTGGCCCCACTCCGTTAGCGCGTCGCGAGCCGCGGATGGCGAGCGATCCTCGATCGTCATGCCGCGGTCTGCCCTGGTTCCCGCACCGCCAGACGACGGCAGGACAAACCGATTCACCAATCCGAAGATGTCCGCGGTCACGCCCGGTAGAACGCCGTGAAACGTGGCGAGCAGCGTGGCCGGGACCGTGAGCGTGCGGTCCGCCTCGCCGCGACGCATGGCACCGACGATCTGGCGCGCGGCCCGCTCGGCATCGATCGAAATGAACGGCAGGCTGGCGCCCAGACCGAACCAGGTGAATTCCTGCTCCTGCCGTCCCTTGAAGGCGGCGTTCAGGTGCGAGCCGGTGCGCATCAAACCAGGCGCGATCGTTGTGACCGTGATCCCTGTTCCAGCCAATTCAGCCCGCAATCCCTCTGAGAACCCGACCGCGGCGAATTTGGCGGCGCTGTACGGCATCAGGTGGGGCACGCTCACCTTGCCACCGATCGAGGTGATGTTGACGATGCGGCCGTGCCATCGGTCACGCATCGCCGGCAGGACGGCGAGCGTGGGATAGACAGATCCCCAGTACATGACGTCGTGCGCCCGGCGGAAATCCTCGACCGTCATCTCATCCAACGGTCCTACTTGGATGATACCGGCGACGTTGACGAGGATGTCGATCCGGCCGAATTGTCGCGTTACCTCTTCGGTCATGCGTGTGACCTGCGCCTGATCCGCGACATCGCAGCGTAGTGCCACGACCTCGATGCCCTCCTGGCGTAGCTCCGTGCGGGCGCGTTCCAGTTCGGCCTCATCACGCGCGCAGATCACCGTCCGGCATCCCTGCCGCGACAGTTCGCGGGCGAGCAGCAAGCCGAGGCCGCGAGAGCCGCCGGTGACGATCGCCACCTCTCCGGTCAGGTCTGCCAGTGGTCGAGCCAGGAGCTTTCGGCCGGCGAGGGCCACACCGATACCGGCGGCGAGGATAGTTGATCTGCGCATGGGATTACCTCTCCCCCGGCCCCTCCCCTCGCAGGGGAGGGGAGTCTCGTTCTACCGTGGTTTGCCAGCTTGATCCATGTGGCGGGGTGGTGTGGATATGTGGTCATGGGGTGAGGACGACTTTGATGCACTCGTCCTGTTTGTTTCGGAACGTTTTGTATGCCTGAGGTGCGTCGGCGAGGCGAAGGCGGTGGGTGATGATGAAGGAAGGGTCGATCTCACCGTTGCCGATTCGCTCCAGTAATGGGTGGAGGTAGCGCTGGACGTGGGTTTGGCCCATCTTCAGGGTGAGGCCCTTGGCAAAGGCGGCGCCGATCGGCACCTTGTCGATGAAGCCACCGTAGACACCGGGGATCGAGACGGTGCCGCCCTTGCGACAGGATTGGATCGCCTGGCGGAGCACGTAGGGCCGGTCTGTTTCCATGCGGGCGGCGTGCTTGGCGCGGTCGTAGTACCAACTCGGTCCGGACCCGTGCGATTCCATGCCGACCGCGTCGATGCACGCATCCGGCCCGCGGCCGCCGGTCAGTTCCTTGAGTTCTTCGATGACATCGGACTTCAGCTCGTAGTTGATCGTCGTCGCGTGACTTTCTTGTTCGGCAAGGCGCAGCCGCTCGGGGAAGCGGTCGATCGCGATCACGCGCTCCGCGCCCAAGAGGTAGGCGCTCTTGATCGCGAACTGACCCACCGGGCCGCAGCCCCAGACGGCAACAACATCGCCGGGACGGATGTTGCAGTTTTCCGCCGCCATGTAGCCCGTCGGGAAGATGTCGGAGAGAAACAGAACCTGTTCGTCCGAGAGGTTGTCCGGCACCGTGACCGGACCGTGATCGGCAAAGGGCACCCGCGCGTACTCCGCCTGACCGCCGGCATAGCCACCGTACAGATGGGAATAGCCGAACAGTCCGGCGCCGGAGAAGCCGTACAGGCCTTCCGCCATCCAGGCGTTGGGATTGGAGTTGTCGCAGAGCGACCACAGCTCGCTCCGACAGAAGTAACAGTTGCCGCAGGAGATCGTGAAGGGCACAACGACGCGGTCGCCTCGCTTCAGGTTCCGCACCTCCGGGCCGACCTCGACCACTTCGCCCATGAACTCGTGGCCGAGGATGTCGCCGCCTTGCATCGATGGGATATAGCCATCGTAGATGTGAAGGTCGGAGCCGCAGATCGCCGTTTGCCTGATCTTGACGACGGCGTCATGCGGATTGATGATCGCAGGATCCGGAACATTGTCGACCCGAACGTCATTCCGTCCATACCAGCAGAGTGCCCTCATCGCCACGTCGCTCCTCACTGCTTTGGCGGGCGCTTGATACTGACCGGTCAGCGCACACCGTTGCCGTTTCGCACGCCACTCGGCGTCTTGTGCTCCCGGCCTGAAGGCTGCCCTGCGGTTGTCGGCGCCTCATTGGCTTCCATCAATGCCTTGAAGCGGCGCAGGTCTTCCCGAACCTGGGTACCCGGTTCCTCACCGAACAAGGTGGCGAGGAGTGCCCCGACCTGGCCGAAGGGTGGACTGTACTCCAGCGTTACCGTCACTTCGGTGCCGCGGCCGCCCGGTGCGGTTCGAAAACGGACCGATCCGGCGTTCGGAATCTGGGATCCTTCCGTCGACCGCCAGGCGATCAACTCGTTGACGGTCTCCGTGTGGATCACCGCATCCCATTCGGCGGTACGGCCAGCCGGTGCCTTTGCGACCCAGTGTGACCGGCCACCGTCGAGCATCGTCACAGATTCGAGATGGCTCATAATGCGTGGCAGATTCTCGAAGTTGTGCCAGAAGCGGAATAACTCATCCCGCGATCGGCCAATCGTGACGCTGCGCTTGACCTTGATGCCTTCTTTGTGGCGGACACTTACCAGCGGCCCGGGGTGTGTCTCGGCCGTATTGATTCCGAGCGCCCGATACACGGGATCCTTGCCCGTGGCGCCGCGATAGAGCAACCAACCGCCGGCCATCGCCAGCGCGGCGCCGGCCGGACCCCGTCGTGCCAATCCGGTCAGGGCGAGCGCACCTCCGCCCGCCGCCGAGATCGCCCGCTCAATCGTGCCAACATCGGCGTTGGTTGTGCGCCCCAGTCGCTCGCGATGGTTCCTGGTTTCTGCTGAGGTGATAGACATGCCCGGCTCCTTCAAAACCCCTCCCCGCACCGTAGTTGCGCAGGCCTCCCTCGAAATCGCCCGTTCGAGTAAGCCGGCGTGTTCCCGGAGTATCATGTTTGTGGCTTTCTTTCGGACGACGCGGGACGTGGACACCAGAAGATAAGCCGCGATCGATCATGCATGGTGAGGGCGGCAGGCGATGGACGCGGAGCAGCGTAAACGGGCGTTTGACGCGGTCGATCGAGCAACGGATCTGCCGATGCTCGCGCTGTCCCTACTGTTGGTCCCAATCATTGTCGTCCCCGTCCTGATGACGATCCCACCGGAATGGGAATTCGCCTGGGAGACGGCGGGGTGGGTGATCTGGGCGGCGTTCGCGCTGGAGTTGACCGTCAAGACCTATCTTGCCCCGAGCCGGCTGCACTATCTCCGCAGCCATTGGTTCGATCTGGTGATCGTCTTCGTCCCCTTCCTCCGCTCTCTCCGTATCTTCTACGCGCTGCGTGCGCTGCAACTGCTCCGGTTGGTCAGCATCGCGGCGAAGGTAGGGGAACTGATTCGGGACCTGTTTGGCCGCCGAGGGATGCCGTATGCACTCCTGGTCGGAGGACTACTGATCCTCGCCTCGACGATTGCCGTGACCATTGCGGAACGTGGACATGGCGGTACGATCGATAACTTCGGGACGGCGCTCTGGTGGGCGATCGTCACCGCCACAACCGTCGGGTACGGTGATGTCGCGCCGATCACGCCGGCGGGACGCGGCATCGCCGTCTTCGTCATGTGCGTCGGCATCACCCTGTTCGGTCTCTTCACCGCGAATGTGGCGGCGTTCCTCCTGCAGTCGAGCGGCCGTACGGACAGCCGCAAGGAGGTAACGCTCGGCGAGATCGCCGATCAGCTCCACCGGTTGGAGGCACAGGTGGCTGACCTGCGCGCGGCGCTCGTGCATCAGGGCGTCGTGACGCCGGTGATCGAATCGAACGGCGCCGACGAGACTCAGATCGAAGTCATTCCCGCCGCGCCAAGGCGGTAACGAGCGTCGAATGTTCCTCTCCGGCCACACGGATCGGCGCTCGACGCAGTTCAGGTGGCCCGGTGCGGGAGGCCGTAGACGATGCGCCCGGTGACCTGCAACTCGACGAGGCCATCGGTGGCGAACGAAGCCACAAGGTGAGTCAGTTCCTCGTCGAAGCCCGCCGCCTGGCCGGGCATCATCCGATCCCGAGAGAACCCGTTGCGTGAATGGAATGATTCGACGTAGCCGGCGACCGACTGCCGGAACAGCACGGGCGATGTGGTCTTTGTTCCCTGGACGGTGAGTAGTCCGCGTCGGGTCAGTTCTTCGGTCAGGTCATACGGCTGAAACTCGCGGTTGGTGGAGTAGCGGGGGATGATCTCACCGAGCGCGGCGGACCACGGTTCCGGTGTGGTCTGCCGCCCGATCATCGCCAGGACGCCGCCCGGCGTCAGCAGTTCGGCGAAGCGGGGAAGCACGACCGCCCAGTCCATCCAGTGCAGGCTCTCACCGGCGGTGATCAGGGCGTAGGGAGGCGAGAGATCGGCCGACTCGACCATTCCCAGGATCCAGCGCAGGCGCGGATCACCGCCGGATGGCAGCGACCGGCCTGCCGCGATCATCGGCGCCGACCGATCGACGGCATCGATCCGCTCGACGAAGGGGAGCAATCCGCGGGCGATGTCGCCGGTACCGCAACCGACGTCGAGTAAGGTTCGCGGAGCGGTCGTGATCAACCCGGCAAGCATCGGAAAAGTCTCGGCCGGATACGGCGGACGGTGGTGATATGCCGCGACGATACCGGCGTCGGAGAATTGGGCCGCGTAGGCGTCGCCGAGGTGGGCGGGCTTGGGCTGCATGGAACACCTCTCGGTGCATCATGGCATGCGTGCGGCCCGCCGTCATTGCGCCGAAACGGTATGCCACGACGGACAACCGGCGTCCGTTGCTATCGCCGGTGCAGGCGTGGGTCGAGCGCATCACGGAGCGCATCGCCCACGAGCGACACGGCGAGGACCGTGAGCGTGAGCGTCAGACCGGGCAGAATCACCAGCCAAGGGTGGGTGACAAAGTACTGGCGCGCATCGCCTGAGAGCATCCGCCCCCAACTCGCCGTCGGCGGAGGCGGACCAAGGCCCAAGAACGAAAGCGACGCCTCGTGACGATCGTCGACCCGAAGGCACTTGCGGCCACGATCGCAAGGATGCCGAGCCACGCCGCGCAGGCGAATCTCAGCGGATAATGGCGTACGGCCCGCACGATGCTCCGCCCGCTCGCTCGGCACGCTCGGCGGCGATCAGGCCATTCGCGGCCTCACGGTCCTGCGCTAGCAGCGACACCAAACGAACGGTAGCGGCAGGCTCACCAGCGCGGACGATTCCGTGGCGTGGAGCCTGCCGCCGCAACACTTTGGGCAGGGTGCCGTCACTGCCTATTTCGCCGGGCTCGACGCAAACCACTTGGAGCGATGCCGCCCGATCGCGTAGCGCACTCCCTCTGCATCGCGCACCTCGAACTCGCTGGTGACGAAGAGCGTGCGGGACGAGCGCCCCTTATCGACGAGCGTCTCCGTGATCGTGTACGGCTGGTTGAGGAGCATCGGCCGTTCGACGACGAGCATATGCTGCGCCCACATCGGCGGCGGCTTGGCCTCATCGCCCAACTGCACGACCCCGGGCTTGCGGATGATGCGGAGGGCGGGACCAAAGATCCATTCCGGCATGATCACCGGTGGGCCAGCAGGCGAGGCCGACCGATACCACTCGCTGTTGTCGACGCCGGCCGACTGCAGCAGATCCTCGATGTCATCGGCCGTGCAGATCGTCTCCTCGGGCGGGTAGACGGTACCGATCGGCATCAGGCGAAGAACATCCGGCCCGCTCGAACCGTCGGCGGTTGGGTCCCAGGCCTTCGCCGGACCGAGGTCGGTGCCGAGGCCGGCGTGGCCGGCGGCACAGGTCCGGCCGTCGCGGTTGACCACACGGACGGCGATGTCGCTGCTGCCATCTCCCGTCTCCGCGATCTCGTGCACGTCCTCTTCGATATAGACAGGCGTGATGTACGTGAACGAATACCAACCGCCGTTCATCCAATCCCAGCCGTAGTGCGACAGTACGGCGTTGAGTGCCGCCGTTCCCACGGTCGTCCCGGGTACGAAGCCACCCTCGAAGCCGAGCTTCTGCGCGGTTTGGTCGTCGTGAATCGATCCTTCCTGACTTGCGGCGCGGTTCACCAGTCGCCGCCATGTTCCTTCAAAGACCGTCTCGGTCATCGGATGTCTCCCCATATCACGGTGATGGACGTTATCGCGCGGTCCTGACGTAATGTTCTCATCGTGCCGCTCTCAGCGCGTGCATGGAAGTGTCGCGGCCGCGGCTGATAGACTGACGGCGTCGCCAGTAGCAGCTCGCACTCCAACCAAAACGAATGGATGTCACCATGCCGCGTGGTTGGACATGGGATGAAACGCTCTTTCGGGGCAGCGCCCGCTACTACGCGCGGGGGCGGCTGCCGTACGCTGTCGCACTTGCCGATACGCTCGCCGCTGCGCTCGGACTGGACGGACGCGGCCGGCTGCTCGATGTCGGCTGCGGCCCCGGCATCATCGCCCTCCAGATCGCGCACCTCTTCGAGGAGGTGGTGGGTCTGGACGCCGACGCCGCTATGCTCGTCGAAGGTGAACGGCGGGCTGCCGAACTGGGCATCGCTCATGCCCGCTGGGTGTGCACCCTCGCCGAAGACCTGCCCGCCGGGTTAGGAACTTTTCGCGTCGCCACATTCGCTCAATCCTTTCACTGGATGGACCGTGATCGTGTCGCCGCGATCGTTCTCGACATGCTGGAGCCGGGTGGCGCCTTTGTCCAGGTCAGCGCACCGCAGGATGGCGCCGCCCTGTCCGGCAATGTTCCTTATCCACCGCCACCGCGCGAGGCGATCAGGGATCTGATCGTCCGCTACCTCGGATCAGAGCGGCGGGCGGGGCAGGGCGTACTCCGCTACGGCACGCAAAATGACGAATTGGCTGTTCTCGCCCGCGCCGGCTTCGGTGAACCAGAGATCGTCACGATCGACGGCGGCGAGATGATCGTGCGATCGATCGACGACCTCGTCGCCGAGCAGTTCTCACTGTCTGGTTCCGCGCCACACCTGTTTGGCGCGCAGTCCGCGGAGTTCGAGGCTGACCTGCGTGCCATGCTTGTGGAGGCGTCGCCGTCTGGACTGTTCGCATTACAGACCGGCGATACCGAGTTGCGTATCTGGCGCGCCTCGTCGTGCGGAGACTAACATCGCGTGACCGTTGGCGAGGACAGATGCTTCTCATCCTCGCGGAGTAGCGCGGGGCCGTATGATCAACGCGTACCATTGAGGCGCGGCGCCCGACGCCGGGAGGATGCTGATGCCTGACTTTCGAGACGACGTCAAACTCGACACGTCACAGATCGATGATCGGCGTGGAAGCCGTGGCGGTTTCGGGCCATCGATGGGTGGTATGAGAGGCGGGGGGATCCCAGGCGGCGGGCTGACGGTCGGCGGCGGCGTGATCGGCCTGATCATCACGCTGGCGATCGCGTTGCTCGGCGGCGGTGTGTTCGATACCGGCGGTGTGAGCGTGCCCAGCGGTTACGACCAGCTCAATGACCAGACCGTCGATGGCCAGGGATCGGGAACGCTGGCGCAGGACTGCCAGACCGGCGCCGACGCCGACCAGCGCGAGGACTGCCGTCTCGTCGGATTCGTCAATAGCATTCAGGCCTACTGGACCGACGCCTTCGCACAGAGCGGCCAGGAGTATCCACCGGCACAAACGCAGTTCTTCACCGGCGCGACGCGAACCGGCTGCGGCAACGCGACATCGGAAGTCGGCCCGTTCTATTGTCCGCCTGACCAGAAGGTCTATATCGACCTCGAGTTCTTCGACGAGCTGCGCAGTCGCTTCGGCGCGTCGGGCGGCCCCTTTGCTCAGGCATATGTACTCGCCCACGAGTACGGCCATCACATCCAAAACATCTTCGGAACACTGGCCGGCGCCAACAGCCGGGCGACCGGACCGCAGAGTGAGGCGGTCCGGGTGGAGTTACAGGCCGACTGCTACGCCGGGGTTTGGGCGAATAACGCCGTCGCCACCGGCTATCTGGAGAGCCTCAGCGACGCGGATATCGCCGATGCCCTCAACGCCGCCGCCGCCGTCGGCGACGACCGCATCCAGAAGCAGGCGCAGGGCCGCGTCACTCCGGAAAGCTGGACCCACGGCTCCGCCGAGCAGCGCCAGCGCTGGTTCCGCACCGGCTACCAATCCGGCAACCCGAACGACTGCAACACCTTCCGCGGCGAAGTTTGATCGGCAGCCCTTGTATCTGGCGAGGTCGGTAGAGTGAGGGTGGCGGGCGAGGTTCCGCCCGGCACGCCAGACCGGCGGCCCTGAGGGCGGGCGAGCCCGTGGGTGAGCGGAGGTCGGCGGGCCGCGATTC
>JBFXAN010000207.1:0-10654 GCA_050184225.1 Dehalococcoidia bacterium | reverse complement strand
GCCGGCTCCGCCCCCCAGCGCTTCACCTGCACCGGCGCCGCCGCCACCTACACCGTGCCGGCCGGCAGTGCCGGCGTCGCGGCGCTGGTCGCCGGCGGCCACGGCGCGGGCTTCACGACGGGCGTCTTCGCGACCGCGGGGCGGGGCGCCGGCGCCGGCCTCGTTGCCTTCCTCGGCGTCCGGCCCGACAGCCGGCTTCAGGTCGCGGTCGGCTGCCCCGGCACCGTGGGACGCGAGGGGGAGTTCACCGAGAGCACCGTGCCCGGCGGCGCCGGTGGCTTCGGCTATCGATCAGGCGGCACCGGCGGGTCCGGCGAACGCGCGCCGCTGCTGCCCGGCGGCGGCAAGGGTGGTGGTGGCGGCGGTGGCGCCAGTGGCATCGGCGGGTCGGTGGACGCGCCCTTCCTCGTCGCGGCCGGTGGCGGCGGTGCCGGTGGCCAGGGCCAGTATGGCCGGGGTGGTGGCGGCGGTGCCGCCGAGAGCGGCGCCGGCAGCAGCGGTGAAGGACTCGGCGCCGGCGCCGGCGGCCCTGGCGGCAGCGGTGACGTGCGGGACAGCCATGGCTCCGGCGCGGGGACCGCAACATCGGGCGGCGGCGGCGGTGGCGGCGGTGGGGGCGTGAACAGCGGCGGCGGCGGCGCCGGTGCTGGCATCGGCGGTGGTGGTGGGGGGGGCGGCGGCGGCGGCCGCAACTTCGTCAACCCGATGGTCGCCCAGGGCACGACGCCCACCACCGTCGCGACGAGTCTGATCGTGATCTATCCGCTGTGGGGCGTGACCGCGTGTTCCACACCCGATGCTTCCAGCGCCGGCCGGTGCTACGACCCGGCCACCACGAGCGCATACGGGCCAAGCCGGTAACCCGGCCGGCACCGTTCAAAGGGCGGCGACGGCCATACGCGATCCGGCACCGACGCCGCGACCCGCGGCGTCGGTGCACAACCATAAGGGCGGTGGTGCGATCCTCCACAGTGCGCTTGTATCAGTACGCCTCACAGCCGCTCGGTCACGATGAGCGGGCGTGTCTTCGCGGCGGTCGACCTCGGTGCCGCCAGCGGGCGGGTGATGGCGGGCGTCGTCGACGGCGGCGAGGTCGCGCTCCACGCCGTTCACCGCTTCCCCAACGGCGCCCGTGCGGTCGATGGGCGCCTGCGCTGGGACTTCACCGGCCTCTACCGAGAGGTGCTCACCGGCCTCGCGCGACTGGCGCACGACTTCCCGCGGGTCGAGTCAATCGGCATCGACACCTGGGGCGTCGATTACGGCCTGCTCGACGCCGATGGCGTGCTGCTCGCCGAGCCGGTTGCCTATCGCGATGGGCGCGCGGCGGCAGTGATCGATGACGTCCACGCCCGCATCGGCCAGGACGAGCTGTACCATATCAACGGCCTCCAGGTCCTGCCGATCACCACCGTCTACCAACTGGTCGCCGAGCAGCGGGATGCGCTCTGGTCGAAGGCGGCGCACATCGTCCTGCTCCCCGATCTGCTGGCGTACTGGCTGACGGGGGCGCTGCGCACCGAGTTCACCAACGCCTCCACGACTGGGCTGTTGGATGTGGGTACGGGCGCGTGGTCGGCCGAACTGCTCGCCCGTCTCAACATCCCGGCCCTCCGTCTGTCGCCGATCGAGCATCCCGGCGCCATCCGCGGCCACGTCCGGCCCGATCTGTGCGTCCGGCTGGGGCTGCGACCGTCGACCGTTGTCACCACGGTCGGCTCGCACGACACCGCCTCTGCCGTCGTTGCTGTGCCCGCCGCCGGCCGTCGCTTCGCCTACGTGAGCAGTGGCACCTGGTCGCTCGTCGGCCTCGAGCGCGACGGGCCGCTCCTGACCCCGGCAGCGATGGAGGCAAACTTCACGAACGAAGGCGGCGTCGACGGCCGCACCTGCCTTCTGCGCAACCTCGTCGGTCTCTGGCTCCTCCAGGAATCGCTGCGCGCGTGGGCGGAAGCGGGCCAGCGCGACGATCTGGCCACGTTGCTGGCCGCGGCCGAGGCGGTGCCCGCCGGCGGGCCGCTGATCGATGTCGACGACCCCGCCTTCCTGCCGCCAGGCGACATGCCCGACCGGATCGCCGCCGCCGCCCGCGCCCGCGACGGTCGCGCGCCGCGCACGGCGGCCGAGACCGTGCGCTGTATCCTCGACTCGCTCGCCGCGGCCTACGCCGCCACCGTGCGCCGGGCGAGCGTGCTCGTGGGCGCGGACGCCGACGTGATCCATATCGTCGGGGGCGGATCCCAGAACGCCGTGTTGTGCCGGCTGACGGCGGCCGCGGCCGGGCTGCCCGTCACGGCCGGCCCCGTGGAGGCGACAGCGCTCGGCAACGTGCTCATCCAGGCCCGCGCGCGCGGCGCCGTTCCCGCGTCGCTGGAGGCGATCCGCGCGACCATCGCCCGATCATCGGCCATCCGCCGGTTCGAGCCGGTCAGGACAGGGCGGTCGCCGTGAGCGCGCGCCCAGCCGCGGGGAATGGACAAGTCGTTCCGGTCCGTCGTCCGCTTCGAGCGGCGCCAGACGGACCCGGTGGAGCGGGATCAAGCGGCGGCGGAGCGGATGCCGGCGGATGATGCGGAGGCGTCGCAGGTGGAGCAGCAAGAGGCGGCGGCACAGAGCCAGGCGGCGGATCCCCCGTCAGACGCACCCTCCTAGCGCCACGGCCCCACCGCGCTCCAACCGCTGCGCTCACCGGACTGAAGGGCACGGTGCGTACCGTGCCAGATCATACACGGAATAGTGCGAACCGGCCGCGCTGCGCCGGCCGGTCGGTCGGCACGGCCCACGTTCAATGCGAGGCCCCTCCTTCGTGGCCGGCGCGCGGGCCATCGTCGGGAGCGGCCGCACCCGCTGGTGCCGACCGGCGCCAGGACAGGCGCAGCCGGTGCAGGCCGCTCTTCGGCTGCACCAGCCACAGGACGCGGGCGGTGATCATCACCAGCAGGAAGAGGATGACGCTCATCAGGGCAAGGTCCACCAGCGTCAGCACGCTCAAATCGGTGCCGAGCAGGATCGCCCGCACGCCCCAGATGCCCAGGATCAGCGCGCCGGCGTTGATCACCAGCTGGTCCAGCGGCCGGAGGAAGACGGCGTAGGCGGCGGCGGCCGTGACGAGCAGCACGAGCAGCACCGTCAGCACCTGCAGGTAGTGGGGGCGCTCCAGTATGAAGAGCGCCAGCGAGGGTGGCACCTGGTCGGGGGGCACACCGAGCAGTGTGGCGGCGATCGCCACCGAGGCGGCACGCTGTGGGTCCGGGGCCATCACCAGCCGGGGGATGCGGCTCTGCAAGCTGACCGCCACCGAGTCGCCGTCCGCCGCCGCCGGCACCGGCGCCACGGTGCCGCCATCTGTGCCACGTTGGGGGATGACGAGCACGCCAAACGACCACTGGTCGAAGGGGTAGCGCAGGGGATCACCGTAGGCGGGGAGCTGCACCGCCTGGGAGACGGCATCGTGGCCCGGCGCAAAGCTGAGGTCGACACTTACCGGCAGCCACTCCTCCGGGTCGCCGATCGGCGAGACGATCGTGAGCAAGGTCAGCTGGTCCGTGCCGGCACAGGTTGGCAGGCAGCGCCGCTGCGCCGTGGCCTGCAAGGTGATCGTCCCCTCGCCATCGTTGAGCCGGGTCAGGTCCAGATAGAGGCGGTAGGGGGCGCTGGGGGCCGCCGCCCGGTCGGTGACGAAGTAGAGCGGGTTCTCCTCGGCCCGGATATCCTGGATGACGCTGACGAGCGCCCACGGCACCAAGATGGCGACGGTGAGCAGCAGTACGAGTACGAGCCCATGGGCGACGGTATAGCGCACGTCGTCGCCGTCAGCCACCGGTCCCGCCACGCACCTGCCTCCATCCCGACTCGCGCCGGCGCGCCGATGCCGCCCGACGAGTGTACACGCCCCCGGCACCGGCTGCCGCCGCTCGGCACCACCGGGCAGGGCCGACGCATCGAGCCGTTGGCGGCGCCTCATCCAATCGATGCACGAGTGGTCCGCCGCAACCATCGTCGTAGCCGACGGTTTCTCCGCGGTGCAGGAGATGTATCGGTGAATGTTGAAGTTCGAGTTCTTCGCGGCTCATCGATCTGAGACCGTCGATGATTGGGCGGGTCTCACTCGTTTTCCAGTACATTCGTCATCGACACCTGCCGATCAGTACAATGCCGGCATTGATCCTTCGGAGGCTGTTCGATGGCGCGAATCCCACTCCCCACACGAGACACCTTGACCGATGAAACGGCGCTGCGCCGGTGGGATCGGATGGCTGAGGCCGGGCCGGTGCTCAATGTGAGACGGATGTTCCTGACCAATCCCGAGGTCGAGCTCAATGCCGGCCGGCTCTGGCAGGCCACCGGCCTCTCACCACGGGAGCGCGAGATCGTCATCCTCCGGTCCGCGTATACACAGCAAAGCACCTACGAGTGGCATCAGCACGTGCGGATCGCCACGAGCGTTGGTCTGACCGCGGAGGAGATCGCCGACGTGCGTGACTGGCGAAATGCACAGCACTTCACTGATTCGGAACGCGTCCTGCTCGCCTATGTCGACGAGATGGCCGCCCATCCCCGACCCAGTGATGAGGCGTTCGCGGCACTCACGGCGGGACGCTCGCCGGGCGAGGTTTTCGGCGTCACCATGCTCATCGCGACTTATTTCCAGCTTGCGCATGTCATGGCCGCGCTCGACCTCGAGACGGAGGAGCCATTCGTCGGCTGGGAGGTCAGCTCATAAGAATGCACGCGGGCCAGAGTCAACCCGACCCGCGTGACTTAGGGGAAGGGGATCGGCAGCAGCCTATCCGGCGGGCGGTGATACCGCGGCGCGCTGTTGTGCCTGCGCGATGATCCGGCCGAGGTTCGCTGGATCCATAAATTCCGCCAGCGACGTCACGCCGCAATTGAGACCGAGGAAACGATCGGTGTCAGCCTGGTTGCCCTGCAACGCCTTGAGCAGCATCACCTGCTCCGGCGGAACAGGTTGGAACGAGACGGATTGGATCGTGAACTCGTAGAGGGGCATCGCCCGTTCATTGCGCCGCTGTTCATAACCGGCGAGCGCCTCCGCCATCGGCTGTCGCCCGGAGAATCCGGCATCCAGCGCCTCTGCCAGTAGCTCCGCATCGAGGAAGGCATCCATGATGCCCTGTCCCGTCACCGGATCCTTGTGATAGCCCGCATCGCCTACCAGCGCCCAGCCAGGCCCAAATGGCCTTCGGAAGTAATTGGGGATTTCACCGACACCGGTCATGCGTGACACCCGATGCCCCTGCGCAACCCGCGCGGCAAAGTCCGGCACCATCTGCAGCGACTGATCGAATGCCCGCTCGTAGTCGAGCCGCAGCTCTGCGAACCGGCTGTTTGGGTACTCAACGACAACGCAAGTCTGGCCGTCATTGGTCGGAAAGCCAAAGACGATGCAATCGTCGAGGAAGTACACCTGAGCGCCATCCATGGGAACGCCGTCGTAGTACGCATAATAGCCGCAGCCCATCGCCGGACGCGTATTGTATTCCGGCGCTTGGACCGACCGGGCAACCATTGAATGCACCCCATCTGCCCCGATCACGACGCGCGCTCGCACCTCAGTCGTCTCGCCGCCTTTCTGGTGCCCACGGATCCCGACGACTGACTCACCTTCCCAAATCACGTCCTCGACAACGAAGCTTTCTCGCAGTTCCGCTCCCGCCGCGACCGCGGCTTCAACTAATGCAACATCCAACGTCGTCCGACGAGGGCACAAGGCGAATTGGACATCGGGATGCGGCGCCATCCCGCTCAAGCGAACCCCGGCACGTTCGACCAGCAACGTGTCAATCGGGGGACAACTCGTCGCGATCACATGATCGAGCACGCCCCACTTCCGCAATTGAGCGACTCCAGGTGGGTGGATGTAGTGTGTGGACATAATGTCGCTGGGAAACGCATCACGGTCCACCATCAAGACCCGGTGGCCGGCCCGAGCCAGCAGCATCGCCGTGGGCGCACCGGCGACCCGCGCTCCGACCACGATCGCATCGTACATAGCAGGCTCCCTCCCTATAGTCGCGTTGATCCGGCTGCCTTCACGCCACATTGGCTATTCGCCCCTGGATTGGACGTACAGCACATTTTCTGCGGCAGCACCAGTATGGCGCTGGATGAAACCTTTGTCATCGACCGCGAGGACGGTTCAGCGCCGCCCATCCGAACCAGACCTGAGCGGGTGGAGAACACTAACCACGGTGAGGGGCGCCGCCATGGGCCGGCGGACGCAGACCGGGCAAGCAGCAGACGGTTCACGGAAGGGAGGCTGTACGCTTACAGTAGAGATGCGGGAGATGGGCGCCAGTGGCGGAATGGCAGACGCGCGTGCCTTAGGAGCACGTGCCGCAAGGCGTGGGGGTTCGAGTCCCTCCTGGCGCACCGCGGCCGAGCAGGAGTGCAGACTCCATTACCGCCGTGCAGAAATCGGGTGACTCCTATGATCTTTGAAGTGTGGAATATCGAAACGGCTAACTTGCTCGGAACCTATCCCGATCGGGATTCAGCTCTGAACGCAATGCAAGAAGCAGTGGAAGCGTACGGCGAGAGCTTCATAGCCACGTGTGAACTGGCACAGACAGATCAGGATGGCAGAACCGTCAGTCTCGGGCGTGGCCAGGCCATTATCAATCAAGCACTGTTACGCATTCCACAAAAGCCTGCGTCCTAAACCGGAACGATTTCTGTAACACATGTCAGTATTAGAGCCGGTTCTCCCCAAAGAGTGAAGTGTCCTGGGCTGCCCGTTGTGCGCTCGAATACAATTGGAACTTCGTCACTTACATCCAGTCGCGCGATGTACCTACCAATATACGTCCGTGCCTGCACCGTGCGTCGAGCGCGTTCTTGGCTGTCATATACGGATACTCCTTCCCATAGACGTGGTGGATGCACATTCGGTGGCAATGGACGACCGCGCGCCGCAAGCGAATCGCGACTGTTTCCGTTGAGTCGCGACCGACGAAGAACTCCCTGAAACTCCGAAATGCCTCGTCCGCGTATCCTTCCATCTCTCGCCAGCCATCGAAGTAGATTGACTCCACCCATACCTGTCGGTGTCAATTCTGCGACAATACAGATATCGCCCGCCAGGGGTGAATGGCAGGCGAACATGCCGCAAGGCGTGGGGACTCGAGTCCCTCCTGGCGCACCGTCCAGTCAGATTGATCGATGATGGCATCCAGTCGTGAAACCTACTTGCAACAAACCCTGAAGGTCGTATAATGCCCTCACGTCGCCCCAGGAGTGTGACGCGCCGCGAGGCCGCACCGGTCTGGGGCACGCGCCTATCACGGGCGCCTGAGTACACCGAAACCGGCGACGGATCGCGTGTGGCTGGGTCTGTGAGAAACTGACAAGAGCAATCTGGGCCATCCGTTGCGGCCAGATCAAACGCAGTATATCGGCCGCGACCGAGCGCTACCGCGATCGGGATCACGGAACTGGGAGGAGGATCGATGGGTACGCTGCTCCGGATTAACGACCTGCGCACCAATTTCTTCACTGAGGAGGGTGTCGTCAAGGCGGTCGACGGCGTGACCTACGAGGTCAATGAGGGTGAGATCCTCGGCCTCGTCGGCGAGTCCGGCTGTGGCAAGAGCGTCAGCGCTCTCTCGATCCTGCGCCTCATACCCAATCCCCCCGGCAAGATCGTCGGCGGTGAGATCCTCTTCGATGGCCAGGATCTGCTCAAGGCCGACGAGGAAGAGATTCGTCATATCCGGGGCAACCGGATCGCGATGGTCTTCCAGGAGCCGATGACGTCGCTCAACCCGGTGCTCACGATCGGGCGCCAGCTCACCGAAGCGATCGAGCTCCATCTCAAGCTCGATCGGGATGGCTCGCGCAAGCGCGCGGTCGAGTTGCTCGAGATGGTCGGCATTCCCGAGGCGGCCGCTCGGCTCAACGACTACCCCCACCAGTTCTCCGGCGGTATGCGCCAGCGCGTGATGATCGCGATGGCGCTTTCTTGTAACCCCAAGCTGCTCCTCGCCGACGAGCCGACCACCGCGCTCGACGTGACGATTCAGGCCCAGATCCTTGAGATCATGGCCCGCCTCTGCAAAGAGCTGGGTACGGCCGTGATCATCATTACGCACAATCTCGGCGTCGTGGCCCGCTACGCCGACCGCATCAACGTGATGTACGCCGGCAGGATCATCGAAACCGGCACCGCGAAGGAGATCTTCGCCAATCCGAAGCACCCGTACACGCTCGGCCTGCTCAAGTCCGTGCCACGTTTGGATGAAGCGCGCAAAGAAAAGCTTGAGCCGATCGAGGGTGTTCCGCCGGACCTCGTCAATTTGCCCAAGGGCTGCTCCTTCTATCCGCGCTGCCGCTTCCATGTGGAGAAGTGTCTCGAGGAGGCGCCGCCGCTGATGCTGGTCAACGAGGACCACTTCGCCGCCTGTTGGGAAAACGAGCGCGTCGGCAAGGACAAGGAGTTTCCGCCCCTTGCGGCGGCCAATCCGAGTTAGACTGATCAGAGAGTGGGGATTGGTCGGGATGCCTTCCTCGTCGGCTCCCGTCCACGCAGGGGTGTGGCTATGACAACGCAAACTCCATCGACCGAACCGGCCGGCAGTGGTAATGGCTCCGCGCCACTCGGCGACATTCTGGTCGACGTCAAAGACCTTCGCATGTATTTCCCCGTGACTGCGGGACTGATCTTCCAGAAGAAGGTCGCCGACGTGAAGGCGGTCGATGGACTGAACTTCTTCGTTCGCAAGGGTGAGACGCTCGGCCTGGTGGGTGAGTCCGGCTGCGGCAAGTCCACCACCGGCCGCGCCATCCTCCAGCTCTATCGGCCCACCACCGGCACGGTCAACTTCGGCGGCACCGACCTGGTCAAACTGAAGGGCGGCGATCTCCGCAAGTTCCGGCGGCGGATGCAGATGATCTTCCAGGACCCCTACGCGTCGCTGAACCCGCGCATGTCGGTCGGGTCGATCATCGCGGAGCCGCTGGCGATCCACAATCTCGCCAAGGGCAAGGCTCGCAAGGACCGCGTCCAAGAGTTGTTGACGATCGTCGGCCTCAATCCGTACTACGCCAATCGCTACCCGCACGAGTTCTCCGGTGGTCAGCGGCAGCGTATCGGTATCGCCCGCGCCCTCGCCGTCGAGCCCGACTTCATCGTCTGCGACGAGCCGGTGTCGGCGCTGGACGTGTCGATCCAGGCGCAGATCATCAACCTGCTCGAAGACCTGCAGGAGCGCTTCGGCCTCACGTACCTGTTCATCGCCCACGACCTCTCGGTCGTCCGTCACATCTCCGACCGCGTCGCCGTCATGTACCTCGGCAAGATCGCCGAGCTTGCCGACCGGAACGAGTTGTACGAAAACCCGCTGCACCCATACACCAAGGCGTTGCTCTCCGCCGTCCCGGTACCCGACCCCTCGGTCGAGTCCAAGCGCGAGCGCATCATCCTTACCGGCGACGTGCCCAGCCCGCTGCGCCCGCCGCCCGGCTGCGTCTTCCATACCCGCTGCCCGATCGCGATCGAGGAATGCCGCGAGCGCATTCCTGAATGGCGCGAAGTCCAGCACGACCACTGGGTCGCCTGCCACCGGGTATAGCCTCGGTCTGATGGAATGCAATGAGGGAGGCGGTCAATCGACCGCCTCCCTCGTGCATCCCCACCACCGGTCGGCCAACTCGCTCGTGCCATCACGGCCCAAGTTAGTCACCAACGGAGATCGCGCCCCTTCCGTTGTGGTGGGAGAGGGCCGCCAAGATCGCGTTCACGGCAGCAGATCGCGAACCCTCACGGTGAACCCCGGCAGCACATCACCGCCTTCCAGCGCGTCGTCCTCGCTGAGCAGCCGCGCCGCGCCATCCGGATAGAACACCGCCGCCGTCCGGCCCTTGGGATCGATCACCCAAACCAAGCGCGTCCCTGCCGCCAGATAGTCGCGGGCCTTCTCGACAACCGCGGCGAACCGGTCGCTTGGCGACAGTACTTCGATCGCCAGATCGGGGCCGCCTGGGAAAAATTCGTCCAGCGCTTCTTCAGGAACGCGTTCCGCGCGGACGAACCAGACATCGGGCGCCCGCACCGTTGACGATGCAACGTCCCAGTTCTGCCGCGAACGCCAGTTGCTCGTCATCCGTGGTTCGGTCTTTGCCGATTTCGTGCGAAGCCGCTACGTCCAGGCCGTAGCGTTCCCTGGCAATCACCGCGATCGTCTGCGACAGATCCTCATCCAAGTAGAAGCGCATCAGCGACGGGGCGGCCGCGATTGAGGATACGCGGTCCAAAACTCCGCGAGCACATCATCTTCGTCTTGTTCCAATGACTCCTCCACAAAGTCACGGTTAAGCTCATAGAATGCGAGCGCTGCGCGGAGTTGATCGGCAGTCAGCCAGTCGTATGCGGCCTGAAGTCGCTCCCGGCTTTCGCCAACCGACCTGAATGTTTTTACGACTTCGAACACGTCGATCCCCGTCCCAGCCAGACGCGCCCGTTGTTCGATCGGAGAGTAAATGATGCCGGGCACTGGCGAGATTGCCGCGCTCGCCCCCGGTTTCGCCGCCATATTCATCGCCTCTCTCCAATTTCCGACTCGTGTTGCCAGTATAACGTCGCCAACGGCCCCTCTCACTACTCCCGACCCCCAACTCCTTGTACGCAAAGAGCAAT
>JBFXAN010000206.1:0-10695 GCA_050184225.1 Dehalococcoidia bacterium | reverse complement strand
GGCCGTAGCGGATCTTTCTGCCGTCGAGACATGATCGTGCTCCTGCCTACCACCTGCGTTGCCTGCCCGCCCAGGAGACAGCATCGCTGATATTATGGCAAGAGACACACCAACTGACCCACTAGTCGCGCGAGCAAGCCTCCGCGCGTCCTTCGCCCCGATCAGGTTTCGTCTTATCTGCTAAAATAGGTTAGCAATTATGACCGAGCGCGAACGTGCATTTGCTGCACCCTCCACTAACCCGGATTATTCATGAGGGCGGCTGGCAGTCAGCCTAGCGATAAGGAAGCACCGGCCGGAGAATCGGGGTTGCTGACACTCCGACCCGGACGGTGCTTCGATGTCTCAGTCTACTACGACCATGCGCCTGCCGACGCGGGCGGGCGTGCCACTGGTGGCGGCGTTCGACGGCGGACGGTTGACCAGTGACGGTGGGTTGCCCTGGCTGGCGGAAGCGGATGCGGCGCTCGGCTTGTGTACGACCCTGGCGCAGTGCATCCCGGACTGGCGGCGGGGACCCGTGCGCCACTCTCTGGAAACGCTCATGCGCCAGCGGGTGTACCAGATTGCCTGCGGCTACGAAGACCAGGACGACGCCGATACGCTGCGGCACGACCCGCTGCTCAAGCTGGTCTGTGGCCGACTGCCGGACAGCGGCGCGCCCCTCGCCAGTCAGCCGACCCTCTCCCGGCTGGAAAACCAGGTCAGCCGCCATACCGCCGAGCGGCTGGCACGGGCTCTGGTCGACCTGTATATCGCCGCGCGCGGCCGGCACGGTCCGCCGGATCGCATCCGGCTGGACTTCGATGGCACCGACGACCCCGCGCACGGACAGCAGGAAGGGGTCGCCTACCATGGCTATTACGACCAGCATATGTATCATCCGCTGCTGGTCTTTGACGGTGGGACCGGCCAGCTGATCACCGCCGTCTTGCGCCCCGGCAACGCCCACGGCAGCCGGTTTGCCGTCCTCGTGCTGCGCCGGCTGGTGCGGCGCCTGCGCCAGCATTGGCCGGGGGTCGTGGTCGAACTGCGTGCCGATAGCGGCTTTGCCATCCCCCGACTGTACGCCTGGTGTGAGGCCCACGCCGTCCCGTACACGGTGGGGCTCGTGCCGAATCCCGCCTTGGAGCGGTTGGCGGCGCCACTGCTGCGCGAAGCCTACGCGCAGAGTGCCGCCGAGGCTGGTGCCAAGGTGCGACTGGTGGCCGAGACGCCGTACCAGGCGGGCAGCTGGTCGCAGGCGCGGCGGGTGGTCTACAAAGCGGAAGTCCTCGCGAAGGGGCCGAACACCCGGTTCGTCGTCACCACCCACACCGCCGAACCACGCACCGTGTACGATGCCTATGTCGCCCGCGGCCAGGCCGAGAATTTCATCAAGGACTACAAGAACGCCCTCGCCGCCGACCGCTTGAGCGACCATCGCTTCTGGGCCAACCAGTTCCGCCTGCTCCTCCATGCCGCCGCCTACTGGTTACTCGACACGTTGCGCCACTGGTTGGTCACCACCGAGGCCGCTCGCTTCCAGTTCGATACGCTCCGGCTCCGGCTGCTCAAGGTCGGCGGCCGCGTCTGGGAACGCCTCGGTTGGGTCCGGCTTGCGCTCGCTACCAGCCACCCCGCCCAGCCGCTCTGGCTCCACCTCGCCGCTCGACCAGGGCGTTCATGAATAATCCGGGCTAACGAACATCGCGTTATGCCAGATCGGCAGAGAGCGAATGCCGAAGAACTCCTGGCGGAGCTCCGGCCGTTCTGGCACGCCGTGTACGGCGAATCGTACGGGCTGCTCGGGCTCTTCTCCGGTCGGCGAGACGGAGCGAACCTCACTGCACCCAGAGAGATCTACTTTCTGTGGCCAAGCGGCGTACATCATGCCACGATGTGGTTGATCGAGGAGGTGAGGGACGCCCACGATGTCTATCAGTGTGCCCATCTCCTCACGCGTCCCCGGCGGCGCAAGGAGCACGCTGGGCCGCTTCACTCCCTGTACGTCGACCTTGACCGCGCCGAGCTGCCTGCGGGTACGCCGACACCGAGTGTGGTCGTCGAGTCCTCTCCGGGCCGATGGCAGTGCTACTGACCGCTGACGGAACCGGTCGAGCCACTCCGCGGCGAAGACCTGAACAGGCGGCTTGCCTATATGTTGGGGGCGGACCGAACCGGGTGGGACCTCACGCAACTGCTCCGTCTCCCGCAAACCCCGAACCGCAAGTACCCGGATAGTCCACTCGTCCGCCTCCTACAGCGCTCGGACGTTCGCTTCGATCCGTGGGTGCTGGAGGAGGTTTTGCCCCCGGTCTCGATAGGGGCGACCGCTCGCGCCGCGGGCGTCGAAACGAGCGATGCGACGGGCGCCAACCTTGACGGGGAGGGGCGTCTGTCCAGGGCTGCGATGCGCGTCATGATGGGCGAGTCGGTGAAGCGAACGGCCGATGGACGGCTTGTTCGGTCGGCATCCTTGGTGTGGATGGCCCGGGTCTTGCGCGGTGCGGGCGCGAATCGACCCGCGATCGTCGCGGCGCTAGGCTGGCGGAAGATTACCGATCGGCGCGACGCCGTCGCCCAATACCATCGGATCGTGGGCGTGATCGAGCGAGGTACTCGGCCACGCCAGTCTTGAAGTGCGTTGCGCCCCGCTCCTCGGTATACCTACCAGTCCCGGATCGTGCCGGTGTGAATCTGGGCGAGGCCACCTTCGTCCCCGCTCCTGCGCTTTGGCACTGGTCGCGCCAGAGAGCCAGAGAGTTGGTTCGCAAACAGTGAGCAAGAGGGTGGTAGACGCCTGCCCTCCTCCGGCGTCGACCAGGCAGCCACGTCGCCCATACTACTCAACGAGTCGCATCGCGATTGCCAGACCTGTGCTTGACCGTCAAATCTTCGGACTGGGATGATCGTGTTTGGGGTGGACTAGGACGTCAGGAACAGATGCGCCAATACAAGCTTCGAGTTGCCCGCTGCTCTCGATAAAGGGAGACGAATGGAAGGGCGCGTTTCGCGAGTCCACGGCTCGGGAGAAGCAAGGGTCGGCGACGAGCCGCCGGAGACGACAGTCGTAAACCACGCCGAGGACGAACATCATCTGGGCCAGGGTAGTACTCTGGACGCGATCGAGCCAACCTCATCGTGGATGCCCGACCCCTCTGATGCTGCCGCAACTATGGTTAACCCCGGCGACACCTCGCTTCATGACTTTGATGATCCGCTGAGCATCGCGCTAACGATGTCACGGTTGACCGGGAACCCAGACGAACTTGGCACTGAACCCGACTTGGTCTGGCGCATGGATGGCGAACGCCCCGGAGGGTTCGGAGATGGTTTGGACACGGATCTAGCCATCTCCGAACCGAGCGGTTCGGTCGCCAGTTCCAACTACGACCCACTGGAGCAGGCCGCGCGACTATTGGACGAAGCGGACATAGGTGCAGCAGCCACGAGACAGTTCGCCGGCTTTCCGCTCCGGGCTGCGCAGCTGTTCAGCCAAGCAGGCAGCGGTGCCGACTACGCGCTACGTGATGTTCTGAACGCTCTCCCGGCGGAGTTGCTTACCCCACGGCTGTTCTGCCGTTGACTTCCCAGCCTAGCGGGTCAGTGGGACTCGTTCCACCATCTGATCCAGGACGTTCTCCATCGAACCGGCAGACGTTTCGCCGACGACCCGGCACAATCCGCCGCCCTCGTCCTCGCGGCGCCGAGCCACGATGTACCGGACGATGTCGTCGAACTGGATTCCTTGGCGTTGTTCAGGGAGGAACTCACGACGCTCCGACTGCCGACCCATGGCGAGCAGCGCGTGCTCGCCGAATGGTTCACCGAGGGCCGAACCGTAGAAAAGTTGCCTCGTGCCGTGGATGGGACGATCTCGGAGCGTATCGATCCTGGACAACTTGCAGCGCGTCTCCTCGAGGACATCGGTACAAACTACCCGCTCATTCGCTCCCTGCTCGAGCCCGTTGCTTGTTCTGCGGCGACCTGGTGCGCGACTCTTGTGAAGACTGCATACGGAACCACGACCGACGAGCAGATCGCGCAGATCGCCCCGTCGGCCGGCTGCTCTGCGGAGAGCCTACGTGCAGTTTTGCGGCGGTTTGAGACGGCGGTTCGTCTGTTCTCCGACGACACCCTCGCACTGATTTCGCGTTCACTCACAACATCCGGCGTACCACCTTCGCCATCTGAGACCGGCCCGTGGGATCTCGTCGATGAGCCTGCGACAATTGTACGGCGCGGGGAATTGGCTGCCATGGCGATGGTGCGGCACAATCTGCGCCTCGTGCTCGCCATCTGCCGCTGGTACGCTGACAACGCTCGCCAGCTCGACCTACTCGACCTCCTTCAAGAAGGCAGCATCGGGCTGCTGCGCGCAGTCGAACGGTGGGAGCCATCACGCGGCTTCGCGTTCAGCACCCTCGCCACCTGGTGGATTCGCCAGGCAATCATGCGCGCGATCGCAGACCAAGACTTGACCATCCGTCTACCGGTCCACGTTCAGGAACGCGCCCGCGAGGCGCTGAAGGACCTGAGTGTAATGCTCCCCTAAAGGGCGACGAACGGCTCATCGCGGGTGAGAGGAGGCCGCGCTCCTGGCACTCACCGCGTCCGCGTCTGCACGGCAGGAATGCGCCGAATTGCTCACAGCGACCGATCTCTCACCCAATGCTCTCCAAGGCGTTGTGGGACCATACACGATCGAGTCGCTGACTGGCGAAGCTGCGTTCCAGGCAGAGTCCTTGGCCGATAGCTCCGACGAGGACAACCCAGAGACCTCCGCCATGGGTGAAGGTCTGCCTGAAACGATCGCGCGTGTGCTCACTACCTAAACACCGCGGTAACAGGAGGTGATGAGGCTCCGGTTCGGTCTCGATGACAATCAGGAGCGGACACTGGAGGAGGTCGGTATTCGCTTTGGAGTCACGCGAGAGCGCATCCGGCAAATCGAAGCAAAAGCACTACGTACGTTGCGCCTTCGTACATACCATAAGTACTTCGCGGAGTATGAAACCGCCTCGCGCCTCGACGCCGCGGCGAGGTCGACCGAGACGACATGCAAGGCGAGCAACCGACAACCGGCAAACAATGGCACCGGCTCGGGACGCCATTCCACCGTTCACGAACTAGGTGTCACTGAGGATTCCCGGACTACCAGCGAGGGAAAGCACCAGTCAACGTGGACTGCTCCGCCTAGTCGTAATAAGACTAGGCGGAGTCAGGCTGGTGATCACCAGCTCATCAGCGTTGGCCGAAACACGACGCGGGGTGTGTCTCGCTCTTTGCAGGACGACCAGTCCCCACCTCCTCCCGCGATGCCGACTACAGGAGTTCCCGCGACGGCGCAGAAGGCCGCCGTGTCATCGTGGCGTAAGAAAACCAAACCGCAGATCCCGGCGACACGGGCTGTGGCCGCGGCGATGTCTCGTCGCACTGTCCACACAGTACCGCAAACCGAACCCATCACGTTGCATCCACCACGCTATGCGCAGTATTCGCTCGCCCTCGACACGGAGCTGCGCCGGCGCCTCACTGGGATGGCAGTTGAGCCGCGCCAGGTCCTGCGGCATCGGCTCGGCATGATTGGGGGAAAGATCTGGTCGCGCGAACAGACCGCCCAGCTTCTGAACATGGCGGCCGCGGAGGTCGCCCGTCTGGAGCGCGAGGGATTGGTTGCGCTGCGCGGCGTGATCGAGGAGCGGGACGGTGAGTTTTACCCCCACCGATCCTGGGCGGAGGGCCGCCAATGAAGCTTGTCATCTCCGCGGCAATGCGCAGCAGTGACGTTTAGATCTTCTCCAGGATCGTCGCGCGACGGCGGCCGCCACACGTCCGTGCCGTGCTCGTTACACCCCTGATAGTTTCCTCGTTCACACTCACACTTGCCCGCGAACTGTCCGCTGACCACAATATGCCGATCATGTTTGATAGTGGAGGCTACGCTGTCCAGACTGGTCGCCTGGACTACTTCGAAATGTACAGCCGCCTGCTCACCGTCTATCGCCGTGAACGCTGGGCCGGCCTCTATACCCTGCCGGACGTGGATGCACCGGGGGCAGCAGCCGGTTGCGTGCTTGTCCGCACCGAACCAGCGGATGATGAGGCCTCGCCCGAAGGTGCGCTGGTCGCCTGCGCATGAACGTTGCTCGACGGCTCGTCGTCATTGCCGTTGGCGGTGCACGCCGCGATCAGATACGCCGCCGGCACGATGAAGCAGGCGCGAAGGAACCGGTTGCGACTCCAGTTGTTGACTCCCCACCACCGCATGACCCATCCTCCTCAGACCCACGGTCCTGATCCCTGATCCCCACGATCTAGTGGACACCACAAACGACCGCGCGTGAAGGTCCCACTCCTCGACGTCATTGGCGAGGCATGGCCTGCACATCCGCTGCAGCCACTCTCCCGTTCCCTCTATGGAGACCGGACGCATGGAGACGGGAGCATGGAGAGAATCGGGCGGCGGCGTATGCTCGCCGCGGGACTGGCGGGCACGGCGTTGATGCTGCCGGTGATGCGCCCCAGCCGCAGGCTTGCTGAAACGCAGGCCGGCGGCGCGCCATCCTGCGGGCCACCCGTCGTCTCGCCGTTCAGCGCGACACTTCTGCAGGAGCCGCGCGTGGCCGCCGTGATCGCGGCGCTGCCCGGTGAGATCGAGGCGCTGCGGCGGCAGGCGGGTATCGCAGGTGTCGCGCTCGGCGTGGTGCACGACCAGGAGGTGCTGTTCGAGGCCGGCTATGGCTGCGCGAACGTCGCGGCCGGGATCCCGGTGACGCCGCGCACGATCTTTCGGATCGGCTCCGTCACCAAGGTCTTCCAAGCAACGATGCTCATGCAGCTTCGCGACGCGGGCAAGCTCCTTCTGGCCGACCCGGTAGACCAGTACGTCCTCGAGGTCTTCTACCGCGCGCCGGACGGCAGCCGGGTCACTCCCGCGTTCCTGCAGTTGGCATCGCATATCGCCGGCCTGCCGCACACGATGCCGCCTGGCCTGAACACTGCGCCCCAGTTCTTCCGCTACGTCGAAGGCATCACGGCAGAGACGGCGCCCGGCACGCGCTACGCCTACTCAAACGTCGGCTTTGTCCTCCTCGGTCAGGTGTGCGCAATGATCGCCGGTGAGCCGCATCACGCATACGTGGCCGACCACATCTTCACGCTACTGGGCATGACCAGCAGCACGTACGACATCCACGCGGTTGACCGGTCACGTCTGGCGGTGGGCTACACACACCTGGAGCAGACGGGGACAGGCTGGCAGGGACGAACGGCGGGCTACGGCAACCCGTTCCCACCATCCGGCACGATCCTCTCAACCGTGGAGGACATGGAGCGGTTCATCATGCTCCAGATTCGGCGCGGGCCGGCGGGCGGCGATCAGATCCTCGCGGGCGGTACAATCGAGGAGATGTGGCGGCCGGTAGCGCCGACGCAGGGCCGGGCATCGATCGCCATCGGCTGGCACACCGCGCCGTTCGGCTCCTTCACCGCCGTCTCCAAGAACGGCGGTCAGGCCGGCTTCACCAGCATGCTGCCGGAGCTGAAGCTGGGCGTGATCGGCTTCGTCAACATCTCCCCGGACGCCGGACCGGGCGTGGGAGTGTGGCTCGCCGACCTGGAGCGCACGATCCTAGCGCGACTCGCCGAGGTGCTCCCCTATCCGCACTGAGCCGCGCGACTCATCGAACGTCCTCCCGCTACCGGGCATCCTCGGCGGGAGGGCCGCGCCGGAGCACGCGTTTGAGGGTGCTGTAGGCGAGGTCCACAGCGTGCGGCCAGCCGGTCATCTCGGAGCGTGCGATCGGCGGCCGGCGGGTCACATCGTCGGGCAGGCGACCGGTGAGCACCACGTACGGCTCCGCCAGTCGAAAGCCGCTCGACGGCGTAGCGAACAGCGTTTCTACGACCACGAGATCGTCCGTTACCCAGTTGTGCGCGGCGACCTCGGGCGAACCCGCGCGCTGCTAATCCCACACCGCCAGGACACCGGTCGGATGGAGGTCGGAGCGCCGCGCCCAGGCGGCCTCGAAGCCGCCATCGGGCGCGAGCAGGATCAGGTCGATGTCGCTGAGTGTGTCGGCCGTGCCGGCGGCGAAGGAACCCACCAGGATGGCCGCACTGAAGATGGAGGTATTGTCCATCGCGTAGGCAGCGAGCGGCTCGATGGCTGACCACTGGCGGAGTCTCGTTGCAGCCTCCCGCCCCGGCCAGTCAGCCGTCAGCATATTCCCCATCGTTCATCGCTCGCGGTGAATAAAGGACGAACGGTAACCGGCGTACGGAGAGCAGGCTATCGCCCGATGGCGGCCCGTCGTTTGGCGATGTCGCGCTCGCGGGCGGCTTCGGCTTCGAGGAGGAATCGTTGGTGGCGCTCCGAAAGGTCGGAGAAGTCATCTGAGCGCTCGCATGCGAGCCAGAGCGCATGTCGTTCGGACCAGCTCAGGTCAACGATCGGGGGATAGAACTTGATCCACGCCAGCCGATGGCTCAACTCGACGCTCATCGCATATCCCCTTCCTGTACCCGCAACGCTGTGCGGTTCAGCAGCACGTAATGATCAATATCCGGAAAGTCAACGATGTGGACCGCGTCGTATCCCAAATACACCGCGAGCCGGCTGTGATCATTGTACAGGGAACGGGCAACATCCAGAGGCATGCTCGTCATCATACTCAACTCCGCAGCTGCCCGCATCTCCAGATCGTGCCACCGAACGACCCGTGTCCCTCGCTTCAAGGTCATCCGGATAACGGTTCCATCACCGAGGGCCGCATAGTGGCGCGCAACCGCCAGTGCGTGCGGGCCGGCGGCGGCATACATGCCGTCGAGTTCCCCACCTCGACCGATAAAGAAGTCGCCATACCGCAACTGGTCGGCGAAGCGTCGTTCCGTGACACCTCGGTACAATTCGATCTCGCCGGCAGCGATGTGACGGTCCAACTCCCGTCGCGTGACAACGTGCGGCAGTGCGTCAAAGCCCTGTTCGTGGATGACCGCCTTGGTGTACAGCGCCTCCGGTGAATCCGGGTTTGGATCCAGAATGGGTCCGTACCTACCGAACGCCGCCGTCTCCGTGAACGGAGTCCTGTTCGGGTCGATCCGGGGCGGGACAATCCGGTCGTGTTCGTCCATCCACGCGGCACGGTACCACACCGCCGGCACCCGTATCCCTACGCGTGCCGGCGCCTAGCGTGCTCGTCTTCGTCATGTAGCCAACGCAGCCCGCCCGGCCACCCCTGGGCAGCCATGTCCAGGATGGTTCGATAGTACGAATTGATCGGGCTGACGGTGCAGTCGTAATGCTGTCGCTCCCACACGAAGTAGTTGGCCAAGGTAGCACGCCGGAACTGCCCCACTCGTTCGCTTCGGTTCGTGGTGTCCGGCCAGTGTGACGCAAGCGGGCCCCGATCCCTCTGAAGATCCCAGGCCAATGTCGGCCGGCCATCTAGATGCTGGTAGATCACACCTGTTGTCGGATCGATAGCGCCCCACGTCCCGTCACGGTACGCCTCGATGATCGCGTGCGCGCTGTACGCCCGCCGCGTGTCTGCCAGGTACACCAGCCGTGCGGGAATCCCCGCAACCTGACAAAGCACGCAGGCGACGCGCGCCAGATCGGTGCACCAATCCGAGCCGCGCTCGATGATCTGCTCCTCAGTACCGCCGACCACCATCGTGTCCAGGTCGTCGTCAGCCGCGGCTTCGGCGACGCCCCGACAGAAGGCGACGATCTGGACAACCGCCTCCTCAGGATCGGAGCCGCCTTTCAGGATCATCTCCAGCCGCTGCTCCAGTTCCGGTGCAGCGCCCCATTGGTACAAGACCCGAAGCGGGGTGAAGTCGCGGTAGAGGTACTGCGCGGTCGCGGTGCAGAGCCGGACCATCCCCTCCATGTAACACCCGGTCGACCGAGCCGGCGGCGTGGGTGTCGTTCTCCAGCATCACCCGGTACGCCGGACCGAACTGATCAAGCCCTTGGTAGCGCGTTAGATGCAGCGCCGATGCGGGCATCGGGAGCCCCCTCCCCCGGCCCCTCCCTCACGCAGTGGGGGAGGGGCCGGGGGAGGGGGTCGCTCGGTCACCGCCCCTCCAGCAGCGACCCCACCCGCGTCAGGCCGATCTGCACGTGGTCCTTGCCCAACCGTACCTCGGTCTCGTGCGCCTCATCGGATGGATCTCCCACCACCATCTGCGTGGCGAGCGTCTCGCCTTTGATGTAGCCGGAATAGGTCGCGATCGCCTCGGACGCCTCGCTGTCCGCCGCGTAGACGAGGCGGATCGTGTCCTCGATGCGCAGACCGGCGTCCTTGCGCGCGTCCTGCACGCCGCGGACGAAGTCGCGAGCAAGGCCCTCGGCGATCAGTTCCGGCGTGAGCGTGGCATCCAGCGCGACGAGCAGGTCGCGGCTCTCGGCGACGTTAAAGCCCTCCCGTTCCTTGACGTCTACCAGCACCTCCTCCGGCGCCAGTTCCACCGTCTCAGCGCCGGCCTGGAGGGTCACTGTGGTGCCGGCTCGCACCGTGCGTGCGATCTCCGCTGGGTCTGCCGACGCCAACGCCTGCCGGATGGCGCCGACCTGCTTACCGTACTTCGGGCCGAGCACGGGCAGGTTCGGGCGAACGTCGTAGCTGGCGTACAGCTCCGGCTGCTCGATTCGCTCCAGGCGCTTGACGTTCAGTTCGTCCAGGAGCTGGTCCTGCAGCCGCTCAA
>JBFXAN010000205.1:0-10744 GCA_050184225.1 Dehalococcoidia bacterium | reverse complement strand
TCTTCCGATCTGCGACGCTCAAACGCTTCGAAGACTTCGAGGCCGATATCGTCATCCTCGGCCACACCCACTATCAAATGGCGGAGCGGGTCGGTCGTACGCTGGTGATCAACCCCGGCTCTGCCGGCGAATCGCGTGACTCGCGTATCGACTACCAGTTGAGCTACGCCGTGTTAGACACCGAGACAGACGAGGTCACGTTCGGCAACTTCCCCGATCCGGCCCGATTCGTCGCTCATGCCGGCGGCGCGGCGGTATCCCCCAGCCTGTGACGCCCGGCGGTCCTCTCAGCGCGCTGTTTGACGCTCGTTCTTGAACGTGGTACGAAGCGCCCTGTCGAGCTTTTCATAGGAGGAGGGCCGCATGGCCGGACAGCAACGAGAGGCCGCTATCGTCGGAGTTTATGAGTATCCCTTGCGAAAGGTCGAGCCGGGCACCCGGCCGCTGCACATCAAAGCAGAGAGTGCCCGCAAAGCGTTAGATGATGCCGGCCTCTCCTGGAAGGATGTCGATGCCATCTACGATGCCTCGGACGGTGGTCCGGGCGGCAGCGGATTGACCCTGGCCGAGTACTTCGGCTTCCATCCGAAGGTGATCGACACCACCCAGGTGGGCGGCTCTTCCTACGAGTTCCAGGCCGCCCACGCCATGCGCGATATCGCCGATGGCAAGGCCAAGGTGGCGTTGCTCAGCTACGGATCCACATCACATACGGACGCTCGGGCGATCGGTACGGGCGGCGCCACCGGCATGGGACCGCCGAACGCGATCTCGAATATGGAAGACCCATGGGGTCTCACCTTGATCGCCAACTACGCGCTGGTCGCGCACCGGCACATGTACCAGTACGGTACGACACCAGAACAACTAGCCGAGATCTCCGTCGCGACTCGCGCGCACGCCGTCCGCAACCCTGATGCCGTCCGAGCGATGACCGACCTCGGCTTCGTCGGCACCGGCGAGATCACCGTCGCAGATGTCGTCGAATCGCGGATGATTGCCGACCCGCTGCATCTGCTCGATTCGTGCATGATCTCGGATGGTGGCGGCGCCATCGTGATCGCCTCCAAGGATGTGGCACGCAACACGAAGAAGCCGCCCGTCTGGCTGATCGGCGCTGGTGAGGCGACCGCCTATCCGGAGAACGATCGCGACATCACGATCAGCGCCGCCGCCCAGTCCGGACCGGTCGCGTTTGGGGAAGCCGGCGTGCGGCCCGACGAGGTCGACATCGCGATGATCTACGACAGCTTCACGATCACCGTGATGGTCATGCTGGAGGATCTCGGTTTCTGCAAGAAGGGTGAAGGCGGCGCCTTCGTCTCGGGTGGCCGGCTGCGGTTCGACACTCCTGGCACCGCGCTCAATACCGATGGCGGTGGCCTCAGCTCGAACCACCCTGGCATGCGCGGCATCTTCCTCTTGATGGAAGCGGCCCGCCAGTTGCGCGGTGAGTCCACCTCCCAGGTCAAGGACGCCAGGCTCGCTGTCGCCCACGGCAACGGCGGCGCCCTCGGCACCCGCCACTCCGGCGGCACCATCATTCTGGCGAAGGACTAACGACGATGCCACGACCGCAACCGCGATTCCCGGAGCCGGACACGGAGCAGTTCTGGGAAGCGACCAAGCAGCACAAGCTGATCTACCCGTTCAACCCGAAGACCGGCAAGCCGGTCTGGTATCCGCGCCATCACGATCCGGCGACGGGTGACACCGACCTCGAGTGGCGCGAGTCGAAGGGCGAAGGCACGATCTATACGTACAGTGTCATCCGTCAGAATCGAAATCCTTCGTTCAAGGATCTCGGCGCCTACGCGGTCGCCTTCGTCGACATGGACGAAGGCTTCCGTATGATGACCGGCATCACCGGTGTCGCCGACCCAACCAAGGACATCACGATCGGCCAGCGTGTCAGAGTTGCCTGGGAGGATCAGGAGGACGGCATCTCCCTGCCCCTCTTCGCCCCTGCCTGAGCACGGGTTGGTGAGACACAGAGACGCAGAGGCGCAGAGGCGCAGAGTTTTCGAGCGTGGCATGATGTGACGAGACGTGGCCACCCGAATTCTCTGCGCCTCTGCGTCTCTGTGGTTCATAAAGGCGTCTGACACGAGCGAGGTCTGACTATGGTTGAGCGGCCGTTGGTGCATGCGCCGGAGCTGGCAGGGGCCGGAGGCTGGATCAATGTGGCGGAGCCGCTCAGCCTCAAGTCGCTCCGCGGCAAGGTCGTGCTCCTCGACTTCTGGACCTTCTGCTGCATCAATTGTCTGCACATCATCGAGGAGCTTCGGCCCCTGGAAGAGGCGTATCCGAACGATCTCGTCGTCATTGGCGTGCATTCACCAAAGTTCCCCGAGGAACAGGACCACGCGGCGGTGGAGCGCGCCGTTGCCCGTCATCGGATCATGCATCCGGTCCTCGACGACCCCGATATGATCACCTGGCGACGCTATGCCGTTCGTGCCTGGCCGACCCTGGCGCTGATCGATACGCGCGGGTACGTCCGCTGGATGGGTTCCGGCGAAGGCTACGGTCCGGCCCTGTTCGACGTGGTCGGCCAGTTGGTCGAAGAGGGGCGTGAGAACGGATCTCTGAACCACGGCCTCGTCATCCGCACAAGCGGTGGTTCATCCTTACAGAGTGTTGCTCCCGATCGCAGCACGCTGGCCTACCCCGGCAAGGTTGCCTCAGACGGTGTCGATCGGCTCGCCATCGCCGATACCGGCCACGACCGCGTCCTCATCTGCCGGCTCGATGGGACGATTGAGGAGGAGATCACCGGCTTCGATCAACCGCAGGGCGTCGCCTTCGACGGCGACCGGCTGATTGTTGCGAATTCGGTTGGCGATGACGTGGTCGAGGTGTACCTAACCCCCCGGCCCCCTTCCCTCGCAGGGAAGGGGGAGTCCTGGGCAACCAGGGTGGAACGAGATTCGTCGGTGAGGTCAGACGAAATATTGGCTCCTCCGGCAGGCGAGGACTCCCCCTTCCCTGCGAGGGAAGGGGGCCGGGGGGTTAGGTTAGCCACCGGCATCTCCTCCCCTTGGGATGTTGTGCCGTGGCAAGGCGGCGTCGCTGTGGCCGAGGCGGGACGGCATCGACTCTGGTGGATTGGACCGGACGGCAGTGCTGAGGTGTTGGCTGGGACGAGCGGTGAGAATATCGTCGATGGGCCGGCATTGGAGGCGTTGCTGGCGCAGCCGAGCGGCCTCAGTGTCAGCCCGGACGGAAAAACGCTGTACTTCGCCGACTCCGAGGTGAGCGCCCTCCGGCAGGTGCGTGACGGGATCGTGACAACGCTCGTCGGCAAGGGGCTGTTCGAGTGGGGTACGGATGACGGCGACAGCGAGACGGCGCGCTTGCAGCACCCGCTGGGCGTGGCAGCGGCTCCAGACGGCTCGGTGTACGTCGCCGACACGTTCAACTCGTTACTCCGCGTCTGGAAGGGCGGCCGGCTCAGCACGCTGCCGGTGACAGGGCTGGACGAGCCGGGCGGTCTGTCTGCGCTCCCGGATGGCCGCCTGGCCGTGGCGGACACGAACAACCACCGCATCCTGCTCGTCGATCCGGCCAGCGGCGCCGCCGAGCGCCTGGCGCTGCCGGAGGCACACGACCCCGACCATCCGGTTCGACGTGACCTACCCGAGCAGCGCGAGATCGCGGTCACCGTCAGCCTCGATCTCGAAGGCGATGACCTCGATGCGCGCGACGGCCCGCCGATCCGGCTGAGCGTCAGCGCGGAGCCGGCGTCGTTGCTCGGCGCCGGAGCACGCTCCTGGGCCGAGGACGTATTGCCCGTGCGAGTCGAGATTCATACCGGCCATGGTGAAGGTGAGATCTACTTCGACGTGCAGGCGGCGAGTTGCCTCGGCCAGGAATGCCGGCTGCATCGACGGCGAATCACGCTTCCGGTTCGGCTGATCCAGGGAGCTACCGGCGACGCGATCACGCTGTGATCCTCCCTCTCCCGCCTAACGCCTGTGCTGTCTACCATGGATGCATCCAACCGACCAAGGGTGTGCTGATGACGGACGCGGTGTTTGAGCGTGACGGGGAGTACTTTGTGCCGACGAGGCGGGCGGGCAGCCCCTGGGCCGACGAATTGCAGCACGGTGGTCCGCCGGCCGGCCTGCTCGCCCGCGCGATCGAGAACCTGGTGGCAACGGACGAAATGCGCGTGGTCCGTCTCACCGTCGATCTGTTCCGTCCCGTCCCGATGAAACCGCTCACGGTCACCGCTCGATCAGTGCGTGAGGGCAAGCGTATCCATATCGTCGATGCCGTCATTGCCGCGGATGGCGTCGAGGTGAGCCGTGCGAGCGGGCTGCTGCTTCGCATCAGCGAGCAGCCCCAATCTCGATCGGCGGGCACCTTACATCCACCCGGAGACCCGGGAGAGGGCGACCGTGGGCCGCTGCTCCGTGGCGATGACATGCCCCGACGCCAGGGCTTCCATACGGCCTCCGAGATTCGGCGACTGCCGCAAACCGAGACGGGACCATCGACCGCATGGATCCGTGTTCCGGAACTCGTCGAAGGTGAAGTGATGTCGCCGCTCGTTCGGCTGGCCTCCACGTGTGACTTCGTCAACGCGGTCGGGAGCATGGGCGCCCTCCCCGGTGGCCTGGGTTTCATCAACACGGACAGCACGATCTATCTCCATCGACCCCCTGTCGGTGAGTGGATCTGCCTGCAGGTCGAGCGCGGCATCGAACCAGACGGTATCGGCGTCTCCAGCGCGGTGCTCTATGACCGCGAGGGTTCGATCGGGCGGGCCGCTCAGGCGGTACTCGCCAACCAGATGCGCTAGCGACGTTCCAGGTCGGCCATGGTTGAACTTCGACGGATCTGCGTCTTCTGTGGCTCGAGCCCCGGCCTCAAACCCGCGTACCTGGAAGCGACGGTTCGGCTGGCCGGGACGCTGGCCGGCAATGGCATCGGGCTCGTGTATGGCGGCGCCCACGTCGGACTGATGGGCGTCCTTGCCGACTCGATGCTTGGCTTCGACGGCGAAGTCATCGGAGTTATTCCGCGTTCGTTGCAGGAGTGGGAGATCGCGCATACTGGTCTCTCCGACCTGCGCGTCGTCGAAACGATGCACGAGCGCAAAGCACTGATGGCTGAGCTCGCGGATGGCTTCATCGCCTTGCCCGGTGGCATGGGAACGTTGGAGGAGTTCTGCGAGATGCTCACGTGGGTCCAGCTTGGCCTGCATCAGAAGCCCTGTGGTGTGCTCAACGTCGAAGAGTTCTTCGCGCCGCTGCTCAGGTTTTTCGATCACATGGTCGAACAGCGGTTTCTCCGCCCGGAGTATCGTGCCGCCATCCACGCCGAACCTGAACCAGAGATCCTGCTCGACCGATTCGCTGAATACCAACCGGCGCGCGTGCCCAAGTGGCTTGACCTACCGGACGTTTGACCATGATCTTCGATGCCCATGGTCGCGTCCCTCAACCATAGCGCTGCACATTGGCCGATCGAGGTACGCGAAGCTTCGATTGCTCGCATACGATCTGATTGTCCCACAGACATCGATCAGGGGACTGGAGGACGAGCATGGTGAACAGCACCCAGATTCGTGAGCATATGCAGGTGGTCTGCTCGAACGACAAGCAGTTCGGCACCGTGGACCGGCTCGAAGGCGACAGCATCAAGTTGACCAAAGACAAGAGTGGACAGCACCACTGGATCCCTGCCAGTTGGGTCGAACGTGTCGATGATAAAGTTCATGTCGACCGACCCGGACAGCAGGCGATGCAGGAGTGGTCGGCGAATCCGCCCATGAGCGCGCGATAGACGCTGGGTCGATCGGGTACGCAGTGAGAGCGGGTTCACTACCCGCTCTCTCTGTGTGTGTGGCCCCGTTTTGCGGGCCGCACAATTTCACGGTGAGCGGCGGCTGCTATCGTATCTCTATCGAGCAGGGCCTATGGAGAGTAACAGCGATGAAAATCCTGATCCTCGGCGGGACAGTATTCCTCGGACGGCATGTGGTCGATGCAGCACTGGCGCGTGGTCACGAGGTTACGCTGTTCAATCGAGGGCACCATCATCCCGACCTGTTTCCCCGGGTGGAGAAGCTCCGGGGCGACCGTGACGGGAACCTTACCGCCCTCGAAGGCCGTCGCTGGGACGCGGTCATCGACCCAAGCGGCTACGTTCCGCGGCTTGTACGCGCGTCCGTCGAACTGCTGGCGGGGAACGTGGGTCACTATACGTTCATTTCCAGCTTGTCGGTCTATGCTGATACCCGCTCCCCAGGCTTTGATGAATCGGCATCGCTCGCCACAATCGAGGACCCCGCGAACGAGGATGTGCAACAGCACTACGGCGCCCTCAAGGCGCTCTCTGAGCAGGCGGCTGAACAGGCGATGCCGGGACGGGTTCTATCGATTCGGGCCGGATTGATCGTCGGGCCGCACGATCCCACCGACCGCTTCACCTACTGGCCACGCCGCGTCGCGCGGGGTGGTGATGTCCTTGCACCGGGTCGCCCGGAACGCTTCGTTCAGTTCATCGATGCTCGCGATCTTGCCGGATGGTGCATCCGCATGGCGGAGTCCGGCAGCGCCGGCATCTACAACGCCACCGGTCGCCATGACATCACGACAATGGGCGGCCTGCTCCAAACCTGCAAGGAAGTGTCGGGCAGCGACGCGCGCTTTGTCTGGATGCCCGACGTATTTCTCACACAACACGAGGCCGGACCGTGGATGGAATTGCCCCTCTGGATTCCGGAAGACCGCGAGGAGATGGCCGGATTCCTCCGCGCAAGTTCCGAGAAGGCGATCGGCGACGGCCTCACCTTCCGCCCGCTAGCTGACACGGTACGAGACACACTTGATTGGGACCGCACCCGAGAGGCTGGGCAGGAATCTGGCACCATCACCGGCGTCAGCGGCGCCGGCATGAAACCAGAACGGGAAGCCGAACTGCTGGACGTATGGAGTGCGCGCCGCTGACCGCTGAACAAAACCGTGGCGTTCAATCGTCGAGCGCTGCCAGCACCGCGGCAAAGTCGCCGGCCAGCATCGCCGACATGGCCAGCCGTAGTCCGGGAAAGGTGGTGCTCTCGATCACGCCCCTCGCGTCCGGTTGCACGCGGACATACTCCCCTTCGTGCAGCCGGAACCAGATGATCTCGTGTTCCAACACCTGCCAGACCACATACTCCGGCACACCGGCACGGCGATAGGCGCGCAGCTTGTCATGCATGTCATAGGACGCGCTGCTCGCGGCGATTTCGACGACGAGTTGCGGCGCTCCCTCGATATAGCCCTCCTCGGTCACCCGCGCACCGCCCGGTGGCGCCACCCCTCGGAACAAGCAAACATCCGGCTGAAGCTCATTATCAGTATCCAGAAAGACGGTCGCGTTGTTCGCCATCTGCACGCCCGGAGTCCGTGCCACGTACGCGAAGAGCAGTCCGGTCATCGCTCCGTGCTGCTTGCCGTGCACGCCAAAGCGGGTGGGTGATGCCACGTAGACGACTCCCTCGACCAGTTCGGCCCGCTTGATATCCGGCCGGGCACAGTATCGCCGGTGGAACTCGGCCCGTGTCAGCCGGTCCCCGGATTCCAGGGGAACGTGTGGAGTGACGGTCGCGGCCATGGCAGCTCCTCGAGTCGGTGCGTGATGGTAGTGTAGCGTGCAACGCTTGGTAGAATCGCAGCACGGATCGGCCACGCGCATCGACGCAAAGATGCAGGCCGGTCGGATGGGATCAGGGAGGGTGGCCATGGTCAGCCTGGCAGCGACCGCGGGTATCGATGACGTCGTCGGCGCACTCGAAGCAGACGGGTATGCGATCGTCGAGGGGATACTCAACCCGGAGGAAACGCGGGCGAAGCGAGATGAACTGACGCGCATCCTCGAATCGACCCCGACCGGCCGCAACAACTTCGAAGGGTTTTCGACGCGCCGGATATATGCGCTGTTCGCGAAGACCCGTGCGTTCGACCAGCCGGCGATCCATCCGCTCGTACTGGGCGTGCTCGATCAGGTGTTGGTGAACTATCAGCTGAGCGCGCCGGTTGGCATCGAGATCGGGCCGGGCGAGAAGGCGCAAAGCCTCCACCGCGACGACGGCATCTACCCGATTCGGCTGCCCCACGATGAGTTGGTCGTCAACACCATGTGGGCGCTGGACGACTTCACCGAGGCCAACGGTGCAACTCATGTGATACCCGGTAGTCATCGCTGGGTCGACCGGCGCCCGGACGCCGGAATGCCGGCGACGCGGGCGGTGATGCCCGCCGGCTCCGTGATGTTCTTCCTGGGCAGCGTCTTCCACGGCGGTGGCGCCAACACCACGGACCGTCCCCGCCTCGGTGTGATCCTGGAGTATGTCGTCGGCTGGCTGCGGCAGCAGGAGAACCACGTCATCGCTGTGCCAAAGAGCACGATACGCACCTTGCCCGAGCGCCTCCAGGAGTTGCTCGGCTACAACATCGCCCCGCCGTTCATCGGCTACGTCGACGGACGCCACCCACTCAAGTACCTCGACGAGTAGGGCGTTCGTTGCCGCGTTTGAAGTTGCCGGTGATGCGTGCCATCAGGAGTTGTGCGTGCTTGCGATCGAGCGGCGTGATCCGGTCGAGGAAGCGGCGGGCTTCGGCGCCACGGAGGGTCATGATTCGGCGTCCCCGCCAGGCGATGAAGACCTTCTCCTCCTTGGTGACTTGATACGAAAACGGATCATCGTCGAGGGCGTGCCGCTGGTCGATCGGGTGGCGGTCGTGCATCGTTCCGGCTTCGAACGCTACGGCGCGTCTGTCGCCATCTCAGTAAGGGACCGCATGCCGCGACGGTAATACATGGAGCGGCCGCTGCCGCCGCGGCGGGTCATGATGATCTCCGCCAGAATGCTGACCGCGATCTCCTCCGGCGTCTCGGCACCGATGTCCAGGCCGATCGGGGTTCGCACCCGCGCCAGCGCATCCAGGTCGAAGCCGTCGTCTTGAAGATGCTGAATGACAGCGCCGGTGCGCCGCTTTGATCCGATCATACCGAGATACGCGGCCGGACGCTCCACCAAGCAACGAAGGCTCGTCTCGTCCTGCTTATGGCCGCGTGTGACGAGGACGATATAGGTGTTGTGGTCCACCGGAAGTTCGGCCAGCGCCGGTTCGAAGTCGGCGCAGATGACGTGATCAGCCTCGGGAAATCGCTCGCGGTTGGCATAGTCTGGTCGGTCGTCGATCACCGTGCAGGAAAACCCTACTTCTGCGCCCATGCGGATGAGGGAGCGGCCGATGTGGCCGCCGCCGACGACGACGAGCCGGACCGGCGCTTCGATGACCTCGATCATCACTTCAAGGGCGACAGCCTGATGCCGGTCACCAACGATCGCACCAGCCGCCGTCAATCGGATCGTTTCCACCGCGTGACGAGGGATCGCGTCGACGCAGTGCTGCACCACGGCCCGCTCGATCTGGCCGCCGCCCATCCCGCCGAGCATGCTGCCATCGGCACGGACCAGCAACTTGTCGCCGGCCTGGATTCCATCGAGCGCGCTCTGCACCACCGTCGCCGTGACGACGGGCGCGCCGCCCTCCATCGCCTGCAACACTTCCTGCGCGATCTCCGACATCACGCTCATGGCCAAACCTCGGGAGTACTCTTCGCACAGCGTAGCAGGTTGGCGAATGAGGCGAGCAGGCACGCCGCCAGTGCTTCGCGGCTCGGTTCGACAGTACCTCTGGCTAATCGAAGCTGCGTGCGGCAACAATGCCGAACCCCGCTGCACCGAGGCTCAAGGTGCCGTTGCCGATCACATTCAGCACTGCTACACCAGCGCCGCGGTCTTCCAGCAACCGAAGGGTTTCGAGCGAGAAGCTCGAAAAGGTGGTAAATCCCCCCAAGACGCCAACGATGAGGAAAACGCGGGCTGATGGACCGATGACGGCCCGCTCATCCGCAAGGGTTGCGATCACACCGATGAGAAATGAGCCGATGACATTTACCGTGAGGGTTCCCCACGGAAACCCACCGCCGAATCGCTCCAACAGCCAGACACTGACCAGGTAGCGGGCGCCTGAACCAAGTGCTCCGCCAAGCAAGACCAGCATCAGCCGCACAGCCGGCAACCTACGTCACAGTGTCCTGACCGCACCGGAATTACCGTTACGGCACGAAGGCGCCAAGGCTCACGTTGCTCTTGGCGCCTTCGGCCACGTTGGTGAACCTCCGTTGCTACGGAGCGCGCAGGCAGACCTGGAAGGTCGCCCCCGAATTGATGATGCCGACGCTAAACAGCGTGGCGACGATCTGCGACGACGGATTGGCGGTAACCGGTCGGGTCAGCTGGCCGATGCCGCTGCCGCCGTTACTGACCGCCAGCCCCACCGGCCGAAGGGCGCCTGCCCAGTGGTCCACGCCGGGCGGCGTGCCTTGGAGGCGCTGGAGCGGGCCTTCCCACACGAGATTGCTCGCCGGGTCAGCGGTGCACGTCGTGTTCGTCACGCGCATAAAGGTCAGATTCGTCGGGACAGGCATCTGACCGGTGAAGGAGAAATTGCCGCTGGCATCAACACGGGCGTTACCCGCGTCCATCCATCCCGAGGGCGGGACCGGGCCGTTGATAAAGAAGCAGGTCTGAGTCCTGCCGGTGCCACCGCTCGACGGATAGGTCAGAATCAGGCACTCGTGGCCGGCCGGCGGTGTGATCACACCCGGCAGGCAGGTTCCCGTCCCGGCGGACGGTCCCTGATAGAAGACCTGTGTCACCTGGCTGGACGGCAGGTCG
>JBFXAN010000204.1:0-10880 GCA_050184225.1 Dehalococcoidia bacterium | reverse complement strand
CGACCAGCAGGTTGGCGCGGAACTGACGCGAGCCAAGCTCGGCGCTGATCGCGATCGCCTGCTCGGCAAACTCCGCCGCGCGCTCGTACGCGCGGCTGACGAACATCGCCCGGACGAGGACGGAGAGCGGCTGGGCCATGCCGTGGCGGTCGCCCATCTCCTGATACAGCGCCAGGCTCCGGTTGCAAAGCGCTTCCGCGTGTGCGATGTCGCCGTCGAACATCGCGCCGAGCGCCAGCTCGCGGAGCATCCGGGCGATGCCGAGACGGTCACCGAGGGTTTGATAGCGGGCGAGCGCTTCGAAAAGCAGTTCGTTCGATCGTTGGTTCTGGCCCAGTAACCCGACCGTGTTCGCGAGCCAGTAGCGGACGGCGGCTCCCTCGCGCTGGTCGTTCAATTGCTCGAAGAGGGCCATGCTCTCCTGGAGGATGATCACCGCCCGATCGTAGTCGCCGCTCCAGAACGCGAGCTTGCCGATCTGGAAGAGGGCGCCCGCCCGCAGCGGCGGCGGCGCGTCGGGACACACCTGCATGTAGCGATCGAGCCAACGCAACCCTTCCGCATTCCCACCCTGCCCCTCCCAGAAGGGTCCGAGCGCGGCGGCGAGGCGCAGACCGGACTCCGGTTCGCGCGCTGCTTCGAGACGCCAGGCGAGGGCCGCCCGGAAGTTGTCGGCGTCGGCGTCCAACCGAAGCAGATAGGCGGTCAACTCCGGTCCCTCACGCTCCGGCGCCGGCTGCTCGGCGAAGGCGGTGAGCCAGCTCTCTCGGCGCCGGCATGCGGCATCGGCCTCACCAGACGCGGCCAGCTTCTCCGCCGCGTACTCGCGAATCGATTCGAAGAGTCGATAGCGCAGCACGCCGTTGTGCTCGTCCGTGGTGACCAGCGACTTGTCGACCAGCTCGCCGAGCAGGTCGAGCACGTCATCGGTGTCGATGCCGTCGCCCGCACCGATCGCTTCGGCGGCGTCCACGGTCCAGCCGCCGGGCAGCACCGAGAGCCGGTTGAAGCACGCCTGTTCCTCCGCTGTCAGCAGGTCATAACTCCAGTCGATCGCCGCCCGCAGCGTCTGATGACGAGGCGGGATCACCGCGCTGGAGCTGGTGAGCAATCGAAAGCGGTTATTGAGCCGCGCGGCGACTTCGTCGGGACTGAGCAGCTTGATCCGCGCCGCCGCGAGCTCGAGCGCGAGGGGAATGCCATCCAACCGGCGGCAGATCTCGGCGACCGTCTCCGCATTCTCCGCCGCCAGGCGAAAGGTCGGCCGCACGGCGGACGCCCGCGCCAGGAATAACTGCACGGCTTCCGACATGCCGATCGCGGCGACCGTCGGATCGGCGACGGGGTCGGGCAAGGAGAGCGGGGGGACGGGAAATACGGATTCGCCGGGGATGTGCAGCGGCTCCCGGCTGGTCGAGAGGATAGTGAGCGTCGGACATCCCCCGATCAATGTCGCGGCGAGCCGGGCGCTCGGATCGACGAGGTGCTCGCAATTGTCGAGGATGAGCAGGCAGCGCCGCGCGCGAAAGAACCGAATGAGCGCCGCCTCGAGCTCGTCGTCGGGGACTTCGCGCAGGCCGACGACGGTGGCGACCGTGCGGAGGACGAGGGCGGGGTCGGCAAGCGATGCTAGCTCGATCAGCCAGACGCCGTCCGGATAGCGGACCGCCTCCGCGCCCGCGACCTGCAGAGACAGCCGCGTCTTCCCGCTTCCCCCAGGCCCGGAGAGCGTCACCAATCGGTTCGACGAGAGCATCTCGACGACGGTGGCCTGCTCGTTCGTGCGGCCGATAAAGTCGGTCAGCAGCAGCGGGAGATTGCCGGGTACGTCAATCGACGCCGGCGCCCGTTCGACGTGACGGTGCGCGCCGGTGGTGTCGTCTGCCGGCGGCGCTGTCGTCGCACCGCCGCTCCGCGCCCGCGTGAGCAGGCTCTCGATCCAGGCGGGCGTGAGGGTTTGCCCCTTGAGGATGCCTTCGTCGAAGGGCCGAAACAGCGCCGCCTCCGCGCAATACGCGATGATCGCTCGCTCGGCGCCGGCATCCGGAATGCTTGCGCCCGATTCCCAGCGCCGGATTGTGGCGCGGCTGTAGCTGAGCCGCCCGGCCCATGCCTCTTGCGTAACGCCGCGGGCCTCACGCAAGGCGCGAAGGACGCGGCTCCAGTATGGAGGCAATTGCGCGCGCGACTGAGCGGTGGTGTGAGCAGGTTGAGCCATGATTGAGCCTTTTTTGGATCACGCCTGCAGCGTCACGCGGGTACCGTCCAGATATCGTCAGTGTGTGGGGAAGCCTGATGCCGGCCATGATACCGCACCAGGGAAGGGACGGTCCAAGCATGTACGATGAGATGTCATTCGAATTGATCGCGATGAGCCGGCCGGAGGGGATCGCCCGACGCGTCATTCCGGAGGAAGGCCGCCGCCCGACAGGCATGCTGCCTTTCCCTCTCTGGTTGGTGGTGGGGCGCGCCGATGGTTCGCGCCACCGATTAGACCGAGTTCGAGTGTGCTGAACCGGCGCCGCCGGGCGCTGGTGAAGGAGGGGCCACCCATGTTGTGCACGGGGGACATCGCGCAACTGACGGTGCAACAACTGATCGAGCGCTGTCGCGCAGAGATGGCGTCATCCGCGCATGGCGAATCTCGCGATGACAGGTATTCAAATGAGCTGTTTCGCCGGGCGATCGCCGGCCATGACCAGGAGGGCTGGCGGGCGTTGATGACGCTGTACCATGACCACGTTCTGCATTGGTGCCTGCGTTCCGGTGCCGACTTCGGCGAGAGCGAAGAGATGGTTGAATCGGCCTGGGTGAAGTTCTGGCACAGCTACACACCGGATAAGTTCGCTGGTGCGGCGGGGAATGCGAGTGCCGTGTTGGGATATCTCAAACTCTGCTCGCGCAGCGTCGTCCTGGATGAGGTCCGGCGCCGTACCCGATACGTGTCGCTCGAAGACCGACACTACGACGCGGAGTACCGCATGGAAGAGGCTTCACCGACCGACATCGACCGGATCGACGCGCCCGCCTTCTGGCGCGTGGTCGAGGAACACTTTCGCGACGATCGCGATCGGCTCCTCGTCCACCTCACCTACGAGCTTGGGCTACGCCCGGCGGAGATCCACGAGCGCCATCCCGACCTGTTTCCCAGCGTCCGCGATGTCTATCGCCTCACCCGCAACATCCTCGATCGGCTGCGGCGGAGCACGACGCTGGCGACGTGGCTCAATATGGATGCGGCATAGCCGTTCGGCTCGCGTGACCTAACCCCCCGGCCCCCTTCCCTCGCAGGGAAGGGGGAGTCCTCGTCTGCTGCGGGCTGACAGTATCTCGTTGTGCGATACCAACGATGCTCATTCCACCCTGGTTAACCAGGACTCCCCCTTCCCTGCGAGGGAAGGGGGCCGGGGGGTTAGGTATCACCCTCCGAGAATACCGCCCAATTTCTTGGACAAACCTTCTGCACCGCCGGCCTTCTCGATTAAACCGGATGCCTGGGGTATCTGTTCAGCGACGTATTGAAGTGCGACCTGCGCCGCCTGTTCGGCCTGTTCGGGACTGAGATTGACCTTCTCCTGCAGCAGTTGCTTCAGCGTGTTGATGTCCATCGTCGTCTCCTTTGCAGCGGCCCTCGCGAAACGAGCAACCCGATTATACCGGCCCGCGAATTGCGATGTGGCCGTGAGGGAGAGTGATGAGCCGTTGTAGCTATACCGTCCGGACGGTATAATAAACATAAGGTTGACCTAGGGGTGATAAAGCGGGAGGCGGAGTAGATGGCCCTCGCACGTGGCTCGACCGAGACGAGGCTGGCGATCCTCCAAGCAGCGGACCGATTGGTGCGGGCGGAAGGAGTGGCGCATCTCACGCTGGAGGCGGTCGCACGCGCTGCCGGGGTGAGTAAGGGCGGGCTGCTCTACCACTTTCCCAGCAAGGACGCGCTGATCGCGGGAATGCTTGGCCGGTTGCTCGACGTCTTCGAGGCCGACATCGAGCGGCAGCGGGTCGCCGATACCGGCCCGGTCACCGGTCGCTGGCTGCGGGCCTATGTTCGAGCGAGCTTTGCCCTGCCCGATGAAGAGATCGCCGTCGGATCGGCGCTGCTTGCGGCGGTGGCGACCGATCCGGAACTGATGCTGCCCGCCCGCCGCCGCTTCGAAGCATGGCAGGATCGGGCCGCGGCCGATGGTGTGGATCCGGCGATCGCCACTGTGATTCGGCTGGCCGCCGACGGACAGTGGTTTGCCGATCTGTTTGGGCTCGCTCCGCCGGGCGGGCAGCGCCGGCGCGATGTGTTGGAACGGCTGCTTCAGCTTACTGAAGGCGGCGTCCTTTGAGGTTTGGTCATGGCCTGGGTCTATCTGTTCATCGCGGGTTTGCTTGAGACGTTGTGGGCGCTCTTGTTGAAGCAGGCCGACGGGTTCACACGGCTGTGGCCCAGCCTGGGCTTCCTTGCCGCCGGCGGATTGAGCTTTTACCTGCTCACCCTCGCGCTTCGCTCGCTCCCGGTTGGCGCGGCATACGCCGTGTGGACCGGGATTGGCGCCGCCGGCACCGCGATCGTGGGCATGTTGTTTCTCGGTGAGTCGCGTGACGTGCTCAAGCTCATTTCCCTGGCGCTGCTCGTCAGCGGGATCGCCGGCTTACGGCTGACCGTGAGTCACTAAGTGATGAACACGTTCGATCAGCATTGGCACGACCACCCCCTGCTATGCTTGAGTGACGATGGACCCGCGACTGCTCGCGCTGCCATTCCTGATCGGAACCTCTGCAGCCCTGATATTGGCGGCAACATGGGGTGCGAACACGCTCGCTCACCGCATCGCGCGATGGGACGCGGCACGACCCCACTTCACAGCAGAGGAGCGGGATCGACTGCGCGCCCTCCGGGATCACTACCGTCGCGGCCCGGACCAGCGTTAGTTTTTTCGAAGCACGGTCGATCGTGGCGCCTTGAAGTGATCGCTAGCTCGCCAGCAGCCAGCGAGCGGCGTCGGCGGCGTGATAGGTGATGATCAGGTCGGCGCCCGCCCGCTTGATGCCGGTGAGGATCTCCAGCGTGACGCGCTCCTCGTCCAGCCAGCCGTTGGCGGCGGCGGCCTTCACCATTGCGTACTCGCCACTGACGTTGTAGGCGGCGATCGGCTGTGACACGCGGTCGCGCACCGCTCGAATCACGTCGAGGTAGGCGAGGGCGGGCTTGACCATGACGATGTCGGCCCCCTCGTCCAGGTCGGCGTTCACCTCGCGCAGCGCCTCCCGGCCGTTCGCCGGGTCCATCTGATAGGTGCGGCGGTCGCCAAACTGCGGCGTGCTCTCCGCCGCTTCGCGGAAGGGACCGTAGAACGCCGATGCAAACTTGGCGGAGTATCCCATCACCGGGGCGCCGGTGTGCCCGGTAGCGTCGAGGATTCGGCGGAGCGCGGCAACATGACCGTCCATCATGTCTGACGGTGCGACGATGTCGGCACCCGCCTCGACGTGGGAGAGCGCCATTCGGGCAAGCAGGTCGAGCGTCGGATCGTTGAGCACCAGCCCCCCTTCGACCACGCCGCAGTGACCGTGGTCGGTGTACTCACAGAGGCAGACATCGGTAATCACGACGAGGTCGGGCAGCGCGTCTTTCAGCGACATCACCGCACGCTGGACGATGCCGTCTGCGGCATACGCCTCCGAGCCGGTCGCATCCTTTTCGGCGGGAAGGCCAAAGAGGAGTACGGCAGGTACGCCCAGCGAAGCGAGCCCGCGCGCCTCGTCGACGAGCACGTCAACCGAAAGTTGAGCAACACCGGGCATCGACTCCACCGGCTTTCGCACATCCATCCCATGAGTGACGAAAAAAGGAGCGATGAAGTCGGCGGGTGAGAGCAGCGTTTCGCGCACCATGCGCCGCAGGGCCGGCGTGGCGCGCAGCCGCCGCAGGCGCGTGAAGGCGGGAATCTCCAGTCCGCGAGTCGTGGTCATCTGACGCTCTCCTTCGTTCGGGCCTGATCCCGCCATGCCTGACACAGCGCGTCGATTAATCCGTCGATCGTATGCTGATCCGCTTCGACATCGACGGGCAACCCCGCCGCGCGGGCGGCGGCCGAGGTCATCGGACCGATCGACGCGACCAATGCGCCATCAAGCGGCGTGCGATCGCCATCCAACGCCGCGAGCAGATGCGTAACCGTTGAGGAACTCGTGAGCGTCACCCCGTCAACACCGTTCGCCAGGAGGCGTTCAAGCTCGGCACGGCGGCCTGGCCCGCCGACGGTCTGATAGGCCGCGACCCGCAGCACATCCGCGCCCGCCGCGCGCAGTCCATCCTGGAGGTCCGGCGGGGCGATGTCGGGCTGAAACAGGATCACCCGCGCTCCGCTCACGCCAATCACGGTCATCGCCTGGACGATGCCTGCGCCGGAGAACGCCTCCGGCACGAGATCGGCGCGGAGGCCGCGCGCCCGGAGCACCCGTGCGGTCGCCGGACCGACCGCGACGATCCGAACCCCGGCGAAGGCGCGGAGATCCAGGTCAAGCGCGTCGAGCCGATCCAGCACCGCGCTGACGCCGTTCTGACTGGTGAATACCGCCCACTCCTGATCGGGGAGGTGTCGCAACGCCGCATCCAGTCTGGTGGAATCGGCCAGCGGCTCGGTCGCGATTGCGGGGAACTCGAGCGGGATCGCACCCAGCTCGCGAAGCCGCGCGGCCAGTCCGCTCGCCTGCTCCCGCGTGCGCGTGACCAGCACCCGCGCGCCGAACAGCGGCAGCGATTCGAACCAGGCAAGGTGCTCGCGGAGGCGCACGACCTCGCCGACCACGAGCGCCGCCGGCGGCCGGATGCCGCTCGCCCGCGCCGTATCCACGATCGTGCCGAGCGTGGCGCTGACGACCTGCTGCTCCGGCGTACTGCCCCAGCGGACCAGCGCTGCCGGTTGCGCCGCCGGACGTCCCGCCTCGATCAGCCGCGACGTGATGCCTTCCAGCCGCTCGACACCCATCAGAAAGACCAGCGTGTCTGCCGCTCCCGCGAGCGCCGGCCAGTTCATCGATTCGGATGCGCTGTCGGCGGACTCATGGCCGGTGGCGATCAGCAGCGAACCGGCGACGCCGCGATGCGTCACCGGAATACCGGCGAAGCCAGGGGCGGCGACGGCGCTGGTCACGCCGGGCACGACCCGAAACGGGATGCCGCGCTCGACGAGATGCAGCGCCTCTTCGCCGCCGCGGCCGAACATGAATGGATCGCCGCCCTTCAGCCGTACCACCATCCGACCGGCCAGCGCATGTTCGGCCAGGACCGCGTTGATCCCTGCCTGACCGAGTGTGTGCGCGCCGGGCGCTTTGCCGGCGTCGATCAGCAGGGTGTCGGCTCGTGCCTCGCGCAACAGCGCCGGCGCGGCCAGCCGGTCGTAAACGACGACATCCGCGTCACGGAGCGCCTTCAATCCCGCGACCGTAATCAGGTCGGGATCGCCGGGACCAGCGCCGACCAGCCAGACGGTGCCGGCGTTGGGGTTCGGAGTGCGGGCTTCGGAGTTGGGAGTGGTCATGGTCGGTGTGGCGCCGCTAGCCGGCGAGTTGATAGATGTCGGCGCCGCGGCGAATGAGGTCGTCGGCGAGCGCTGTTCCGATCTGGCCGGCGTCGTTAGGTGAACCGGCCTGCTGGGCGATCACCGTTCGGCGTCCGTCCGGCGAGACAAGGACGGCGTTCAGGATCAGTGTATCGTCCTCGATGCGAGCATGTGCGCCGACTGGTGTGCGGCAGCCGCTGCCGAGGCGACGGAGGACTGCGCGCTCGGCCGCGATCGCGGCGTGGGTGGATGCGTGGTCGATGGCGGTGAGGATCTGTGCCGCCGGGTCGCCGCTGCGGCATTGGATGGCGAGAATACCCTGGCCGGGGGCGGGCACCCAGACGAGTGGATCACAGTACTCCGTCGCCTCCGCCCCGCGTCCGAGCCGGGTCAGTCCGGCGGCGGCAAGCACCAGCGCGTCGTACTCACCCGCGTGCAGCTTGCGCAGCCGGGTATCGACGTTGCCTCGGATCGGTAGCACCTCGATGTCCGGCCGCAGCGAGCGGGCGATGGCAGCGCGGCGCGGGCTGCTCGTGCCCAGCCGAGCGCCGGACGGTAATTCGGTGAAGCGGCGGCCATCCCGACTGACAATCACGTCCCGTGCGTCAGCGCGCTTCGGGAAGGCGGCGAGCGTCAATCCCGCCGGTTCCGTCGTGGGAACGTCCTTCGCACTGTGGACCGCGACATCGGCGCGTCCCTGGATCAGCGCCGCCTCGACACCTCGCACGAAGGCGCCATCGCCGAGTTGCGTCACCGGCGCGCTCTGGTTCGCATCGCCGGTCGTCGTCACGGTCACGAGTTCGGTCATGAGGCCGGGGTGCTGTTCGCGGAGCAGCCGATCGACAATTGCCGTTTGCTCCAGCGCCAGCGCGCTGCCACGCGTGGCGAGTCGCAGCACGCTGGGTGGCGTGTGTTCCACGTTCTGCCCGTTTGTCGTCATCACGCCATTCCTTCGAACGCGCGGCGGGCGGCGGACAGCGTCAGCTCGACCTCCGGCTCGCCGTGAGCAGTGGAGACGAACCACGCCTCGAACTGCGAGGGCGGCAGATAGATGCCGGTGTCGAGCATCGACCGAAAGAATGCGCCGAACGCGGCGGTATCCGACCGCATCGCCGCGGCGTAGCCATCGATCGGCCCGTCGGTAAAGAAGGGCGTCAACAGCGAGCCAACCCGGTTGACGGCGAACGGCCGTCCGGCGGCGCGGGCGGCGTCGAGCAATCCTCTCTCCAGTGCGGCGGCCGTTTCCTCCAGCCGATCATAGATGCCCGGCTCCGCGAGGGCGCGGAGTGTGGCAATCCCGGCCGCCATCGCCGCCGGGTTGCCGGAGAGGGTGCCCGCCTGATAAACGGGACCAGCCGGCGCCACCATCGACATCAGATCTGCGCGACCGCCATAGGCGCCGACCGGCATGCCGCCGCCGATGATCTTGCCCAATACGGTCAGGTCCGGCGTCACGCCGTAGCGTTCCTGGGCGCCGCCGGGCGCGACGCGGAAGCCCGTGATCACCTCATCGAACATCAACAACGCGCCGTGTTCCGAAGTCAACCGGCGCAGCCCTTCAAGAAAGCCGGGCGCGGGCGCGATCACACCCATGTTGCCGGCGGCCGGCTCCACCACCACGGTAGCAACCTCACCGCGGTTCGCCTTCAGCAGTCGCTCGACCGAGGCCAAGTCATTGAACTCCGCAACCAGCGTGTCCGAGGCCGCCCCCTTGGTGACGCCGGGCGTGCCGGGGATGCCGAGGGTGAGGGCGCCGGACCCCGCATCGACGAGCAGGCTATCCGTGTGGCCGTGATAACAGCCGCGGAACTTGATGATCTTGTCCCGACCGGTGGCGGCCCGCGCCAGCCGGAGGGCGCTCATTGACGCCTCAGTACCCGAACTGACGAAGCGCAACATCTCGACCGAGGGCATCCGCTCGCGCACCAGCGCCGCCAGTTCGACTTCACGGCGATTGGGTGCGCCGAAACTGGTCCCCTGGACGACCGCCTCTGTCACCGCCGCGATCACTCGCGGGTCGGCATGGCCGAGGATCAGCGGTCCCCAGGAGCACATCCAGTCGACGTACTGATTCCCGTCCGCATCCCACACGTGTGCACCCGCGCCGCGATCGAAGAAGACCGGTTCACCGCCGACCGCGCCGAACGCACGCACGGGACTATCGACGCCGCCCGGCAACAACGTCTGTGCCTGGGCGAACAGCAGCGCGGAAGCTGACCTAACCCCCCGGCCCCCTTCCCTCGCAGGGAAGGGGGAGTCCTGGTTTACCGTGGTGGAACGAGGATCGTCGGTATCGCCAAACGGGATACTGGCACCCTTGGTTGACGGGGACTCCCCCTTCCCTCGCAGGGAAGGGGGCCGGGGGGTTAGGTCAGCGGCAACGCCGAGCGATTGCACGAGCCGTTCCCTTGCCTCGTCGTAGCGCCGCTGGGCGAGCAGCACGCGCAACGGACCGTCGATCGCCTGCTGCCAGGTTTCGTTCTCGACCCGCAGGCCGCGCTGCCGCACCTCGACGCGTACCTCGGCAAGGAGGTCTGCCAGCGCGGGCATATCGTCGGTGAGGTAGTCTTCCAGTTCCTCCCGCAACCGCCGGGCGAGGGCAGGGCTGGTGCCCGCCGTGGAGGCGGCGAGCGTGATCTTTCCCTTGCGCACCACCGACGGGAGGATGAAGTCGCAGTTGACGGGGTCGTCGGCGGCGTTCACCCAGATGCGCCGCGAGCGCGACGCGGCAGTCGCCTCCTTATTGACGGCACCGTCGTCCGTCGCCACCATCACCACGGTCCAGTCCTGGTCGAGATCCGAAGATTGCCACGTCCGTGCGATGTGGGTCAGCTCGCCCGCATCGCGCAGTTCGGCCAGTTCGTCGGCAAGTTCCGGGCTGACGATCGTGATGCGTGCCCCGGCCTTGCGTAATCCGGCCACCTTCTCACAGGCGACCGCGCCGCCGCCGATCACGATCACCGGCTTCTCCACGAGGTCAAGGAAGATCGGGTAATAGCGTTGCATCCGCGCCGGATCGAACTCTGATGCATCCTGCGCTGCGTGAACCGTCTGTTGCGTCATGCGTTCCTCATCCGAGCACGAAAGGCGGTGTAGCGGGAAAACCTCTCCAAACCTACCTATACCTGCGGATCATTCGCCATCTTACGCAGATCCTATGATGCGAAGGGAGGTCGATTCAAGGGCAGATGGCCCTCACCCCCGACCCCACTCCCGCCGAGCGGGAGAGGGGAGCCTCACGGAACCGATGCTCCCAACTTGGTCGAAAGGTACGGGTGGCGCGATGGGTGATACTGGCACCCACGTGCCGATCAGTCTCCACTC
>JBFXAN010000203.1:0-10911 GCA_050184225.1 Dehalococcoidia bacterium | reverse complement strand
CCCTACAGTGCCACTTCGCCCAGTCTGCGCTATGCTGCCGCCCAAAACTGAGGGCGCGTTATGGCGAGTGAGTCGAGCAGGCTGCCGTTGCGGACGATGGACCGATGGTCGGATGCGTTCGCTGAGCTGCAGGAGCGGATTGCTGGCCGGTTCGCGCGCGTGGAGGTGCGCGAGCGGGTCCGGCGGTATCTGGTCGGCTTGCTCGGCCGGGCGGAGCGCAAGAACAGCTGGCAGCTCGCCGAAGCAATCGGCGAGGCCAGCCCGCGTGGGGTGCAGCGCCTCTTGAACGGCGCAAGCTGGGACGCTGGCGGCGTCCGTGACGACCTGCGGGCGTACGTGGTCGATCACCTCGGTGATGCGGCCAGCGGTGTGCTCATCCTGGACGACACCGGCTTCGTGAAGAAGGGCGAGCAGTCGTGTGGCGTTTCGCGCCAGTACACGGGCACCGTGGGCGACACCGCCAATGCCCAGGTAGGCGTCTTCCTCGCGTATGCGTCGGTCCACGGCGCGGCCTTCATCGACCGAGCGCTCTACCTGCCCCACGCCTGGACGGATGACGCCGAGCGGCGCCGGACAGCCGGCGTGCCGACCACGATTCAGTTCGCTACCAAGCTTCGGCTGGCCCAGGACATGCTCGCGCGTGCCGGTGCGGCCGGTGTCCCCGCGGCCTGGGTGCTGGCCGACGCTGGCTATGGCCGCTCGCATCGATTCCGCCGGTGGCTGGAGGACCACGGGTGGGCCTACGCACTCATGGTGCCGAAGACGCACGCTGTCTGGTACCGCGGACGGCGGCAGACCGCGGCGAAGCTGGCTGGGCGGCTGACGGAGGATGACTGGACGCAGCCACCCAGCGGCGCCGGTCCCTATAACGTCCAGCGTCAGGAATGGGCGTGTCTTCCCCTCTCCGAGGCGTGTCGCGCTGGGATGCGGCGCTGGCTGCTGGTGCGGCGGAGTGTCGAGGAGCCAGATGAGCTGGCGTACTACCTCGTCTACGGCCCGGAAGTGATCCCGACCACAGACCTGGTGCGCCGCTGCGGCCAGCGCTGGCAGATCGAAGAATGCTTCGCCCAGGCCAAGGGCGAAGTCGGCCTGGATCAGTACGAAGTGCGCACCTGGACGGCCTGGCACCGCTTCGTGACCCTCTGCCTTCTGGCGCATGCCTATCTGGTGGTGATGCGCCAGGCCGCACGAGGGGAGGAAGACGCGCAAAAGGGGGATCTGCGGCGAACCTAATCCCGCTCACGGTGCCGGAGGTCCGCCGGCTGGTACTGGCGATGGCGGAGCGTGAGGAGCACCGCGCGTTCCGATTCGGCTGGTCGGTGTGGCGGCGCGCCCATCAGGCCGTCGCGGCTCGCTGTGCTGCGGCGCGGCGCGCACGCACCGTGGAACGATCGAGACCACGCGTGCGGGCGTCACCGCCCGTGTCGCTACAGACGGGGCTGACCGACGCAGAGTGGCAGGCGATCCAGGCGCTCCTGCCGCCGCAAGCTCCACCGGTTGGGCGGCCACGCCATGACCACCGGCGGGTGCTCGGCGGCATCCTCTGGGTCGTGCGCACGCGGGCCTCGTGGCGCGACCTGCCGCCCGAATGTGGCAAATGGGAAACCGCGTACAAACGCTACCGGCTCTGGCATGACACCGGCCTCTGGCCGAAACTCATCGATGCATTGGACCGTCATGCCGGCACCCAGCCACAGGAAGTGGCACTGTAGGGAGGGCCCAGCCTGTTGAAAAACTCCCCGACACGCCTCTTGTGGGCTCCGAGGGCCGCCGAGGGCCTTTGGCCAGCGGACCCGCCAGATTCAGGTACCGACTGACAGCGTTGCCGACATCGGCGGCTTCGGCTCGATTCCGGCTTTTTTTCAGCCGGCTGACCGGATACCGGACCGTGCCTTCTCACCTCCTATCGCCAGCGAACGGCTGATACCCGCCGATGCGCAGGATCTGAAGGCACCTGACCCCACCCTCTACGGTGGGGCGGCCTCATGCTAGAGCGTCAGGGTCATGTGGATGTCTTCGGGCTCCAAGTCGTAGAGGCGTTGATTGACGTGCGCGGTGGGCGCAAAGCCATGCCTGGTGTAGAACCCTATCGCGGACGCCGTCGGGGCCGCGGATACGTACAGTTCCCGAGCGTTGCTCTGCCGGGCCAGTCGCATCAGTTCGTGCAAGAGACGCGTCGCCACGCCGTGCCGGCGATAGGCGCGGCTGATATGGAGCGAGACAAGTTGTGCCACCGTCTCCGTCAACCGGTAGCGTAGCGACGCCATGCCGATCAACGTCGCACCGTCAAAAGCGCCGATGACCACGTCCCACCTGAGCACCTGGACCCACGCGGTGATTTTGTCCTCCCATTGGGGGGCATCCCATGCGGGTCGATGCCATTCCCGTGGCTCAGTTGTGAGCTCGCCGTTGATATATCGATAGAGGTTCTGGCCGTCCTCAGAGACATCAATTCCCTGCGCCCGGCGCAGGTCGTTCTCCGAGAGCCGCCGTATGGTGATCGCCCGTTCGTGCGACATCGTGCATCTCTCACCCTCAACCATATTGATGCGTGTCTCAGAACTCGTCGAGGGGGTGGACTTCTGAGGCGTTCATGGGACGGCGAGATCGCCGGCGGCCCACATGCGCATGGCGTCGAGCCGCCGGTCCAGATACGCCTCGTCCAGCCACCAGGATTCGCCGCCCGCGACCACGGTCCCCAGCATGTGGCCCAGGTGCCAGAGGTCCCGGACGGCGCCGAGTAATGGCAGCGCCGCCCGTTCCACGGGCCGCAGCGTCCGGCGCTCCTCGTACGCCCCAAGGAACGCCGGCCATATGTCGGGGTCGGTCCACCTGCCGACGCGGAGGTTCATGCGGAACGCGGCGAGGTCGTAGGCATACCAGCCCTCGCCACAGAGGTCAAAGTCGAACCAGGTGAGCGCCCCCTCCGGCGTACAGTGGACATTGCCCGGGTAGACGTCCCCGTGCAGCGGCCCCTGCGCTAACTGCGGCGCGATCGTGGCCAGGCGCTCGGCCAGGGTCGTGGCCAGTTCGGTGAGCCATGCGCAATCCGCCGGCCGGTGGCCGAGCGCGTGGGTCGTGGTCGTCAGCGGCGACCAGAGCAGGGTGTCGAGGTCCAGCCGGAAGCGCGGGAAGGCACTGTGGAAGCCCGCGGTCGCCTGGTGCAGGGCAGCAAGGGCCGCGCCCACGCGGGTGGTGGTCGCCGCATCGAACGGTGGGACGGTGCCAGGCGCGAACGCGAAGTGCACGGCGGGGCGGACCCCTTCCGGGGCGGCCATGTGGTGCACGGCATCGCCGTCGCGCGCGGTCAGCGGCTGCGCGACGGCGATGCCGGCCCGCGCCAGCCAGCGGAGCAGGTCCAGTTCGTAGCCGATATCGGCATCAGACCGCCAGCCGGCGCGGTACACCCGCACCAGCGACCGTCGCTCCCCCGCCTGCAGGAGGTAGGTATCGTTCATGCCGCGGCGCCACAGGCGACAGTCAGTAAATGGGCCGCCGAAGAGCAGGTCATTGGCCCAGCGCAGCAGCGCGGCGGGCGCGAGGATCGAGGTCGCCACCGGCAGCGGCACCGGCGGGCGCACCACCGGCTGGAACCTGCTGGGGACAGTACGGCGTGGGCGGTATGCCATCCCGCACCTCCATGTGCCCTCTCCGCTGCGAATCAGTGTGCATGGACGGCGCTGCTGGGTGAAGGCGCCCGACTCGCGCATCCGCTGCTTTGCGCACGAGGCTGTGCCGTTCCGCGAACAAGACCAGGCAGCCAGCCGAAAAACGCGTCCGAGAACCGTGAGATAGCGCCGTTATCCGGACACGCAGGTCGTCGCGCGCTGAGGCTGGATGCCAGCCAGCGACGGTAGATAAAAGCCGTTATCGGACGGTGTTCCCAGACGCTGGTCGGTGTCTGCTCTGGGTATGGGAGCGTCGGTCGCTGCGGTTGAAGCTCCTTTGCTGAGGTATCTATGTCACGTGCTTCAGGTCGGTCGTGGCCGTTGCGTACTGCGGGCGCCCGAAGCTCAGGTCGAGCGTGGCGTCGAGGAAGCGGTAGAATGTCCCGTGGCGGGCCGCTCTGCGGCAGTGTACGCCACCGCGAGAGGTTAGCCGGACGGATGGTTGAGCCAGAGATTCCCCTGGTCCCCGAGCGCTTCTTCCCCGGTTCTCACTCGAGAGCCCGCGTTCGAGTCGGTCAGACGATTCGGCGCACGAGCTACTCATGGTCTCCGGCCGTCCTCGATCTGCTGCGGCACCTTGAACGGGAAGGTTTCGCTGGCGCGCCGCGTGCGCTAGGCTTCGACGACCAAGGGCGAGAGGTTCTGACCTATATCGAGGGAGAGGTCGCGCGAGGCGAAGCGTACATCCCGGACCAAGGGGGCCGCTTCGACTTCGAAATCCGTCTCCCGGACTATGTCTGGCGTGACGACGTGCTCGTGCATCTCGGCGCGCTCCTGCGTGCGTATCACGATGCCGCGGCGACGTTCCCATGGGCTGGCCGTGACTGGTGTTACGAGACCCGGCACCCTGTTGAGACCATCTGTCACAACGAGCTTTTCCCGCAGAACACGATCTTTCGGGCGGGCGTGCCTGTGGCATTCATCGACTGGGACACGGCGACGCCGGGACCTCGCGCGTGGGACCTGGGATTTGCCGCGTGGCGTTGGGTGCCGTTCTGGCGTGACGAGAAGTGTCGAGCGCACGGACTGCCAACCGGCGTCCGCGAGAAGGCGCGGCGGTTTCGCTTGCTGCTCGACGCGTACGGTGTCGAGCCTGACATCGGCATCGTTCGCGCGGGGATCGAGCGGCTGCGGGAATTTCTGGGACACCAGCGGAAGTTCCTCGCCGACGGTTCTGAATGGGAAGTTGAGCTCGAACGCCGCGGTGTGCTCGACGAGACTGGGCTTGAGATCGCGTGGATGGAGGAGCACGCTGCTGCGCTTGTGGAGTCGTGACCTGCCGCTCGTGGCGTCTCTCGGCTGCCGCCAGCGTCTTCGTAGAGGTGAGGGGACGTGGTGTGAAACCATGGACGAAAGCACGGCGGTTCGAGTCCAGGCGACCGATCTCCTTTGGTGAAGAGGTCTCGTCGGCATGACAGAACTCGGCGGTGACCCTTCTCTGGTGGCATTGTCCGACGATGTGGTCGTGCTCAGACCTTGGACCCGCTCCGAGGCGAGCTTCATCGCCGAAGCGTCGAGGGATCCGGCGATCGAGCGCTACAACGGCCCGACGCCACACTCGTTGGCAGATGCGGTCGCGGTCGTCGAAAGCTTTGAGCGGAACTGGCATACGTTCGCGGTTTCGGGCAATCCGACCGGCGTCGCCTTCGCGATCGTCGATGCCGCTTCGGGCGAGCTTGTCGGGATGTGCGGCGTCGACGGCTGGTCGAGCACGGATGTGGCGCAGTTCGGTTACTGGCTCGCTGCAGGTGCGAGAGGGCGAGGTTTCGCAACGCGCGCCGTCATGCTGATGACGGGCTGGTTGTTCAAGCTTGGGGCAGCCCGCGTGTTCCTGACGATTGTGTCGGAGAACGCGGCTTCGGCTGCGGTCGCACGTCGCGCGGGGTTTACCTACGAGGGAACGCTTCGCGACTATGGCGTTTGGCAGGATCGACGCCAAGACGTAGACGTGTTTGCTGTGCTGCCCTATGAGTGGGTCGGAGGAAGCGGCCAGAAGGTCGCGTTCGAAGAGCCACCCAGGACGTGAACGCGGAGCAGCGGCGCGACCTCGGCTTCCAGCTGGAGAGCCGAGCACTCGGGGGCGAGTCGGGCGGCGCGTGGTTCGCCATCAATGCCAACGGTGAGCGCGTTCTGCTCTTCTCTGCATGAGCCGGTTCTTTTGTTGCTCTGAACTGGACTGTCGACCCTGGATGAGGAACGAAGACCGGGTACGGGAGCAGGTCTTCGATCTACGGCTCCGTCGGTGCTGTGCGGCGACACAGGCCCAGCAAGCGTTCGGTGAGCTGATCGGCGTGTTTCTCCCACCAGTCGCTCGGCTCGCGGATGAACTGGTCCCACCGGGGCTGGTAGGCGTCCGGGTCCTCGTACCGCGGCTCGATCGGCCAAGCGCTCGTGCACGACAGGTAGAGCCGGAGCGGCGCGAGCACCGCCGCTTCCGGCTCGGTCAGCCGACCGGTGTCGTGGTACCCGGCGAGGAACGCGCCGGCCTCCGGAAGCAGGTGGCCGTCGGGCAGGAAGTCGAGCGACAGGGTACGGGACACCTCGACCACGCGCGGGTTGAACCGCACGTTGTCGAAGTCGAGGACGCCGACGACCCGGTCGTCGGTGCCGAACAGGACGTTGGTCTCCTGGTAGTCGCCGTGGGTCGCCTGCGCTAGCAGCGGCGGGAAGCGGCCGGCGAGCCAACCGTACCGGTGAAGGGTGTCGAGCTTGTGGCGCAGCACCCGACAGCAGATGTCGTCGACAGTGCTTCGGCCGCGCCGGCGCTCCGCTTTTCGGAGCACGCCCTCCAGGCGCGCCTGGGCCTCGGCCGGCGGTGGAATGGCGTAGGGCCGCGGCTCGTCGAAACGCGCGAGGATGTGGTGGAGGGTGCCCAGCGTCCGGCCCATCGCGCCGGCCGCCGTATCCGGTATCGCGCCGCGCCGATGGTGGACGCCCTGAATGAAGGTGGAGAGGACCACCGACCCGACGCCCGGCACGTCGGTGATCGCGTCGCCCCGGATGTTGCGGCGCACGGCGGGGACGGGGACGCCGGACCGGCCCACATACTCCTGAGCCTCGAGGGAGCGGCGAATTTGGTCGGCTTGGTAGAGGCGGCCGTCGTAGCACTTGAGGTGGTACTCGCCGTCGGCGGCCTCCACGCGGTATCCGGTGTTGAGTGCTCCGCCCTCCAGGGGCGTGAGCCGCATAGTCGGCTCCTCGAATGCTTCCCGCAACAGGGAGCGCACCTGCTCGGCGGCAACCGCAGGTTTGAGCGGAGCGTCCGGACCGGGTGCATCGCCACCGATGCCTGTGGGGGATTCGGACCGCTGCACTGACATACGGCTCTCATCATACGGGTACGACGCAACGTAGCCGTTCTGCGGCATGGCATACCTTCGTTAATCTGAACCAGATTTGTGGGTCGGCAGGCTGGTTGACGGGGATTGGACCGCTCAATAGGCACGTCGCGAACCAGCCACGGACTAGGATGGATATGCTTGTGGCGGTATAGTGCCGGCAGTCGCAGAGGTTTCCCCGAGGCGCCATGAATCAAGACCCCGCGTTAGCCGAGTTCGTCACGTATGGCCGCGAAGAGCGAAACCTTGAGTACAAGGGCACCCAGGGGCGCGAGCCGTTCATCTGGAAAGACTACCCCGTCAAGGCGAAAACCGCCCGCACCGCCATGGCCATGGCCAACATCGGCGGCGGGGTCATCGTCATCGGCATGGACGAGGTCGCCTCCGACCGCTGGGAGGCCAACGGCGTCACTCCAGAGGCGGACCAGACGTACCAACAGGACGAGGTCCAGCAATTCGTCAATCAATATGCCAACCCCTATGTGGAGTTGGCACTGCGGCACATCGACGTGGACGGAAAGCGCTTCGTCATCATCCAGATGAGCGGTTTCCGCGAGTCGCCCGTTATCTGCACCGGGGGGGACGGGCGCCACCTACGCGCGGCGGCCGTCTATACCCGCTCCTTCACCAAGCATGAGACGATAGAGGTACGCGACCCGGCCGAAATGCGCGAGCTGCTCGATCGGGCCATCGAGGCGGGTGTGGAGAAGCGTCTGCGACCGTTTATGCAAGCCTTCCGGGAGACGTTCGGCGGGCTGAGCCCGCAAGACATCGACGCACGCCGGTTCGAAGAGCAGCGAGGTGGGCTATGACCGTCGCAATAAGCGAGCAGGAGCGACTCACCTTGGTGCACGAAACCGGCTATTGGCGGGTGCTTATCCGGCCGACGGTGTTCGAGGAGCGCCGCATCCCGACGCTGTCTGCGTGTTGGCGCATCGTTGAAGAAGCGAAGGTTCGCCTGCGCGGCTGGGACTATCCGCACATCGATCGCCACGAGCGCATCCCAGGCAACGACTGGATTCAATCAGGAAGTACCTTCGCCAACCACGTGGAGCTGTGGCGGTTCTTCCAAAGCGGACAGTTCTTGCATCACCTCTCGCTGCGAGAAGATCGCACGCCTCCCGGTGGGAGTGTCGGCGGCAACCCAGCGCCGATCGTCACGGGGGAACCGCGGCAGCTCAGTGTTCTGAGCACGCTCTACAGCATCACGGAAATCCTGGTCTTCGCACGCAACCTGGCCTACCGTGAGGTCTTGGAGCCGGCGGCGGACATCACCATCGAGCTGCACGGGATGGAGGGACGCATCCTGACAGCCCCGTTCGACCGTGACTTGCATGATCGCTATCAGGCCACGACGGACGTCATCTGTTGGCATGAGACGCTGCCGGCGGCGACGCTCCTCGCCACCGCGACGGACCTGGCCCTTGATGCGACGGTCCACGTCTTCGAGCGGTTCGGCTGGGAGGAACCACCGCGTGCGGTGCTAGCAGAAGACCATCGGCGCCTGCTCGAGCGGCGCCTGTGATAGCACTGCTGGGTGGTAGGTCAGTTTGAATCTGGTACGCGTTCGGCACACGGAGCACCATCCGCGTGAGCCACGAGTCCCACGCGAACAGCAGGTTGCGCGCGGCTCCCCATGAAGTGCGGCCCGATTCGATGGCCATCCGCGCGCAGGCATGCACCTTGCCCGCACGGCACGGTCATGCGCCGGCGTAGCGGGCGATCACGTCCACGCATCGCTGGATCCGCTCCGGCCATGCGGGGTTGCGCCAACCGAGCACTCCGAGCGCCCAGCCGACGACCCAGGCGGGCACCCACCCGGCGCCGGCCGCGTCGGGATCGGCGACCCACGCGTAGCCGCGGCGCAGCAGATCCGAGCCGTGGTGCGGCCGGTCGGCGGCGAACGCCTCCCACATGGCGAGATCGAACGCCGCCGGTGCCGGACCGGCGCGCTCCCAGTCGATGACGCCGACGATCGCCCCGTCGTCGATCAGGAGGTGCTTGGGCAGCCAGTCGCTGTGAACGAGCACCGGCGACGGCGCGGGGGGTAGGGCCGCCAGCTCTCGACGGAGGAACGCAGCGCCGCGCTCGACGACCGGAACCGCCGACGGACCGAGCGTCTGCTCGACGATGCGCTCGCCGCGGGCGAGGGAACCCTCGTCGGGCGGCTGGAGCGCGTGGCGGACGCCGCGGTCGGGCACGAGGCTGTGCACCCGCGCCAGCAGCTCGCCGCTGTCCATGACCAGCCGCTCGACATCCCGCGCCGGCAGCTTGCTCGCGAGCTCGTCGAGCGAACGGCCGGGGAGGATGCGCTGGATCGAGAACGACAGCAGCTCGCCGTCGTGCTCCACGTGCTCGACACCGAGCACCTCCGCCGTTGGCACGCCCACGGCACGCGCCCGCGCCATGATGTGCTCCTCGTCGGTGAACCACGGCACCGGCTGGCGGGCGATGCGCGCGACGACCGAGCCGGCGCCTGCCAGCTCGACGCGGTACGACTCGTTCATCCCGCCAGCCGTGAGGCGAACGAGCTGCTCGACTTCGTGGCCACAGACCGATCGCACCACCGAGTCGATGACCTGACGAGGCGTCGTCGCCGTCACCGAAGCGCCGCGCTCAGCGGGGGAAACAGCTTCCAGTGCCCCTTGGAGACGACTTCGACGGTGCCGTCAACGACTTTGATGGCGGTCTCGTCGTCAATCGCGTAGGTCGGCACTGGTACCTCCGCGGCCATTCGTTCCACCTTGGCCGTGGAACTTTCCGGGTGGTTCTCGTGATCCAGGTGCGGAAGCAACGCAAAGTCAACCAGTCCCAGCCCCGTATCGATGACGAAGGGCGTATTCGGATCGTCGTACGTCTCGCCGAATATCGGGGCCGTTACCATACTGCCGGCGCTCACCCCGACATAGACCGACTCACGCAGCGACGGCAGCAGGTCCGCCAACCCGGACTCCCGCATCCAGCGGCACAGATACAGGACATCGCCGCCGCTCACCAGCAGGGCGTCGGTCTCCTGGACCGCAGCGATCCAATACTCTGTTTTGACACTGGGGAGCGTGGTGAGCTCCAGCACGCCCAACGACTTCCACCCCAATTCGCACAAGGGGTTGGCGGTTGATCCGCTGATGAACCGGTAGGCCATTGAAGGCCCGCCGGGGAAAGGGTAGAGCGCGGTGGGGATGCAGAGGGCGCTGGCCTCGGCAAGCGGTTTGCCCAAGAGCTCGACCAGCGCGTGGTGGATGCTCGGGTTCTTGATACCCGCGGATGTGAGCAGAAACTGCATGATGCCCTTCCTTGGAGTTGGGGAACCCGGACGGTTCCCCAACCCCCTCCGGACGGGGCTCCGCCCCGGTACCCCGGCTCTCTCGTCGCCCTGCTCGATGAGCCTGTCGCTTAACATGAAACTGTCCCACTACCAACGAGCGGCCCTCACCCCCGACCCCTCTCCCAATGCTGGGAGAGGGGTGCACAGAGCAACCACGAGCATCAGCCTCACGATCGCTCAGACCGTACCAGGGTGTACGTTGGCGTTCAGGGTTGATGGAAGGGTTCCCCTCCGATGCGCCTGGTTTCACATCGCTGCTCGCCAATGGTCATCGGTCGAGCACGTTCTCGCGTGTCAGCTTCACGCATTCGGCCATTCGACAGCAAGGTGCATCGCTGCCGGTACCGTCGCGCCGGCTATCAGGCGGGCGACCAGTTCCTCATACGGCACGCCCGCAGCCGCGAACATGATGGGCACCTGGGACTCGGCCGTCATTCCGGGCATCGTGTTGACTTCGTTGAGGATGGGACCGTGATCGGTGAGGAAGAAGTCGATGCGCGCGACCCCGGCGCAGCCGAGTGCGTCGAACATCCTCACGGCCGCTTGTGTCAGTGCAGCGCAGTCTGTGCTGTCGAGGTCG
>JBFXAN010000202.1:0-10980 GCA_050184225.1 Dehalococcoidia bacterium | reverse complement strand
TACCGACACCTGCCCGCGATTGCAGCATCGCACCCCGGCGACAACGACTGGACGCTGCCCAGCCCGATGGATCGCGCCTCCCTGGGAGCGCTCACATCTCGATGTTGCACTCGGTCATGCGCGGTGCAGCCGGCTTCAACTTCTGGGCCGCTGATGAAACTCCAGAATGTCGTGCAGCGTGTCGCCGAGCATGTTGAAGGAATACACCACCGCCGTGATCGCGAGGCCGGGCCAGACCGCCAGGTTGAGCCCGCCGGGCGACGTGAGGTCGCCGCGGGCGTCGGCCAGCATCCGCCCCCACGTCGGCGTCGGCGGCGGGACGCCAAAGCCGAGAAACGAAAGCGACGATTCGATCAGCACGGCAATGCCCAGTTGCAATGTTGCCTGCACGACGATCAGGGGCAGAACGTTGGGCAACAGATGTCGGGCAATCACCCGCGCGTGCGACGCGCCCGTACCGCGCGCCGCCTCGACAAATGGATATGCCTTGAGGCTGAGGGTAACACCGCGAATGACGCGGGATGAGCCGGCGAAGAGGAGCAATCCAAGGACAATCAGCACCACCGGCGTCGAGGCGCCGATCGTGCCGATCACGAAAATGAGAAAGAGGAGGCCGGGGAGCGCGATCCAGATATCGATCACCCGTTGCGCGATCAGGTCGAACCACCCACCGAAGTACCCGCTCGCCAGTCCGACCACGGCGGCGAGGGTTTGTGAGACGAGCACGGCGCCGACTGCCAGCAGCATCGACGCGCGCGTGCCGTAGATCAGACGGCTGAAGAGGTCGCGGCCGACCTTGTCGGTGCCAAGCAGATGCTCGGCCGATGGCGCCGCCATCCGGTTGTCGAGGTCACCCTCGTCGATCCCATAGGGAGCGAGCACATCGGCGAAGATTGCGACCAGCAGGAAGGCGAGAACCACGCCGCCACCGATTAATGCGGAGGGATGGAGCCGGACCCAGTGGACGGCACTTCCGAGCAGCCCGTCGCGTGGCGCGGACGGTTCGAGGTCCGCACCTCGGACGACACGTTCGGGAGGTTGTGCGGTCATGCGTCACCGATAGCGGATGCGCGGGTCCATCCACGCATACGCAAGATCGACCACCAGGTTGGCCATGACGACGGTGGCCGCGACCAGGGCCATGACCCCTTGCACGACCGGGAAGTCCCGCTGGCCCATCGCGTTGACAAAGAAGCGCCCGATGCCGGGAATGTTGAAGATCGACTCCAGGATCACGGCGCCGCCGACCAGCATCGGCACGCGGAGGCCGATCACCGTGACCACCGGGATCAGCGCATTACGAAAGGCGTGCTGATAGATCACGGCATTCCGATGGAGTCCTTTGGCGTGCGCGGTGCGGATGTAGTCGCGGCCGAGGACGTCAACCATCTGCGCGCGGGTGAGGCGTAACAGTCCGCCGGCAATGCCCACACCGAGAATGCAGGCCGGCACCGCCAGCCCGGCAAGGTTCCGAACCGGGTCATCGATCAGGCGGACGTAGGTACTCGGTACGAGCCAGTGGAAGTATCGTACCTGACCGGCGAAGGCGACGATCAGCAGGGCGACCCAGAAGTCGGGGACCGCCAGCGTCAGGGCAGCCCACGAGCGACTGAGGTAGTCCGCCGGCCTGTTGCGATGCACGGCGGCGAGCACGCCGAGCGGTAGGGCGAGCGAAACGCCGATCGTCAGCGCGAGGATACCGAACTCGAAGGTCACCGGCAGCTTGTCGGCGAGATCCTGAGCGACGCCACGGCCGGAGACGTACGACGTGCCGAGGTCGCCTCGTGGCAGGCCGCCGAGCCAGACGCCGAAGTCGCGCGTGAAGGTCAGCGCGTTGCCGCGCAGTCCTAATTCGCGTTCGAGCCGGCGGAGGTCCGCTTCGGCGTAGGTTCCCTCGTCGCCGATGATCTGGCGGGCGACGCTGCCCGGCAGCGCGATCCGGACGAACATGAAGACGAAGTAGAGCACGCCGACAATCGTGATCAGCGCGAGCAGGAAGCGACGGAGAAAGTACTGGCGCACGACGTGGCTGGCCTCTCTGCCAGAGTACAGGGTCCGGGGAAATTGGGAGTAGCAACAGGAGCCGAAGCACGACGCCGTTATTCTCTGGCGATCCAGTAGTGAGGGTACGCCTCGGCATACCAGGCGCCGGTGTTCGTCGTGTAGTAGCGTTGCGCGTTACCCAACCATGGCTGAGCGACGTTGTACTGCATCGCCGTACCGACCGTCAGCGGCGGGATATACATCTGCTCGTTCACCCGATTGACGATCTCCTGAGCAACTTCCCTCCGATCTTCCTCTTCGAAGATCATGTCCTCCTGCTCGATCAGAGCATCCAGCACCGGATCACGGGTCCGGCCGGGGTTGAACTGGCCGCGGCTGTGAACGATCCGGGCAAAGTAATCGTGCGGCTCTGGAAAACGAGCGACAAGAAAGTAGCCGATGCCGTCGAACTCACCGCGCTGCCAGACATCGACCCAGGCCGACGCGTAGTCATGACCGACGGCCTGGACGCGGACGCCGACCCTGCCCAGCAATTGGATCACCGCCTCGACCGAGTCGGTGTAGGGACGGCCGTAGCGGTTGTTGGTGAAGTTGAGGTTGATCGTGGAATCGAAGTCCCATCCGGCGGCGGTGAGCAGGCGGCGGGCTTCGATGGGATTATGCCGGTAGTACTGGCCCCATGGCCGCGTCGATGGATCGACCCAGAACTTGAACTTCGCCGGTAGCGGCGACGACGGTTGCTCCCGCAGCACCGGATAGCCCGCCTGTTCCAAGCGATCGGTGTCGTAGCTGACGTTGGAGAGCGCGGGCCGGTCCATCGCCAGCGAGAATGCCTGTCGCACCCGCGCATCGCGATACGGCTGACCCGGCCGGGAACTGAATGCCATGAAGCTAAAACCGTGCTGAGGAAAGGCCGTGACCTGTGCCTCCGGCACGGCGCCCTGGGCGGCGAAGATGTGTTGCGAGGTCATGTCGACGAAATCAAGCTCACCGGCGGAAAACTGCGCCGTTGCGGTCGCGTCTTCGGGAATCACCTTCTCCACCAGATGCTCCACGTAGGGAACGGCCCGGCCATCGGCGCCGTCGAGAAAGTAGCGCGGGTTGGCTTTCCAGCGAACCTGCACCGCCGGTTCCAACCGGTCCAGCATCCACGGTCCTGCACCGATCGGCGTCCGCGAGGCGTTGAAGCTCACATCGATCTCATAGGGCATCACGAAGAGTCCGTGCGCCGAGGCGAGCAGGGTGGGCAGGGTCACGGTCGGCCGCTTCAACTGGAACACCACCGTGCGCTGATCGGGGGTTTGGACGGATTCGATCGCGCTGAGCGAGGCGCCGGTCCTTCCCACCCGCGCCCGCTCAAAGGACAAGCGGACATCATTCGCGGTGGCGGCGCGACCATAGACGGGTGAAATGTCGTGAAAGAACACATCGTTCCGCAGCCGGAAGATGACGCGGTCGCCATCCGGTGCCTCGCCCAGATCGACCGTCATCTCCGGAATCACGCGCGGGACGAGGTTGTCTTCGTCGGGGCCGATCGCGAATCGAAGCAACCGGCTGTAGGCGAGCATTCCGACCCACTGCGCCGAGGCGTGCGCCGTCGCGTGCGGATCGAGGTTGATGTAATCGTTTCGCAGGCGCGTGCGCAGTGTGCCACCGCGCCGGACCAAGCCGACGGGGCCGGGACCGCCCGGTTTAGCCGCCGGAGGAGGTGGCGCCGCACCATTCTGTTCGGGCTTTGAGTCGCCGCAGGCGACCAGGAATGCCCCGGCAACGGCCGCAACCAAGGCTCGACGGCTGATGCGTCGCGAACCCGGCCGGCGCTTTGAGCGCCCGGCGGAGGCAAGATCAACAGCTTTCGATTGATACATATGTGTACCGGGGCGCAGACGTGGACGCAACCCGCCAACAGGTATAGTGTACCCGTGCAAGACCATGTGGCAGCAGCGCCGGCAGATGTGATGATGGGCGCAAACGAAGGAGTGACAGGGCATGGAGTTTCGCGACACACCGGAAGAGGCGGCATTCCGCGGTGAAGTACGCTCGCTCGTCCGTGAGCACTACCCGCGTGGTGGACCGGCGGATGTTGACGACTACGAGTCGGAGGCGCAGCGCGAGCAGACGGCGGGCTGGCGGCGGGCGCTGGCCGGCCGCGGCTGGATCGCGCCCCACTGGCCCAAGGAATACGGCGGCGCGGGGATGAGCCCGGGCGAGCAGTTTATCTTCAACGAGGAACTGGCAGACGCGCGGGTGCCTAGCGTCGGCGGGTCCGGTGTCGCGATGATCGGCCCGATCCTGATCATGTACGGCACCGACGAGCAGAAGCAGGATCACCTCTCCAGCATCACCTCAGGCGAGGCTGTCTGGTGCCAAGGCTACTCCGAGCCTGGCTCCGGCTCCGACCTGGCGTCGCTGCAGACGCGGGCGGTGCGCGACGGCGACGATTATGTGATCAACGGGCAGAAGATCTGGACCTCCGGCGGCCACCGGGCGAACTGGATGTTCATGCTGGCGCGGACGGACCCGGACGCGCCGAAGCATCGCGGGATCTCCATGTTCTTGATGGACATGAAGACGCCGGGCGTCTCCGTGCGGCCGCTGGTGAACATGGCCAACGTTCATCACTTCAACGAGGTCTTCTTCGATAACGTCCGCGTTCCGGCGAAGAACCTCGTCGGCGAGGAGAATCGGGGCTGGTACATCGGCGCCACCCTGCTCGACTTCGAGCGGTCGAACATTGCTTCCTCAATCAACCTGCGCCACACCGTGAACGACCTGATCGCCTTTGCCAAGGAAGCGCAGGAAAAGGGCAGCCCAACAGCGCGGATGACCGACACGATCAAAGCTGAGTTGGCCGACCGGGCAATCGAGGCCGATGTCTGCAGGCTGATCTCGTATCGGATCATCACGATGCAGAAGCGCGGCCAGGTGCCGAACTATGAGGCGTCGATGAACAAGATGTTCCGCTCGGAGACATCGCAGCGAACGGCGCGCACCGGCACCAAGCTGATCGGGATGTACTCACACCTGTATCGCGGAGAAGAATTGGCGCCGCTGCAGGGACGCCTGGCCTATCAATATCTCGCGACCGTGCCAGCGACGATTGCGGCGGGCACGAGCGAGATCCAGCGCAACATCATCGCCACCCGCGGGCTTGGCCTGCCGCGCGGCTAAGCCAGGGGACTTTCACCGCAGAGACGCAGAGGTCACAGATTTTCTTTGTGATTCTCTGCGTCCTCTGTGTCTCTGCGGTGAACAAATCGCTCCGGCTATGCGCGCACGCGGAGCGCGCTCAGCCGCTCGGCGGCGAGTTGCAGCGTCTCTTCGCTCTTGCTGAAGGTGAACCGGATCTTCGTGCGGCCGAGTTCCTGATTGAAGTAGAAGGAACTTCCGGGCACCGGTGCGACGCCGATCTCGCTGGTGAGAAAGCGCGAGAATTCGACATCGTCGGTCGCGCCGAAGGGGCGGATATCGGCCATGATGTAATAGGCGCCTTCCGGCCGCACAACATCGAAGCCGGCATCGGTCAGCGCCGCGAGCAGGATGTCGCGTTTGGCCGCGTACAGCGTGCGCAGCCCGTCATAGAAGTCGTCGTCGAAGGCGAGGGCGACGGCAGCCGCTTCTTGCAGTGGCGCCGGCGCGCCGACGGTGAGGAAGTCATGTACCTTGCGAATGCCGTCGGTTAACTCAGGCGGCGCGATCAGGTAGCCGATGCGCCAGCCCGTGACGCTGAAGGTCTTGGACATGCCGCTGATCGTGATCGTCCGGTCGCGCATCCCCGGCAGCGTCGCCATGCTGACGTGCGAGTGCTCGTCATAGAGGATGTGCTCGTAAATCTCGTCGGTGATACAGAGCGCGTCGAACTCCTGGCAGAGGGCCGCGATCATTTCCATCTCGTCGAAGGTAAAGACCCGGCCCGATGGATTGTTCGGCGTATTGACGATGATCGCCTTCGTGCGCGGACTGAAGGCGGCGCGGAGACGATCGGCGTCAACCGCAAATGACGGCTCCTCGAGCGGAACGTAGACAAGCCGCGCGCCGGAGATCGCCGCGTCGGGGACGTAGTTCTCGTAGAACGGCTCGAAGACGATCACCTCGTCCCCCGGATTGACCGTCGCCAGCAGCGCCGCCATCATCGCCTCGGTCGCGCCACAGCTGACCGTGATCTCACGTTCGGGGTCCGGCTCGTAGCCATAGAAGCGCGCGGTCTTCTCCGCGATCGCGTCGCGCAGCCGTTTGGCGCCCCAGGTGATCGCGTACTGGTTGTGATCGTCACGGATCGCCGCGATCGCCGCGTCCTTGACCGCCTCCGGCGCGGGAAAGTCAGGAAACCCCTGGGCCAGATTGATCGCCCCATGCATAAGGGCCAGCCGCGTCATCTCGCGGATGACCGATTCCGTAAAGAGTTGGGTGCGATCTGCGAGCACAGCGGGCCTCCCGGCGCGACACGGAACCATGTGAGCATGGAAGCGTGGGAATCAGCGTCAATGGATACGGTACGCTGGGGGGACTCTAGGGTACAGGCGAGGCGATGGCGTCATCGCGATCGAAACCGTGCCCGCGATGCTCCGCGTCCGGAGGAAGCCGATGCGCAATGTGACCGTCCACCATTTGAGCGACTACCACTGTACCCAGAGTCTCGTGGCGGGAACGCACGCCTTTTACGCCGATCAGGCGGAGAGCGCCGACGGCGACGACCTCGGACCGGACCCCTACGAGTTGCTCCTCTGGGCGCTGGGCGCATGCACCTCGATGACGCTGATGACGTATGCAAGACGGCAGGGCTGGAACCTGCGAGACGTGCGGGTCGATCTCCATCACGAGCGCGTGTACGCCGCCGACAGTGTGAATCCCGACGACCCAAACGCACGGCTGGACCGGATCGAGCGGGTGATTGTACTCGAAGGGGAGCTTTCCGCAGAGCAACGCCGGCGGCTGTTGGCCGTCGCCGCTCGATCGGCGGTTTACCGGACGCTGCAAACCCGCCCCGTCGTCGTGGATCGACTGACCGACACCGTAGACGAACCCCACGCCGGACGGCGAGCGGCAACCGGCTGATGAGCGGTATTGGCTCGACTCCGCAAAGACCAGTGGCCACGGCGGGCAAGCTGGTATGCCCGCCGCCAGCGTATCCCCGATGCGGGTCGTTCTACGAAGCGCGACGTCGGAGTGGGACCGTGGCGTAGGCCGGTGCAGGCACGGGCTGGCGGCCGAAGAGCCGGTGTACGAGAGCGACCCGCTCGTGGGGCCGGGCGATATATCCGCACTGGATACAGGCAAGATCAGGCGTGCCGCCGTCGAGATCCTGCTCGACCAGGAGATCACCATGGCACTTGGGACACGACTTGAACAGCATCATGAAAGCGAACCTCAGACCGGTTGTGGCGGCGGTGGATCATCTAGCACTGAGGCTAGTGGGCGGCACAGGTTCGGGCATGATCTTCCGGCGGTAGCTTCAGCCCTCCTGCGCTACCTCGATCGAAGTGTGCCGCGTTACCGGTTCCTCGCCCGAACCGTGAGAACTCGTGCCGTATGTTGAGCAGCGGCAAGCACAACACCTAGACTCGAAGCATCTCCCTCGTTGGAACGATCATGCTGCTCTTTCCCCGCACCGACCGCCAGACGAAATTCGTGCAACTGGCCGCCTCGTTCGTGCCGGCGTTCGCCGAGCGGGCCGCCGAACACGACCGCGCCGGCACTTTTCCCTTTGAGAACTTCGCGGCGCTGCGCGGGTCCGGCTACCACACGCTGCCGATCGCGGAACGCTTCGGCGGCATGGGCGCCGATCTGCTTGAGGTGGTCCTGGCGCAGTTGACACTGGCCAGGGGTGACGGCTCGACGGCGTTGAGCATGAATATGCATCTGATGACGATGGGGATCGCGGGGGAGGTCCATGCGTGGCCCGAAGCGACGTTTGAGAGTATTTGTCAGGAAGTGGTGCGTGAGGGCGCGTTGCTGAACTCGGCGGCGGCGGAGCCGGAGCTGGGCAGTCCGGCGAGCGGTGGACAGCCGGCAACACTCGCTCGTCCGGTCGATGGGGGCTGGCGGATCAGCGGCCGCAAGACGTTTGTCAGTGCGAGTCCGGAGCTCACCTATTTCATCGTCCTGGCAACGATTGAAGGGCCGGAGTCGCCGCCGCGGGTGGCGAACTTCCTCGTGCGGAACGGGTCGCCGGGCATCAGGATTGAACCGACCTGGGATGTGCTCGGCATGCGGGCGACGGCGAGCAACGATGTCGTATTCGACGATGTGTTTGTTGGCGACGATGCGATCCTGATGGAACGGCCCCTGGGACGGCCGGATGCCCGCGGCGGCGCGAACACGGCATGGTTCGGCCTCACTGCCTCGGCGGTGTATCTCGGTGTGGCGGAGGCGGCGCGTGACTTCGCCGTGGAGTTCGCCAACGCCCGCACGCCCACGGCCCTCGGCAAGCCGATCAGCGACCTGCCGGCCGTCCAGTGGAAGGCAGCGGACATGGAGATCGCGCTGCTCGCCGGCCGGACGCTGGTGCTGAGCGCGGCCGAGGATTGGGTCACCTACCCCGATCGCCGGAGTGAGCTGCTGCCAGGCATCGCCGCCGCCAAGACGGTAGCGATGGACAACGCGATTCGCACCGTCGATCTCGCCATGCGGATCGTCGGCGGCGTCGGCATGTACAAGCAGTTCCCGCTGGAGCGCTATTACCGCGACGTGCGGGCAGGACTGTCGCATCCACCGATCGAGGATCGTGCCCGCGAGCAGATCGGCAAAACGGCGCTTGGGCTAACACCGCCGCCGGCGCGTGGGCCGCAAGGGTAGGCGTCGCGCTACCTCTCCATTGGCGGACAGGTTATCCACCCTGGAGTGCCACGATCATGGCTGCCGAACGAGCGGGGACCGGTAGCCTGTGCAGCGACATGCAGATCCGATCCGGCTCGACCGGCTCGGGCGGAGGGGTGCCGCATGAAGTACGTCGCGCTGGCTGTGATCTTTCTCGGTGGGACGATGTTGTTGCAATGGCTGCCTGTGATCAAGGTTCAGATTTGACCGGTGAGCATCGCCGACTTCGGCGCCTCAGGTGGGTCAGCAAGCCGCCCGTTACTCGGCGGGAATTCGCTCGATTGCTCGGCGCAGTCGGGCGACGGCGACCGCGATTGGTTCCCGGGGATTGTAGATCGCGCTGCCGGCGACGAGGATATCGGCGCCCGCTTCAACGGCGGCCGCGATCGTGGTTTCCGCGATGCCGCCGTCGATCTCGAGTTCGGTGGCGAGCGAGCGCGCATCGATCATCGACCGCACCTCGCGGACCTTCTCCAGCGCCCCCGGAATGAAGGGTTGTCCACCCCAGCCGGGATTGACACTCATCACCAGGATCAGATCAGCGTCCTCCACGATCGCGTCGATCGCTGACACCGGCGTCCCCGGATTGATCGCAACACCGGCTTTCATGCCGGCGGCCTTGACCGATTGAACGACGCGATGGATATGCCGTGTCGCCTCGACGTGCGCTGTGAACAGCGTCGCGCCGGCGCGGGCGATATCGTCAACGTACCGCTCCGGTCTGTCCACCATCAGATGCACATCGATCGGCACCGAGGTCGCCCGGCGCACCGCTTCGATGATCAGCGGACCGAAGGTGATCGGTGGGACAAAGTGCCCGTCCATCACATCGCAGTGGATGTAGTCGACACCGGCATCGGCGGCGGCGCGCACCTGCTCGCCCAGTGTCGAGAAGTCCGCCGCGAGGATGGACGGGGCGATCTTCACCGTTCGGCCGGCCGGCAATCCCCGCCGGTGGTTGGCGGTCATGAGGAGTGTTCCGCGGTCAGCCGGCGGCGGGCATCGGCGAGGGCCGCCCGCACTCGGTTCGGTGCGGTGCCGCCGGGAACGTCGCGCGCGTCGACCGACGACACGAGGCTGATCTGCAGCACGTCTTCGTCGAAGAGGTCGGAGTGCCGCTGATAGGCCGCCAGTGGTAGCTCGTGCAACTCGCGTCCCTGACCGATCGCGTCCTGCACGAGGCTGCCAACGATGTGATGCGCGCGTCGGAAGGGAACACCCTTCCGCGCGAGATAGTCGGCCACGTCGGTCGCCAGCGCGTAGCCGGCGATCGCCGCCTCGTTCATCCGCTCGGCGTTGACGCGGATCGTGGGCAGCATCCGCGTGAAGAGATCGAGCGTCGCGATCAGGCTGTCATAGGTGTCGAAGAACGCTTCCTTATCTTCTTGCAGATCTTTGTTGTAGGAGAGCGGCAGTCCCTTGATCACGGTGAGCATGCCGATCAGATTGCCGTAGATCCGGCCTGTCTTGCCACGACCCAGCTCGGCCACATCAGCGTTTTTCTTCTGCGGCATGATGCTGGAACCGGTCGAGAAGGCGTCGTCGAGGGTGATGAATCCGAACTCAGCCGTGGACCAGAGGACGATCTCTTCCGCCAGTCGGGAGATGTGCGCCATCGTCAGCGCGGCAGCGGCGTGATACTCGACGAGGTAGTCGCGGTCGGAGACGGCGTCGAGGCTGTTGCGGCTGACCTGGGAGAAGCCGAGCTCCCGCGCGACAAATTCAGGGTCGATCGGATAAGTGACGCCGGCGAGGGCGCCGGCGCCGAGCGGCATCGCCTCAGTCCGACGCCGTGCGTCGACAAACCGGGACGTGTCCCGCTCGAACATCTCCTGATAGGCGAGGAAGTGGTGTCCGAGGACCACGGGCTGGGCGCGCTGAAGGTGGGTGTATCCAGGGAGGATCACGTCGAGATGGCGCTCGGCCAGCTCAACCAGGACCGTCCGCAACGCACGGAGTCCCTCAACCGTGTGGTCGATCGCCTCGCGGGCGAACATGCGCACGTCGAGGGCAACCTGATCGTTGCGGGAGCGGGCCGTATGCAGCTTGCCGGCGGACTCAGCGCCGATCAATTCGGTCAGCCGCGCCTCGACCGCCATATGAATGTCTTCCTGGGACTGGTCCCAAACGAATGCACCCTGCTCGATCTCGTCACGGATC
>JBFXAN010000201.1:0-11236 GCA_050184225.1 Dehalococcoidia bacterium | reverse complement strand
ATCCGAGGTACTCGACGTGCGGTGCGAGCAGGGCATACAGGCGGTAGTCACTGGCCGTGCCGGCCAGCGGCTCGAAAAGGATACGCTGCACCAGGGCATCCCAGAGCGGATCAGTAAATACCACCTTCTCAATCCGGTAGCGGCCCTCCAGGCAGGTATTGGTCAGGCGAAAGGCTGGAACGCCGGGACCAATCGGCTCGATCGACTGTCGCGTATCCCGCTTTTCCTCCGAGAAGAAGTCCGTCCCGTCGGTTACCAGCAGGCCAAGATCACGGATGTTCGCCTGATCGACGCCCGGATAGTAGACCTCGTTGACGATGCCGTGGCCGAGCGTGAACCAGACTCGGCTGCCATCGGTGATCGCCGAGCCGACGCCGCTCTTGGCGCTCGAGGTCCAGCGCGCCGGCAAACCCGGCCAACCGGGCGGGGACTGTGCTGAGGTGCTGGTCACAAACTGCGCTCCCAGATGGGATGGAGTGCCACGGCCGCCATAGTCGCACAATATAAATCATTGTGCGCCATCAATAGTTACCATGCGTGCTGTGCGGCTATCAACGTACCATCTCCGTCGCTCCATCCCTTAGAATGCGCCGTGGAGCCTGGCTGAACGTTCTATCGGTCGAGTGTGTACGAACAGGTGAAAGGGGTGACTGATGGCAAAGACCGCGGCTGAAGTGTTGGTCGAGCGCCTGCAAGATTGGGGCGTCGACACGATCTTCGGATTTGCCGGCGATGCGCTGGCCGACATCTTCGAGGTAATGCGCAAGAATCCGCACGGCATCCGGTTCATCCAGGTGCGGCACGAGGAGGCGGCCGCCTTCGCCGCCGGCGCCTACGCCAAGCTGACGGGCAAGCTCGGCGTCTGCATGGCCACGTCGGGGCCGGGCGGCGTCCACCTCGCGAATGGGCTCTACGACGCCAACGCCAGCGATCAGCCCGTCCTGGCGATCACGGGCCAGACCTGGTCCAAGTTCATCGGCACCCGCTACCAGCAGGAGGTCGCCCTCGACCGCCTCTACATCGACGTGGCGGGCTACTCGGAACGTGTCGCCAGCGCCGATAACCTGCCGCGGGTAATCGACGAAGCGATCAAGTGCGCCTTCAGCCGGCGCACCGTCGCCCATATCAACATCCCCCGCGACATCCTCACCCAGCAGGTCAGCGAGGAGAGCCAGGCCAGCACCCCCCTGGCGCGTCTGATGCGTGACCTCTTCCCGATCGTTCCGGCGCTGCCGCGACAGGAGGCGCTGCAAGAAGCCGCCGCCGCGATCAACGCCGGCTCGCGCGTCGCGATCATGGCGGGACAGGGCTGCCTCGGCGCCCGCGACGAAGTGCTGCAACTCGCCGACGCCGTCGCCGGCCCGATCATCAAGCCGCTGCTGGGCAAGGCGGTGGTCCCCGATGATAGCCCGTTCACCACCGGTGGCATTGGCCTGCTCGGCACCTCGGCCTCGGTCGATGCGCTGCGCGAGTGCGATACCTTGATCATCGCCGGCAGCGGCTTCCCCTACATGGACTTCTATCCGAAGCCGGAGCGGGCCAAGACGATCCAGATCGACATCGACCCGACCCGCATCGGCCTGCGTCACCCCGCCGACGTCGGTCTGATCGGCGACTGCGCCGCGATCCTGCGCGCCCTGCTGCCGCTGATCCAGCGCAAGAGCAACCGCGGCTTCCTCGAGAAGGCGCAGGAGCGGATGGGTCACTGGAACCGACTGATGGAGGAGCGCGGCACGAATCAGGACCACCCGATGAAGCCGCAGGTCGTCTTCCACGAGCTGAACAAGGTGCTCGCCAACGACGCGATCGTCACCTGCGACGCCGGCACGGACACCACCTGGATCGCGCGCCATGTCCGCTTTCACGACCAGATGCAGTTCCTGCTCACCGGCACCTTCCTGGCGACGATGGCCTGCTCGCTGCCGTATGCGGTCGGCGCCGCGATCGCCCAGCCGGGACGGCAGGTGGTCTGCGTCGCCGGCGACGGCGCCTTCACGATGCTGATGGGCGAGATGGCGACGCTGGTCCAGTACAACCTGCCGGTCAAGGTGATCATCGTCAAGAACAACGCGCTGAACCAGGTGCGCTGGGAACAGATCGTCCAGTTCGGCTATCCGGAGTACGCGGTCGAACTCCAGCCGATCGACTTCGCCGCCTACGCCAAGGCGTGCGGTGCCGCCGGCTACACCCTCGACGACCCGGCGAAGGCCGAGTCGGTGCTGCGCGAGGCATTCGCCCATCCCGGCCCGGCGCTGATCGAGGCGGTCGTCGATCCGAACGAACCGCCGATGCCCGGCCGGATCACGACGGAGCAGGCGCTCGGCCTGGTCAACTCGCTGCGCCGCGGCCAGCCCCATCGCTGGACCGTGATGAAGGAGGCCCTTGCCGAAACGATCCACGAGCTCCGCTCGGCGCCCGGCGCGCTGCTCTAGCGTTGAAATTTCACCACCAAGGCGCCACATCTATGAGCGTCTACATGGGGTGATCGCGACAATTGCTGTCATCCTGAACGAAGTGAAGGATCTCGGACGTAAGGAGCCCACCGAGATCCTTCGCTGCCGCTCAGGATGACAAAACGCGCCTTCGCCCTTGTATGGTGCCTTGGTGGTTAGTGTCTTAACCGGGAAGGAGTGTGGACAATGACCCCGCGGACCTTTGCCGGCGATGCCGTTGAGTGCGTGCTGCGGATCGAGGCGATCGTTGGGGAATCGCCCGTCTGGTCGGTACGGGAACAGGCGCTCTACTGGGTGGACATTCTCGGGCAGAAGGTCCACCGCTATCATCCGACGACCGGCGTCAACGAGACGTTCGACCTGCCCCAGGAAGTGACCTGCGTGGCGTTGCGCGAGCACGCCGGACTGGTGCTCACGCTCCGCCAGAACTTCGCCTTGTACGACCCGGCGACCGGTAAGCTCGACATGTTGATGGCGCCGGAGCAGCACAAGCCGAACAATCGCTTCAACGACGGCAAGGTCGACCGGCAGGGCCGGTTCTGGGCCGGCACGATGGATGACGTCAACTGGAACGCCCCCGCCGGCAGCCTCTATCGCCTCAACGCCGACGACACGCTGACCACGATCCAGGGCGATGTCGCCTGCGCCAACGGACTGGGATGGAGCCCCGACAACCGCATCTTCTACTTCGGCGAGAGCTTCCGCTACGCGATCTTCGCCTACGACTTCGACATCGCCACCGGGCAGGTGTCGAACCGGCGGCAGTTCGCCGCGATCGACCACAGCCACGGCGCCTTTCCCGACGGGCTGACCGTGGATGCCGAGGGCGGCGTCTGGAGCGTACACAACGCCGTCGGGCAGGTCGTGCGCTACAGCCCCGCCGGCGCGGTCACGGACCTGATCGAGATGCCGGTGCCGCAACCCACCAGTGTCATGTTCGGCGGTGAGAAACTGGACACCCTCTACATCACCTCGTCCCGGCAGAACATGACCGCGGCGCAACTCGCCCAGGCGCCGCTCTCCGGCAGTCTCTTCGCCGTACGGCCGGGGGTGGCCGGGCTGCCGGAGCCGTACTTCGCCGGGTAATCCACCACTGTCACCCAGGAGCGGAGCAGCACTCGATGCCGTCCCTGCGGGGGATTCGACAATGGCCGGCCGCGATCCCGAACGTCCTCTGGACGCCACTGACGGCGGTGGGGCTTGTGCTGGTCGTGGGCACGTTCGGCGTGATCGCCGATCAGCCGTGGCTCTATCCCAGCCTTGGCCCTTCAGCGCTCGTCATCGCCGAGTTCCCCGGTCACCAAGCCGCCCGCTTCCGCGATGTTGTACTCGGTCATCTGATCGGACTTGGCGCCGGACTCGCGGCAGTCTGGCTGGTCGGCGCCGACGCGACCGCCGTGATCACGCAAGAAGTGAGCGCCGAGCGCGTCGTGGCGGCGGCCCTGGCAATGGCCGGCACGATCATCGGACTGATGGTGCTGCGCGTCTCGCAGACGCCCGCCGCCTCCACGACACTCGTCGTCGCCCTCGGCGGCCTCCGACCGACGCTCCACGACGTGATCGCGGTGGTCGTCGGCGTACTGATCCTCGGCGCCTGCGGTGAATTCGTCCGCCGCGTCCGCCTCAACGCCACGCAAGGGAGCCGCGATGACACCGCATCGATGAGCTCGAAAGACGGCTGATGCGACCATGACGAACGTAGCAACGATTGTCAATCTTTGCTATCGCGTCGATCCTGACGATGCAAGAGAGGATCGAACCATGAACGTATCTCTCACCGAGGAGATGGAGCATTTCATCAACGAACGCGTCGCCTCAGGACGGTACCGGTCCGCCAGCGAGGTCGTGCGCGAGGCGCTCCGACTCATGCAGGAACGAGAGGAAGAACGACAGATGCGGCTCAACGCACTCCGGGGGGAGATAGGCGAGGGAATCGCCGCGATGGAACGCGGAGAGTCAATCGACGGTGAAGGGTTCGTCGAAGAAATCCGCAACCGCCGCACGAACCGCCACAACCGGTGAGCGCCTACCGCATCTCCCGTCCGGCACGCCGAGATCTCCAGCCGGCGGTGGTCACTCTCGCGGCGTGCCGATCAACTCGTAGCGCGGCATCTCCTCCCACTGGGCAGAGGGGGGATTCTCCTGGGCGAAGAGGGCGGCCTGACGCTCCTCCTTCTCGATCTCTTTCGCCTTTGTCTTGATCTCCTCACGCTCGCGGGCGTGTTCTTCCTCCTTGGCGGTTTCTTCGGTGCTCTTCACCTTCGGGGTGCCGGGATAGGTCTTCAGCCGGCCCTCGCGTTCGAGCTTGCGCAGGTGCGTCTGCACGTTGCCGTCGGCGGCGCGACGCAGGCGCGTGTCGATGCCATCGCCGTAGATCTTGAGCATGATATCCCACGAGGTCTGTGCCTCGCCTTCGGCGAGGGCATCGAGGATCTGGCGCTCGCGCATGTCGCGATGGTCGATGTACTCCTGGATGCGCTCGCGGGGGTTGTGGATCAGCGGGCCGTGGCCGGGACAGATCACCTGCAGGTTCGGCAGCTCGAGCAACCGCTGGAGGCTGGCGCGGTAGTCGAACAGGTCGCCGACGGTGGTCGTGCTGTTGCCGAGCATCGTATCGCCGGAGAAGAGCACGCCCTCGTCTTCGAGGTAGTAGCAGACCGAATCGACGCTGTGGCCGGGGGTGAAGAGCACCATCGGCCGGACACCGCCGCCCAGGTCGAGGCTTTGATCCGCGCCGAGCGTGCGGACGCCCTCGTCCGGGAGACGGCCGTCGAGCAACGGTACCGCACGGTCGTGGACGAGCACATCGGCCTTGTACATCTCGTGCATCCACTTGAGGTTGCCGCTGTGGTCGAAGTGATGATGCGTGATCCCAATCAGCGCGACTTCGGCCCGTTCGACGGCGGCCAGATAGCCACGCAGCATCCACTGATAGCGATCGAGCGCCTCGCCGGAATCGATCGTCAGTACCTGGTCGGTGCCGACCAGATACATCGTCGTGAAGAGGGGGTGCATCGGATTGTCGTCGGGCACCTGCACGGCCCGGACGCTGGCGCTGACCTTCATCTCGTGCTCCTTGGGCTGCGTGTGACAGCCAATCGACGGCGCGACGGCACCGGTGTCGCGGACCAATGGCGGCCGTCCGGTCAGTGGGATGAACTTCTTGTTAACGCGTTCACAAACACTTGGATTCCGGGGTCTGATGTGATACACTCGTGAAGAGTTTCACAACTACTCGGAACCGTGTGCTACCCCTGCGATCGTAGAGAGATGATACCGTGCGTAAAACAGATGTGAGCCCGTTGCTTGGGCGTCGATGCCAATTGATGGTCCAATGCCCTGCCTGCGGCGGCACCCATGTTCATGAAGGGACCGTGTCGCTTGCCTCCCTTCCCGGTGAGATCCAGGTCGATGGCCATACCTACGCGCTCGGCCAGGTGCGCGCTGTGCTCGCCCTCACCGAGCCGGAGCGCGCGACGATCTCCCGCCGGATGTATGATCTGGTCGTGCTCTCCGGCGTCGCCCTCGCCGCCCTGTCCGCGCTCCGATTCTGGATGTAAGCCGATGCCGCCGCGTTCTGTGTGACGCCCCTGGGAGCGCGGGCTTCCAGCCCGCCCGTCATCCTGCTTCCAATCATCGCGATGCGGGCTGGAAGCCCGCGCTCCCAGGCTATCGCGAACAAACCTCTGACTCTGTCGTTGCCCGCCCTCGGCATTCAAACCTACCGCCCCCGTCATCCGACGCGTACAGTGCTCCCGAGAGGATGCAAGCATGACGCGCATGATACTCACCGGCGGCCGGATCGTCGATCCCCGCCACGGCGTCGATGCTGTCCTTGACCTGGCGATCGAGGATGGACGGATCGTCGCAGTCGGTCACAACGCCGCATCCGCGCGGGCCGCGACCGTGATCGATTGCAGCGGCCGGGCTGTGATCCCTGGGATCATCGATACCCACGTGCACCTCTCCGGTCCGGATGGCGTCAATGGTCATCGAATGGTGGCACGGGCCGGCGTAACCACGGTGCTGGACCTGGCCGGCGACGCGGAGAGTCTGGTCCGTGGCGCGGCCGAGGCCGGTGCGGGACTGACGATCGCCTTCCTCGAACCGGTCATCCCCGGTGCGACGGTCGGCGGTCCCGATCCGGCGCATCCGGAGCTGGCTGATCTGATTCTCCGCGCGCGGGAGCGGGGCGCGCTCGGCGTGAAGGTCCTGGGCGGACACTATCCGCTGACCCCCAACGCGACCGCCCGCACGATCCGCGCCGCCGCCGAACAGGGCGCCTATGTCGCCGTCCACGCCGGCACGACGGAACACGGCAGCGACATCGATGGGCTGGAGGAGTTGATTCAACTGGCGGAGGGGCTGCCGCTCCACGTCGCGCACGTCAATTCATACTGTCGCGGGCAGCGAACCGGTGACCCGGTGGGGGAATCCCATCGGGCGCTGCGGGCGGTGGAGTCGGCGCCGAATGTGCGTTCGGAGTCATACCTCTCGATCCTGAACGGTACGAGCGGCGCCTGCGACGGCGGCATTCCCGCGAGCAACGTCACGAAGACATGCCTGGAGATGGGCGGATTCGAGCCATCCGAGAACGGCCTGGCCGAGGCGATCCTCGCCGGCTGGGCACAGGTGCAGACCACGATCGGCGGCGAGACCGTGTTGGTCGGCGGCGCCGACGCCGAGACGCTCTGGCGGGAGCGCGGCACGCGGGTCGGGCTGAGTTTTCCTGTGAACCCGCCGGTTGCGTCGTTGATCATGGCGTCCGCCAAGGATGGCGGCGGCGCCTTTATCGTCGATGCGATCAGCACGGACGGCGGCGCGATCCCGCGCAATGTGATCGTCGAACAAGGGTTGCCGCTTGTGCGCGCCGGAGCGCTGCGCCTGGATGACTTTGTCCGCAAGACCAGCGTCAATCCGGCGGCGATGCTCGGCGTCTCGAGCAAGGGCCACCTTGGCGCCGGCGCCGACGCCGATATCACGGTGCTCGATCTCCAGGCGGGACGCGCGGTACTGGGCATCGCCGGCGGCGACCTGATCATGGTCGATGGCGTGCCGGTCGGACGTGGCGCCCGATTCCTCACAACTCCGGCCGGACAGCGGTCGCTGGAAGCGCAGGGTCAGCCGTGTCAGGTGCTCGATCGGTAAGTTCGAGCGAGAAACATAACACCCGTTGACGGCACGTCTACTCCGAGAGCATCATCGCCTTGAGCACGTTGCACGCTGATGCTGTGACTGCAAAAGAGGCGGCGCCAGTCCCGCCCACGTGGAGCAAAGGAGCGGCACGATGGCAATCATCATATGGATCCTCCTCGGTCTCGTCGCGGGCGCGATTGCCAAGGCAATCATGCCGGGCGACGATCCGGGCGGGATCATCCTCACGATCGTGATCGGCATCGCCGGCGCCCTGATCGGCGGGTTCATCTGGAACCTGCTGACCGGCAACGACAGCTACGGCGACTTCGATATCGGCGGCATCATCATCGCGGTCGTCGGCGCCCTCATTCTCCTGGGCGGATACCGGATGCTCGCGGGCCGCCGCTCAACTGTCTGACGATAGCGCCCGCACATGGCCCGTCGAACGTCCGTCTGAGGCAATCGAAACCGTCAGGCGGACGTTCGACGGGCCACTCGTAGGATCAGTCCGTGGTTCCTAATATTGGTCCCAGTGAACGAAGTCATCGCGTGACTTGCGGCCGGCAGTAGGGCTTTGCGCGCGGGCTTTGCGCGCCTCCTGGTCGATGTTACCGATCGTGACCACGGTCCACACCCCACGCTCGGCGGGAATGCCAAGCTTCTGCTTGACGAGGTCGGGACCGTCCCCCTTCAACGTGCTGATATTCGAGCCGAGGCCATGCGCCTTGGCCGCGAGTAACAACCGCTCGACCAACCGTCCGTTGTCGAACAACTCCAGATCCCGGCGCTCCGGATCGCCCGGTGTCACGACGAGCAGCGCCAGCGGGGCGCCGGCGGCCGCCCGAACGCCGTGTTCGGCGATCGTCTGCATGATCGCCGGGTCGCGGACGACCACAAGCTCGACCGGCTGTCGATTGCTGGCGCTCCCTGACCAGCGCCCAACTTCGAGGATATCGCGCAGCGCATCCTCAGGAACCGGCTCCGAAGTATACTCCCGCACCGCCCGCAGATTGCGCAGGAACATGATCTGGTCTGCTGTCTGTTGACTCACCAATGTCTTCCTCTCCGATACACCCGGTAGCGAGCATCCATGGGGTATGGTTGCCCGTCGTGATTCCGGTCGCGCGTTGCGGCACGGCCGGGCGTTCCACACACGACAGGGAACGATTCCCGCGCAGAGTAGCGCCCAGGAGGGTGAAGCGGAAGGGTCCGCCGCGTAGTGAGTTCGGCTACGGGTCGGAGATCGCAACAGAGCACCTCGCCACAAGGTGCTCCATGCGGTGTTCTCCGTGCGAGGCGGATCGCTCAGTCACGGCGGATAGGACGGCGGGCCGCGCGGCGGGCGCGCTTGCGGGCTGCCTTTTGCAGCGCGATCCGGCGCATCTGGGACTTGGAGACGAAGTGACGGCGGCGCTTGAACTCGCGCAAGACACCGTCGCGCTGTACCAGCTTGGTGAACCGGCTGACCAGCGCCTCTCCATTTTCGCCCTCGCGGGCCGTGACATATGGCATGTACGTCCACCTCTCCATTCGGCTGCCGGCCGGCCGGCCTTCGTCAGCCGAAATTGTATGGATGCTCGCCGCTTCGAGCAGCATTGCGTTGTTCGCGACGGCCGGAGCGGAGGCGCAAGGCCGACGGCGGCCCGGCCGTGGATGACCGTCACGTTGCCGGAACCGCTTCGACAATCGACCTGCTGGATGCCATGCCTGAGGACGGCAGCAGAAGGGGCACGAGAGCACGGCCACGAACCGCTTCACTATACCACAGATCAACGTTGGCGTTCGGAGATGACATGGACATCCACGTCCGGCAGGAGGCGCAGCAGGCGCTCGATCACCGAACCGCGGAGCAGCGTCTGCCAGCGGGGGCGGGCGGAGTGGCCGACGATCACCTGGGTAACATGCTCAGCGCGGACATAGGCGGCGATCGCCGATGCGATGTCACGCTCCTGAAGGCGAACCACAGCCGCGCCGAGGTCTTCGGCGAGCCGCAGGTTTGCGTCGAGATCGGCGCGCTCGCCGGCGTCGAGGTGTTCGCCGGTATCGACGTGTGCGGCAAGGATCTCGGCGTGCAGGCCGCTGGCGATCCGCCATCCCCGCCGGAGCAGCGTCTTCGCCAGTGGCCGGTGCGTCACGGCGACGAGCACGCGTTCCGATGTGTCGAGTCCCTCCCGGCCGAAGTCACGCATGTATTGCTCGACCTGATGCTCCACCTCCTGGGCGGTGCGGTGCAGCGCGAGCCGGCGCAGCGCGGCCAGGTTCTCCACCTTGAAGAAATGCTCCAGGGCGAACGCCGCCTGGACCGGCGGATAGACGTTGCCGTGGCGCATCCGCGAGCGCAGCGCCTCCGGCGACATGTCGACCAGTTCGATCTCCTGCGCCTCGTCGACGATCCGGTCGGGAACCGTTTCGCGGACGCGCACGCCGGTGATGTTCTCGACGAGATCGTTGAGGCTCTCCAGGTGCTGGATGTTCATCGTCGAGATCACATTGATGCCGCAATCGCGGATCGCTTCTACATCCTGCCAGCGCTTCGCCCGCTCAGCGCCGGGTGTGTTGGTGTGGGCAAGCTCGTCGACGAGGACGACATCAGGATGTCGCGCGATGATCGCATCCGCATCCATCTCCTCGACGCTCACGCCGCGATAGCGCATCGTGCGGCGCGGAATCACCTCGAGCCCATCCACGGCCTGCATGGTGAGCGGCCGGCCGTACGTTTCGACGTAGCCGACGACCACATCCGCCGACCGGCGTTTCATGCGCCGCTCGCCCTCATGCAGCATGGCATAGGTCTTCCCCACGCCGGGCGCCATGCCCAGATAGATGCGCAGCCAGCCACGTACCGGCGTCTCCTCCCGCTTCAGCTTGGCGAGGAGGACATCCGGGTCCGGCCGGCCTGCATCGACGCGCTCACCATCCACTACCGTCCGTCCAACGCGAGGTTGAGCTTGAGCACGTTCACCCGCGGCTCGCCGAGGACACCGAATTGGCGTCCGGATGTATGCTCGCGCACGAGCGCGCGCACCAACTCCTCGCTGATGCCGCGGACACGCGCCACCCGCGCGACCTGGATCTCCGCGTACTCCGGCGAAATGTCCGGGTCGAGCCCGCTGCCGGAGGCGTAGACCGCATCGGCGGGGATCCGGCTCGGTTCGACACCCTCGCGCGCGGCGATCGCCTCGATCGACGCCTGAACACGGTCGATCAGCACCTGGTTGGTAGGACCGAGGTTGGAAGCGCCGGAGACGAGCGCATCGTATCCGTTTGGGTTGTCCTCCGTTACTCCGGCCGCCGAAATGCGCCCGCTGAAATACTGGTCCTGCGTGAAGACCTGGCCGATGTACGTTGAACCGACGACGGCCCCGTCACGCTCGATCAAGCTGCCGCCGGCCCGATCCTTGAAAAGCACCTGCGCCGCACTGGTGACGACCAGCGGATAGAGCAGGCCGGTGATGATGACGAGTGCGGCCGTCATCCTGATCGCAGTACGGATGTCGCGTGTGATGGCCATTGCTTACCTAACCCCCCGGCCCCCTTCCCTCGCAGGGAAGGGGGAGTCATGGTTTAACGCGGTCTGCCAGTATCTCGTTTGGCCACGCCCTTCCCAACCCACCACAACCATCGCTCGACAGAACTCCCCCTACCCA
>JBFXAN010000200.1:0-11289 GCA_050184225.1 Dehalococcoidia bacterium | reverse complement strand
GGTGTCAGCTTCGCCTTCGCGACGATCTGGCGTGTAGTCGGTTTGCCTTGGCACCCCAGACCCAGCGAGGCACCCCTCTCCGCGCGTCAGCGGGGGAGGGGCCGGGGGAGGGGTCCGCCCCGTTTGCGCTCCGATCTCCGAGCCGTTACCGTGCAGCCGTATCTTGTGCTCATGTTCTGGAGGCATCATGGCGTTTTACGAGCTTCGGGAGTACCGGACATTTCCCGGCCAGCGGGAGAACTGGGTGCGGTTCATGGAGGAGGTGATTATCCCGTTCCAGAGAGAGAAAGGGATGACCATTGATGGAAGCTTCACCGGCCAGGAGGAGGACGACCTCTACGTCTGGATCCGGCGTTTCGACAGTGAGGAGGAGCGGGACCGTCTGTATAAAGAGGTCTACCAAAGCGACTTCTGGAAGACCGAGATCGGCCCGAAGATCCCGGAGATGATGGACCGAGAGAAGATCAAGGTGCGCATCGTCGAGGCGACACCTGCATTCGTGACGGCGTAAGCTGGGTGAATGTGAACCACCAAGGCACCAAGGTTCCATCTCGACTTGGCACTTTGGTGCCTTGGTGGTCTACGCTTCCGTTCGCCTTCGAGCGGGCAGGTGCCCCGCACGGACAAGGCAGCCGAGCGTGTCGCAGATGATCCTGGTGGCGATCAGGGATGTGATCTCGGCGTTATCGTAGGGTGGCGAGCACTCGACGACCTCCATGCCGGCCAGCGGTTTTTCCGCGACGAGCTGGATGAACTTCAGGACTTCGCGCGGGAGGAAGCCGCCCGGCTCCGGCCAGCCCGTGCCGGGGACAAAGGCGGCGTCGAGGCAGTCGACATCGAAGCTCAGCCAGACGGCGTCAACGCCGTCCCAGGCCACCTCCAGCGCCCGTTCCGCCGCCTTCTCGATCCCCATCTCGACGCAGTCGGTGACGGTCATGATCGTCGTGCCGCGCTCGCGCCCCACCTTCACACCGGGGCGCGGCGCCTGCCAGCCACCGATGCCGATCTGGACGAGATTCTTCGGCGGCACGTTGGGGATGTCGGTGGCGTGGAACCAGGGCGTCGTGTGCATCCGCTCGTCGAGGTCCGTCTCCTGGGTATCGACGTGGCGGTCGAAGTGGATGATGCCCAACTTTCCGCCGTGCATCTCCTGGGCGACGCCGCGGACGGTGGGATAGCCGATCGAGTGGTCGCCGCCGAGGACGATCGGGAAGGCGCCGCTCTGATAGACATGGGAGACGGCCTTCGAGATCTGATCGAAGGTCTTCTCGATGTTGCCGGGGATCGTGAAGATGTCGCCGAGGTCGCAGATCGTGATCGACTCGCGCAGGTCGACGCCGAGCTCGAAGCTATAGGGACCGTAGAGCGTGGAGATCTTGCGGATGCCCTGGGGGCCGAACCGGGTGCCGGAGCGGTACGTCGTGCCGCCGTCGAAGGGAGCGCCGAGCACGGCGACGTTGTAGTCACCGCAGGCGCGGACATCTTCCAGATAGGGTGCTTTGAGAAAGGTGTTGATACCGGCGAAGTGGGGAAGCTCGCCGCGGCTGAACGTTGGGATCGTCCGATCGACGATCGAGTCGGCGCCCGGCAGTCCCAGCTCGAGGCCACGCGCGATCTCGGCGGCGTGCCGCGACGTGGGGAGCAGGGCCTCGGCCTCGACGGCGTAGCGCGCCTCCGGGCCGTAATGGTCGTGGAGCGGGACTTCGCCGCGGTACTGGTGCGTATCAGACAACGATTGTTCCTTTCTGGGTCGGGGTGGGTCAGTCGTCGGTCACTTCGACGAGCAACATGCCCTGGATGTCATCGCGTAGATCGAGAAAGCGCGCATCTCGTCGAATACCAGGGTCGCGCTCCGGGCCGAATGGCACCACAAGCTCGTGCTTGACCCGGCCGGGATGCGACGAGAGGACGTAGATCCGCTGGGCGAGGACGATCGCCTCCTCGACATCGTGCGTGACCATGAGCACCGTCGTGCCGGTCTGCCGCCAGATCGACCGGAGAAAGTCTTGCATCCGCGTTCGGGTGTTGGCGTCCAGCGCGCCGAAGGGTTCGTCGAGCAGAAGCACCTCCGGCTCGGTCGCCAGCGACCGGGCGATCGCAACGCGTTGCCGCATGCCGCCGGAGAGCTGGCTCGGCCGCGCGTCAGCCCACTTCGCTAGTTGCATCACGTCGAGGTAGTGGCCGACGCGGCGCTCAATCTCGCCGCGGCTCAGCCCGGCGAGTTCCAGTCCGAAGGCGATGTTCTGGGAGACGGTGCGCCAGGGGCAGAGGGAATAGTTCTGGAAGACTAGCCCGCGGTCCGGTCCCGGTCCTTCGACCGGCGCGGCGTCGAGCAGGATCTCGCCTGATGTTGGCTCGATCAGCCCGGCGATCATGCCGAGCAAGGTCGATTTGCCACAGCCGGATGCGCCGACCATGCAGACAAACTCTCCCGGCTCAACATGGAGCGAGACGTTGTCCAGCGCGAGGGTGGCCCCAACACGACCGTTGAATGACTTGGAAAGTGAGCGAATGTCGAGGCGTGCCGTCATCGTTCCGCCTACTCCTGCGACCAGGGGGCGAGACGGTTGCGCAGCGTACGCAGGATCAGATCGCTGATGACGCCGAGCAGGCCGATCACGACGAGGGCGACGAAGATCTGGTCGATGTGCAGGAACTTCTGCGCGCGCACGATCCGGAAGCCGAGGCCGCTGTCGGCGGCGATCAGTTCGGCCACGACGATCAGGTTCCAGGCGGCGGCAAGGTTGACCCGCATCGCGTCGAAGATGCCCGGTACCGCATAGGGAAAGATCACCTTGCGAAAGACGCTGCCGCTGCCCGCTCCCAGAGTGCGAGATACCTTGATCAACTCGGAGGGCACCTGCCAGACGACGTTCGCCGTCATCAGTGTGTTGAAGAAGACCGTGCCGATCACAACCAGCGCGATCTTCGGCGGCTCGCCCAGTCCGAGCCAGATCAGGAGCAGCGGCACGAAGGCGGTCGCCGGCGCATACCGGATCAAGCCGATCGCGGGCTCGAACAGGGACTGGATGCTGCGAAAGGTGCCCATCGCCAGCCCCAGCGGCACCGAGATCGCGACGGCGATACCGAACCCAAGGAAGACGCGCGTCGTGCTGGCCGAGGTATCGCGGAGGAGGTCGCCGCTGCGGAGCATGTCGGAGGCCGCGCCACCGACCGCCGAGGGGCTGGGCAGAAAGATCGGGTTGACGGAGTTTGTGTAGGCGAGCAGCGACCAGATCGCCAGCGGCGCCAGGAGCGACGCGACGATCAGCGTGACTTCGAGCCACCGCGGGATCTCCTCGCGGACGCGCCAGAACCGTGGTTGTCTGCGACGGCGTGAAGCGGGTCGGGATCGTTCGGCGCGGTCGAGTGCGACGGTGGCGGCGGGGGTCGGGAGAACGCTGACGTCTGATTCCTTGGTCGTGGTTGTCATGACGCTATCCCTCTGATCACGGTTTGGAGGTGGAGTATTCGCGGACGAAACGTGGCTCGAACAGGTTTGCCGTGTCGATCTGCTTCTCGACGAACCCGTTGTCGAGCAGAAACTGACCGATCTCCTTCGCGGCGAAATCCAGGTGCGTGATGTCGTTGCCTGGGGCGAAGGCGTCCAGGTTCTGCTGTGCCGTGAAGATCGTTGTGCCCGCGTCGTACTCCGCGTATTCGGATTCGGAGACGCCGGCGCGCTTCGCCAGGATCGCGCGTGCCTTATCGGGATTCGACTTGATGTAGTCGAGTGTGAGGAACCAGGCGTTCACCAGTTTCTGCAGATCCGCCGGCCGGTCCTTCGCGAGCGACGCCGATACGACGAGGTGGTCCGGGATCGAGCCGGGGAAGTCCTTCGACGTGAAGAGCGTGTGCGCGCCGGAACGCTTTAGCGCTTGAGTAGTGAAGGGTGCGAAGACAGCAACAGCGTCGAGTTGCCCAGCGGCAAACGCGGCGGCGGCGGCGCCGGTCTCGAGGTTGACGATTTCGACATCCTTCAGGGTCAGCCCCGCCTTCCGCAACCCCAGAGCGAGAAGGAAGTGATCGACCACGCCCGGCTCGACGCCGACCTTCTTACCGCGAAGATCGGCGGGCGTTTTGATGCTTTGGTCGGCGATCACCTGGTCGTTGCCGGTCGAGTTGTCGTTGACGAGGACGACCCGCTGCTCGGCGCCCGCCGCCACCGCCGACAACGTGTCGTTGAGCGTCTGGCTGTTCGCGTCGAGCCGGCCCGCCGTCAGCGCGTTGATCGAGTCGGTATAGCCTTCAAACCAGACCAACTCGACGGGCACGCCCACCTGCTTAAAAATGCCGGCCTCTTCGGCCACCTGCCACGGAAACCAGCCCGGCCAAGCGCTGAAGCCGAGCTTGATCGGCGTGGCACTCGCCTGGCTCTCGGTTTCCTTGTCGTCGCCGCAGGCGAGGGCAAGCGCGGCGATGGCCACCATCATCAAGGCGAGACAGATTCTCTGTGCGGTCATGATTGGCTCCCTCCTCCGCGGGTTGCGAACAGAAAAAGCCCGGAGAGATCGAATCTCCCGGGCTTTTGTCCCGCCGTGTACCCGCCGTCTGACGGGCGGCCGCTCTCGGACCAGACCTTGCACTCATCGAGCCAAGCGGAACCCTAGCGACCCTTCATGCACCATAACGGAGCCATGTGACGCGAATGTGACGGGGCAGTGAATATTGCGATCTCGCTTGACCGTATCCAGGGTCAGCGGAGGCTGTTCGGCTCGTTCGCTATGACGATCTGATCAGTCAGTGTGAGGTACGAGTGAAAGTGTGCGGCGCCGATCGGGGACTGCTCCACAAGTCCATCACTCGGTGTTCTTGTCATAGTCACACTTTTCAGATGTCGAGTGTTTTCGTACTCTAGAGGTACCAGGCAGAAAATCTGTTCTACACAGCGGAGGTTCTAGAGTAGGTCAGATGAGTACGTTCAGATCGCTCCCGATTACTCTACAGATCAAGACTCAGCATGACGTTGCGACACCTGTCGTACTGCGCGGCACACCCCTGCCGGCATCTCGTGAAAAGCGATTCTCAACAGTGGTGCACGACCAGCGATCCGTTGAATTGGAACTCGTCGCCGGTGAGAGTCCTGCGGCACTGCGAAACCTAAGTCTTGGAACCTTAATCTTTGATCAATTGACTACCGAGGCCGGCAAGAAACCGGAATTGTCTATACTTGTGACAGTTACCGAGCAAATGGACATAGCCATTCAAGCTCGAGACATTGGCTCCGATCGCTCTGTGACGAAGGAAATTTCAGATGCGAAGAATATATTGACCAAGGAAGCAGTCGAAGAACTATTGAAGAAGGCAATTGCCTTCAAGGCAGAAGACGAGCAATTTATCGAGTCAATTGAAGCGATAGAACGCGCAACATCTGTACTGGAACGCGCTGAGCAATATCTATCTACTTCCAAAGAGTCGAAAAATTCCCAGGATGTAGAACGTTTCGTGGCTGCATTAGGACTTGCTCTAGAAGCCGATGATCATGGCACAATAAGAACTATCTCAAATGATCTAACCGATCTTCTCAACAAAGCGACAGACATATCGCTGGTATTCGACTCGTTCTTCAATCCGCGGCAAAGTGTTGATATTTTCCGCAATGCAAACCAATATGGTAGGAGACAGAAATTCAAACCAAGTTCTAATGAGTCGACCAGGCAAACACCAGCAGATAGCGATTCCATCCAAGAAAGTCCAGCTCGTCTACAAATTGGCAAGATCTTCGGCGGCGGAGAATTTCAAACAGATGAGAGTTTATGCTTTGTAATTATGCCATTCTCTTCATCATTTGACCTCGTTTACACTAGCACGATTCAAGAGTCAGTAATTTCTGAAAATTTGACATGTCTTCGAGCTGACGAAATTCATGGTCCTGAAGTGATTACACGCGACATCTGGATCAGTATAAATAAGGCCAGACTAATCGTTGCAGATTTGACCGGAAAGAATGCTAATGTCTTCTATGAACTTGGTATTGCGCATGCGCTCGGCAAGGATGTCATATTGATGACGCAAACTATGGATGATGTTCCATTTGATCTCAAGTCAATCCGATGCATTGTGTATACGAATTCGAATGAAGGCAGGTCAAATGCCACTGGTCGCCTGCGTCTGGCAATAAGAAGTGTCGTCAAATAGATGGATTACAATAGGTAATGGCAGCAAGAGACCCTTCACATTAGCGGACGATGCTCGGCTGCTCGGCGGCGCCGTAGAGGTAGCGGTACCAGGCGTAGTTCTGGAGGACGAGGCGGATGTAGCTCTCGGTCTCGCTGAAGTCGATCGCCTCCTGGAAACGATCGACGTCGCTGCCGCCTCCCGCTTCGCGGCGCCATCGGGCGGCGTTGGTTCCGCCGCCGTTGTAGGCGGCAAGCCCTTCGTAGATGCTGCCGCCGTACTCACGGATCTGGGCGGCGAGATAGTACGCGCCGAATTCGATCGCGAGCACCGGCCGGCGCAGGTCTTCGAATGAGACATCGCGTCCGAGCGCCCGCGCGACGTCGGTTGCCGTGGGGGCGATAAACTGGGTCAGGCCGAAGGCCCCGGCGGACGAACCGGCGAGCGGGTCGAAGGCGCTTTCCTGACGCATCATCGCGTACATGAGCAGTGGGTCGACGCCGCGCTGGTCGGCATATCGCTGGACGAGATCCGGCCACGGCGCGGGATAGCGCATGCGCTGGATGGCGACAGGAACGGCGCCGGTGGATGTCGCACCGTTGACGATATTGAAACCGGCGCCGAACGCCGCATGCGGGAAGGCGTCGAGCAGCGCGCGTCCGGCCCGGTACTGGATCCACGGCCGGTCCGCATGCCGGGAGAGGATCTGCTCGAACGCCTCCATCGCCGTCCGGTCCCAGCCCGCCTGTGCCAGCTCCCAGGTCGCCCGCCAGTTCTCGGACGCCTCGACGGTGGACCACGCCGCCGGATCTTCGGCGCCCGCCCAGCCGGTCAGCCACTGCTCCGCCGCCGCCCAGTCGTGCGACGCCACGCTGAAGGTAAAGGGTCCGCCGCGTGGGGCCAGCGGCATGCCGGCCAGCACGGCGGCGGCGCGCAGGCCGTAGTAGCCGTTCGGATCCCGGCGCACGGCCTCGGTGTAGGCCGCGGTTGCCGCCGCCGTGTCACCTAGCTCGGTGGCGACCTTGCCCGCCCAGAAGGCGGCGGTCGATGCAACATCGTTTCGACGCGCCTGCATTGCTGCGGACCAGCGGGTGCGGGCGTCGTCCAGCCTGCCGGCCTCGTAGGCGATGAAGCCGTTGCGGAACGCGGCCTCGGCGGCGCGGGAGAAGCTGGTATTCCGTTCGACGATCAGCGCGTAGTCTCGCTGGGCTGCGTCGGCGTTGTCGAGATCTTCGTTGAGAACGGCACGCCACCACAGCGCATCGTCGGCGAGCGCGCCGGCGGGATCGGCATTGTAGGACTCGGTGTAGTTCTCAATGGCAAGATTTGGCTCATCCCGCCGCTCGGCGAGCGCGCCGAGATAGAAGAGGGCCACCGCCTGCTGCGAGGCGGGAGCGTCGCTGCTGAGGATCCCGTTGAACAGTTGGCGGGCCGTCTCGTCGTTGCGGCGGTGGTAGTGGACGCGCGCCGCGTCGAGCGTGGCGGCGGGCCGGCCCAGTGCTGCGAGTGCGTCCAGCGCGGCCGTCGCCTCGCCGAAGCTGGGATAGCGGGTGACGATCTCCGCGTATGCCTGTGCGGCTGCCGCGCCATCGCCCAGCGCCCGCGCGAGGTCACCAGCCTTCGACAACGACGGCACCCGCTCGGCGGCAGACGTCGCCAGCGCGGCGTGGGCACGGTAATAGGAGAGTGCCTGCGCGGTTCCGTCGCCGCTGAGATCTTCGGCGACGGGTGCGGCGGTGCGGAGGGCGACTCGGCGGGCGTTGTCCGGCCCCTGACCGCCGAGCAGGGGCGCCAGGGTGGCGAGTCCACCGGCGGCGTCGCCGTCGAAGATCTGGATCTTGCCCGACTCCAGCCGTGCATAGGCAGCGGCGGCGCCACCGGCCTCGCTGTATCGCCGGTAGGCCGCGACCGACTGATCGGCCTGGCCCATCGCCTGCAAGACGGAACCCTGCTGCAACGAAGCGCGGGCACACAACGCCGCCGGCAGCGAGCAGCCGCCGTCGGTCAGCGGCCGGAGGGTGTCCAATGCCTGGGTGTAACGCCCCCAGCGTTCGTAGAGCCGGGCCAGTTCGAGCCGGGCGGTCTGACCTGACTCACCGCCGGACTGGATCGCCGCCTGGAACTGTGGTTCGGCGGATGCCCATTCGCCGTTGAACTCCAGCCGGCGGGCCGCCGCGAGCTGGTCGATCGCTGCCTGCGCGAATACCGGCGGCGCCGACCGAGCGGTCAGGATCACCACGATCAGAATCAGCGGCACGAGGGCGATGCGGCGAAGGATGGCGGCGGGAGCGGCAGACTGCAACATAGAGCAAAATACGCGGCTAGGAACCAACCAGCCGCGTTTCCCCAGGGTACCGCAGGTGTCGACGCCTTGCCAGCGTATTACGTTCGGTTTCGGGCGGCGAGCCGGCTGTCTCTCAGGTCGGGCGGTGTACGGTGCGATCGGGATACCACAGGCGAACGTTGCGCCGGGCCGACGAACGTGCGACAACTACCATCGATGACAGGTATAGGCGCGACGTATGCACGGGTCGCGATTCGGTCGGAAGTGATCAGGCGCGACCAGCGGCGAGAACGAGTCTCGGCGGGTCACGCCTGAAAGTGATGCAGTGAGAGGAGTGAGAGACGAAGCGATGGCGGACACGTTGACGATCACGGATAACCGCACCGGCAGGTCATACGAGGTTCCCGTCACGGATGGCACGATCCACGCCACCGACCTGCGCCAGATCAAGGTATCGGACGAGGATTTCGGCTTGATGTCCTACGATCCCGCCTTCATGAACACCGCGTCCTGTCGCAGCGCGATCACGTTCATCGACGGCGACAAGGGCATCCTTGAGTATCGGGGCTATCCGATCGAGCAGCTTGCCGAGAGCAGCAACTTCCTCGAGGTCGCCTATCTGCTGATCTACGGCGAGTTGCCCTCGGAGCAGCAGTACGACGACTGGATCTACCAGATCACGCATCACACATTCGTCCACGAGAACATCAAGAAGTTCATGGAGGGCTACCGGCACGACGCCCATCCGATGGGGATGTTGCTGGGGACGGTCGGCGCCCTCTCCACGTTCTATCCGGACGCGAAGCTGATCCACGACCCGCGCTCGCGCGAGATCCAGACGCATCGCTTGATCGCGAAGATGCCGACGCTGGCGGCGTTCGCCTACCGGCACAGCCTCGGCCTGCCGTATGTCTACCCCGACAACGACCTGACCTACACCGGCAACTTCCTCAGCATGATGTACAAGATGACCGAGCCGAAGTACACGCCCAACCCGGTGCTGGAACGGGCGCTCGACATCCTCTTCATCCTGCACGCGGACCACGAGCAGAACGCCAGCACGAACGCGGTCCGGGCGGTCGGGTCGACCGAGGTCGATCCGTACAGCGCCGTCTCCGCCGGTATCGCCGCGCTCTATGGACCGCTCCACGGCGGCGCCAACGAGGCGGTGCTGCGGATGCTGCGCGAGATCGGCTCGGTCCACCGCGTCACCGACTTCATCAAGGGGGTGAAGACGGGCGAGCGCAAGCTGATGGGCTTCGGCCACCGCGTCTACAAGAACTACGACCCCCGCGCGCGCTTCATCAAGCAGGCGGCGGACGAAGTCTTCGAGGTCACCGGCGTCAATCCGCTGCTGGAGATCGCGCTGGAGCTGGAGCGGATCGCGCTGGAGGATGACTACTTCATCAAGCGCCGCCTCTATCCGAACGTCGATTTCTACTCCGGCCTGATCTACGAGGCGATGCAGGTGCCGGTCGATGTCTTCACCGTCCTGTTCGCGATCGCGCGGACGGCGGGCTGGGTGGCGCAGTGGCTGGAGATGGTGGAGGACCCGGAACAGAAGATCGCCCGCCCGCGGCAGGTCTTCATCGGCCCGAACCGCCGCGACTACATCCCGATGGCCGCCCGCGGCCGCGCCGGCGCCGAGCGCACCCCGGTGGCGACGGGCTGAGCGACCGGATTTCAACCACAGAGACGCAGAGGGCGCGGAGAAGAATATGAATCCTCTGCGTCTCTGTGGTTCAACTCTTCTATAGTCGTCACAGGCCGAGCCACCGACGGACGGCATCCTCGACCAACGCAAGTTGATCGGGAGGCAGGGTGCCAAGTCTGCGGATCAGTGTTGCGGTTGGGATGGTGACCAGATTCTGGGCGTCGAACGCGCCAGTTCGCAGGAAGGACGCCGGAATCGACACTTCGAACTGAGAGCCGCGCGTGCTCGTCGTATGGGCCACCAGGGTGACCAGAACTCGATCCTGCGGGCCAACCGGCACACTGAGCACGAGACACGGGCGCACCTTGGCATGGTTGCCAAGGTCTACCAACCACTCCTCACCGCGGCGTGGATCGGGCATTTTCTGTTTCTTGCTCGTCCAACTCGCGGAATAGGTCGTCGGCTAGTGCCAACAGCGTCTGTTCAGGTAGCTCGGCGGGTGCGGTTCGTGCGGATCGTCGAAGAACTTCGATCGTCACTTCATATTGTTCGCTATCCGACAAGGCGTCAAACGAATCAAGCACTTCTTGAACGGTCACGCTCATTGGCTAGGTCTCGTGAGCAGGCTCACCTCCATTATGCTCGCGACTATATCGGACTGAAACGGAACCGCAAAGACGCAGAGGACGCGAAGGTCGCGCAGAGTTTCTATCTTCTTCTTTGCGTTCCTTCGCGTCCTCTGCGTCTTTGCGGTTCATGAACGGTGAGTCAGCCGAAGACGAGGAGGATGTCGCCTTCCTGGACGGTGTCGCCGGGTTTGACGCGGATGTCGGAGATCGTGCCGCCGCGGGGGGCGGCGATCGGGATCTGCATTTTCATTGATTCGAGGACCAGGACCTCATCCTCTTCCTCTACCCGCGCGCCGGCTTCGACGAGCACTTCAATGATCCGGCCAACCATCGGGGCGCGCAGTTCTTCCACGTTCGATGCTCCTTGGCAGGTGGTTCGTATCGCGCGCATCCTACGGGAAGGAAGCGGCGTAGGTCTACTGAGTACGGAGATCTTTACCTAACCCGGTTCGCTGCGCTCACAGCGCCCCCTTCCCTCGCAGGGAAGGGGGAGTCCTCTCCAGCGCTGGTTGAACGAGGATCGTCGGCGTCACCAAACGAGCTACTGGTACACCATGGTTGACCAGAACTCCCCCTTCCCTGCGAGGGAAGGGGGCGCTGTGAGC
>JBFXAN010000199.1:0-11291 GCA_050184225.1 Dehalococcoidia bacterium | reverse complement strand
CAGGTGGTCCGCGGTGTCCTCGTCCCACCAGTCGATCCGCAGTGGCCGCCCACCCCGAGCCATCGCGTGCCCTCCTACTGCCTTGTGGAGGGTCAGTTTACGCCACCTTCACGCGGGATTGGTATTACCGTGTCGGCTCGGAGTGGTACCAGAGTTCGGCACGGGCAGTTTCGGTTCTTTCATAAGGAGGCGCAGGTGCGCAAAACTCCTTGGCACTCCATTCTGAGATCTGTTCACCACGACAACTCAGAATGCAACACCGGCAACAATATCGAGCGCGAAAACTGGCGTTCTGGCACAGGAGGGAAGCCTCTCTGTTCGGAGTGCTTTGATCTCGATCGAACTGGTCGATAGGCGGCAGTTCGTCCGCCCGGCGAGCACTGACAGAAGTGGCTCGCCGGGCGGACTGTCCGTACCATCATTCACAATTACTCGGTCCCTACCTCGCGACCTCACAACAAGCACATTTGGGTCCCGCCCCGCTACACCCGGCTGTTACCAGAGGCCGCACCATTGATCCCCATCTCCGCTTGCCTATTTCCTTGCATGGATGCTTCTTCCTCCAGCCAGCGGCTGAACTCGCTTTCCGGGTCTTCGACGCCGAGGGCGGCGGCGGCGCGGCGGCGGGAGTGGATGCCGGCGGCGACGAGGATGCGCTCGTCCGCCACCTGGCGGCTGCGGTCCTGGGGGAGGACCGGTCCCCAGACGATGCGGGTCCGGTATGGGGCGAAGGTCTCGCCGGTGAAGCGTTCGAGGATGCGCAGGATCAACTCGTTGCGGCGGCGGTAGGCGGCGGAGCGGATCAGGCGCTTGCGCTGTACCTTCTTCAGCAGCGGGTCCAGTTCCGTGTTCAGCGCGACGCCGGAGAGGCCCAGCCGGTTTTCGCCGAAGGCGGTGCGCGGCGACTCGCCCAGGTCATGCAGCGTCCGGTAGATCAGGTCGATGTAGTCGGCGTGGAGGCGCACGCCACCGCCTTGCAAAAGGTCGAGCAGGTACGCCTTCGCGGCCGGCGGTAGCTCCCAGACGGCGCCGGGGGCGACGGCGATGCCGGCCGTTTCGGTGACGTTTTCCAGCACGGCGATCGGGTTGCCGCTCATTTCGAGAATCAAAGAAAGCTGGGAGAGCGCCCGGTTCAGCTCCCGCGCCGGTTCGGTGATCGCCTCGATGTCGGAGATGCCCCAGAACGCCTTCGCCTCGCGCAGGTTGGGATAGAGGACGAAGGGGATGAAGCCGTAAGGGTTTGGCTGTTGGTCGTGCGGGCGACCGTCCACCCACAAGGTGAAGACCTCGTCGGTCCACTCTTCGACCACGGAGACACCACGCTCGTGCGCCGTGCCGGCAGAACCGTTGCCCGCGGCCGTCACGTCGAACAGCACCCGTGCCTCTGCCGTCGAGATCTGATAGCGGCTGGCGACGCGCCACAGCCGCGCCGGGTCATCGCCCCGCCACCAGGCGAAGAGGCCCTGGACATCCGGCGCGCTCACCCGCACCCGCGCCTGTTCGACATCCCACGTCACTTTGAACGCGGCATCGCCGAGGATCGCGGCGTCCAGCTCCGTCTCGAAGTCGAGCTGGTCGAGGTTGTTGTCGTCGTGGACACGGCGCAGCACCGCCTCGGTCCGTCGCGCCAGCGCCTCGCCTGCCAGCGCCGGCTCCGGTGGATCGACGGCGAAGTCGAGGCCCGTCATGAGATAGCTCGTCACCTAATGAAAGCAAATGGGTATTCATTGAACGTATCGCCGTCGTCGCATGATGACGACAGAACGCATGAGCGACAACTACGCCGAGCGTGGATACTGAAGAAAGGATGCCGCCCGCGCTGCGACCAACAGCCGGGCGGACGGCAGCCGGCCGAAGGAGGGCCGATCGCATGAGCAGCATATCCGACCACACACCTGACCGACAATCAACCGATTTCGACGATCGTGATCTCGGAGTACGGTTCGCTACCGGCCTCAGCGGAGTGACGACGCGACGGATCACGCTGGCAACGACCATTGATCAACTCGATCATTGGCTCCGTCACCTCATCGACGCGGCCGGGTACGGCGACGACGAATTCGCGGCATTGTTCCCACCCATCTCCGCTGAGAACTCGACGTACGCTATCGGGTCCGTGATAGCGTGGGAGACGCACGACCCAAAGAAAAATGCCTCAGAGCGCTTCGGGTTTCCGGCGCCGCGTGTGAACGAGGTGCTCTGGTATCTCGATGCGCGGATCGAAGAAAAGTCCCCGCCGGCGTGGATGGACGGACAGGAACTCTCCCCCGGCGAAACGTTTCTCGGCGCAAGCCGGCCGTATATGGCCTGTCGCATCGCCGCCATGCCGTCCATCAACGACCGGCTCCCCGTCCGCCTGGACTACGTCGATGAGGTCGAACCGTGGATCGTCGCGCTGGTCAGCCGTGCGGAGGAGAGCCTCGGCGCTGCGTCCGAGATCACCGCGCCGAGGCCGGTCGGCTGCGATTGGTGTCTGGCATGGCAAAACGACTGCGAAGCTGTGACCCGCGATCGGGGACGGAAGGCGACGATTGAGGATGTCGCTCATCGCCGAGGGGTTGACCTGGAAGCCCTTAAGAAGTCACGAAACCGGCACATGGCCAAGAATGACCACAAAACGGGGAGGAAGCTCCCGCGCGACTTCGCAGTTCCCCTTACCAATTAAGCCATCGCTTACGGCGTGAAATAGGGACAGAAAACAGGGACAGCAATGTCCCTGTTTGTCTCTTCGCGACCTCCGCAGATCGTGTTGTGATTCTTACAACACAACTTCGCGGAGGTTCAGATGAATATCTACGTCCCCCTTCGCACAGACGAGTATGAGCGATTACAGGAACTTGCACGGGTCGAGCGTCGACCCGTGAAGTTGCAGGCCGCATACCTGATCGCTTGCTCACTCGGACTGACGGAGCAAACACCGCGAGTGAGCAAGGAGGACGCCGCACATGCCGTCGTCAAATCCGTCTAGTCACCGCCGCGCCCGCAACGCCTCGGTCATCCGCACATACGCGCCGGACCCGGCGCGCATGACCGAGGCGTTGGTGACGGTGCTCGCCTGGACGCCGAAGAACGCGAACGTTGTCGGTACGGCCGCGACGGAGATCGCGGAGTGAGCGGACAAAGTGAAAGCCGCTCCAGTGGAGCGGCTGGAAGTGACGAGGCCGGTGTTTGCGGCACCGGCGGAGACGACCCCAGGACCAGGAGGATCTATCTCTTGCCCAAGCATACCACATCATCCCAAACGATCCACGATCCAAATCTCGACCAACGCCGTTGCTCGACCTGTGGCGCGCGAAGCGGTTGGAGGCGCCTTGAAGGCGTCACGAATCCGGGTGGTTGGACCCACTGCGGTCCAACACTCGACGCCACCGCGCGCCGACGCCACCGGGAATTGCGGCACGCCTGTTTGGCGAGCTACTGCGCGTGAAGTCCAGGCAGGGCGGCGTCGGCTCGTCTGCCGCCCTGTCGTCTCAGCACCTACGGAGATCCTGGAATGACTGACCGAGACGTTACCGGCCGCAATTACACCTACTGCACCGCGTTCTACGACGCGCCGGAGACGGCCGCGCGGTTCCGCGTCGAATCGTTCCTCGTCGGAACACCGTCGAAGCCGGAAGCTCTGCGCCGCGCTGCTGCCTATGCCCGTCGTCAGTGGGGTGAACCAGCCGAACTCCATGTGTATCCACGGAACTACATCCGAGAAGCTCGGACCTTGTTCGCGCAGGGCCGATACGACGGGGAGTGTGCACGATGATACCGCACCTCCTCATCCCCCTGGTCTTCGTGTTGATCCGCACACCCACGCCGCTGCCGGAGATCCCCTCTCGGTGTTGGAACTGCGAAGGTCGTCGCCTGGTGCGGCTCGACGGCGAGATCGCGTGCTGTTGGTGTGGCGCGACGCTGGAGGTGATCGAGTGAGCACCCTCGATGCTCTCCGCGCGTCCTATCAGGCACGTGCGACTGACCCCGCCCTGAGTAACGACGACCGCGCCGTCGCCGCAGCCCAACTCGCGCGCCTGACCCGGCGTTCGTTCGTCATTGCCGCGACGAGCGGCGTGCCGAAGGCGTCCCGCTGGCAGCACGTCCCGCTCGCCGACTTGTTCGAGGCCGCCGGCAACACGATCACGGCCCGCGCCAATGGCACGCTCGTCTGCGGCCACGAACCAATGCACGGATCGCGGTCGGGCACCTGTCTCGTGATCTGGCCGGAACCGGGGCGCTGGTGGTGCTCGTCCTGCCGAACGAGCGGCGACGCGCTCGGCTTCCTGATGGCAGTCCACGGCTGGACCGCCCGCGAGGCGGCGTCTGAACTGATCCAGCGCTACGGCGAGCCGTCTGCCCCGTTCTGGCGACGACAGCACCGCCGCAGCCGTCGCGTTATTGAGGTATGAGATGTCCGACAAACCCACGATTAAACACCAACTCAGCGATCAGTGGCATATCCTCGCGACTGGCGCCCGCCGGAATCGCGCCGGAGCCGTGCTCGCCGATGTGATGGTCGGCAACGGCTCCGTCGCCTTCTACGAGACGGCCCGCTTCAACGACGAAGAGGAACGAGCGGCGTGGTGTACCAAAGCGGCGGCGCAGGTGGCGGGGAACGACGCCGCGCCTGACGAAAGGGCGCTCGCCGCCGCGCTCTTGCACATCCTGCCGGCGCTCGTCGAGTTGCTCAAGGATGAGGTGAAGGAGACGCAGGCGGATCGCCTCGTCGATCTGATCGACGATCTCGACGACGGTGACGACGCGCTCGGTCTGTGGCATGACACCGACGATGAACCGTGGGCGACGGTGATCGTGGAAGATCCCCAGCCGCACCGGGAACACCTCAAGATCGGCAGCCGCCGCTTTCGGCGCTGGCTCGCCCGCTACAGCTTCTTAAAGACAGAGAAGACGCCGGGCGGGCAGGCGCTCTCTGACGCAGAAAACACGATGGCGGGCAAGGCGTTGTTCGCCGCACCCCGATACACGATCGCGACCCGCGTCGCCTGGGGGGATGACCACGTCACCCTCGACGTTGGGGACGAGCAATGGACCACGATCCGGGTCGGTCCGGGCGGCTGGCAGATCGAGGCGGAACCGTCCGCCCGATTCCGGCGATCGGGCCGCACTCTACCGATTCTGACGGCACCGCCGGTGGCGGGCGCGGACATCGCCGAGCTGTTCGACTTTGTCCACGTCGACCCCGATGACCGGCCCTTCGTCCTGACGTGGCTCGTGGGAACGCTCCTGCGGGGGCCGTATACCCTACTCGCGCTGATCGGGAACCAGGGAACGGGCAAGAGCACGTCGGGGCGCGTGCTTCGGCGCCTCGTCGACCCTGTCAAAGCGGATCTCGGACGCCTGCCCGACTCTGAGCGCGACCTTGCGATCCGCTGCGCCAACAATCTGATCGTCGCGCTGGACAACCTCTCCTCGATCCCGGAGTGGTGCTCCGACGCGCTGAGCACCGTACTCACCGGCGGCGGCTTCTCGACCCGGCGGCTGCACTCGGATGATGACGAAGTTGTGTTTGAGCACATGCGCCCGGTGCTGCTCACGGCGATCACCGAGGTCGTCACGCGACCGGATCTGGCCGATCGCACGGTGCGGTGTGAGATGCCACCGCTCCGGCGAAAGGTGAAGGAAGCGGCGTTCTGGCAGGAGTTTGAGGCGGCCCGGCCGCGGCTGGTCGGGGCGCTGCTCGATGCCCTCTCCGTCGCGCTGCGCCGGCTGTCGGAGACGCAGATCCCGGACGACCAGAACCCGCGCATGGCGGACTATGCCGCGCTCGGCGCCGCGCTCACCCCGATCTGGCAGCCGCTCGTGGAGGGCGACGCCGGCTTCCTGGAAAGGTACGCGGCGAAGCGACGCGACGCGGAGACCGCGGTCGCCGATACCTCGCTGCTGGCGGAGGTGTTGGCACGATTCGTCAACAACGTGAACGAGTGGACCGGGACCGCACGCGAGTTGTTGACGCTGCTGCCGGTACACCACAGCGACGACGAGAAGGAACAAGCCCGGCTGACGAGGGCAAAGGAGTGGCCGAAGCAGCCCGCCGCGCTCTCCGCACAGCTCCGGCGGCTGGCGCCGGTGCTCCCGCGCGTCGGGGTTGGCATCGACTTCCTCTCGCGGGGGCATGGCGGGACCAGGCGGATCGCGCTCTGGTGGTGTGGTGACGGTCCTCGCGGGCCGGGTGACGGTGACCCAGACGAAGGACCGTCACCAGATCCGGGCGTGGGGGCGGCGCAACAGGCACAGCGTCCGGAACGACCGTCACCCGCGTCACCCGCGTCACCCGATGCTGATTTTGAATCTGAGAATGCCCCAAAACCGGGTGACGGTGATGGTGACGGTCCCCCCGACCCTCGATCCGAGGGACCGTCACCAGCGCCTGAAATCGTCGATGGTGACGGTGGTGACGTGGGTGACGGTGATTCCGTCTCTTGTGCCCAATCGCTGCTGCCATACACCCTGGTCACCACCGGTGAGCAGCTCGCCGGGGTTGTGACGGAGCTTGCGGCGAATCCGTCGCTGCTGGGCGTCGATACCGAAACGACCGGCCTGGACCCGCTCACCGACCGGCTGCGGCTGATCCAGATCGCCCTAGCCGACCACGTCTTCCTGATCGACTGCTTCGCCGTGGACCCCAGGCCGCTCCGGGCTGTCTTCACGGCGGAACGGCAGATCGCCGGCCACAACCTCGCCTTCGACCTCCGCTTCCTCGAATCCGCCGGCGTCTCCGTGCAGGCGCGGTGCTTCGATACGGAGCTAGCCGCCCGCTTACTGGAGGCGACCGGCACGCACGAGCGGCGCGCGAAGGGTCACTTCGGACTGGCGGCTGTTGCCGGGCGATACCTCGACGAGAAGGTTTCCAAGGCCGAGCAACTTTCGGACTGGAGCGGCGGCCTCACGCCGGCGCAGATCACCTACGCGGTTCGTGACGCGGCGATCCTTCTGCCACTGGCGGCGGTGCTCGCCTCGCGACTGAGCGACGACGACCTGTCGCGGACAGCTGCGATCGAGTTCGGCGCGATCCCGGCGGTCGCCGGGATGGAACAGGCCGGAACGCCGTTCGACGTGGACGCCTGGCGCACGCTCTCCGACGCGGCGCTCGCCGATCGGCTGCGGCTGGAGCAGGAGATGCAGGCGCTCCTCGCCGCGGAGATGCCGGACGACCCCGAGGTGGTCCCTCAGCCGGTGATCTACGGCAAACGAGGGCAGCCGCTCAAGCAGTCGAAGCGGACGCCGGTGTGGGCCAGCCCCGCCGATCGGCTGCCGAAGTTGCTGCGGCGTCGGGGGCACACCGTCACCACGACGAAGTCCGAGACGCTGACGCCATTGGCGGACGCAGACCCGTTCGTCCGGTTGCTGCTTGACTACCGCGAGGCGGACAAGCGGGCGACCACCTACGGGATTGATTGGGCGGCGAAGCATGTCCACACCGATGGGCGGATTCATGCCTCCTTCCACCAGATCGGCAGTGAGGCAGGCCGGATGTCCTGCTCGGCGCCGAACCTCCAGCAGATCCCAGGGACGCCGGCGTACCGGGCGTGTATCAAGCCTGGTGCGGGCCGTGTGCTGGTCAAGGCCGACTACTCACAGATCGAGTTGCGAATCGCGGCACAGATCGCCGGCGACGCGGTGCTGCGCGCGGCCTATCAGCAAGGTCAGGATGTCCATGTCCAGACGGCGGCGGCGGTGCTCGGCATCGTCCCGGCGCAGGTGACGAAGGAGCAGCGGCAACTCGCGAAGGCGCTGAACTTCGGTCTGCTCTACGGCATGGGTGCGGCGACGCTCCAGGAGCACGCCGCGACGAACTACCGCGTCACCCTCTCCCGAGACGAGGCGGAACGGTTCCGTGGGGCGTTCTTCCGCACCTATCCGGGGCTGCGCCGCTGGCACCGGCAACAGGGGGACGACGCGACGACGACGCGAACGCTCGCCGGCCGGCTCCGGCGGGGTGTGTCGATGTTCACGGAGAAGCTGAACAGCCCGGTCCAGGGGACGGGCGCCGACATCCTCAAGCAGGCGCTCGCGTGGCTGTGGGAGGACCGTGCTGCCTACCCCCGCGCGCAGGTTATCAACGTCGTGCATGACGAGATCCTCGTGGAGTGCGACGCCGACGACGCGACCGCCGTGGCGGCGTGGCTCACCCGCCACATGGAGGCCGCCGGCGCCGCGCTGCTGCCGGATGTGCCGGTGGAGGCGGAAGCGCAGATCATGCGGGACTGGAGCGGAGCACGATGAAAAGCCGAGCGATGCACCTCGATCTCGCGCCGATCGAAACAAGGCCCGGCCGCTTCGGGTGGCGGCTCCGCTGTCCCGTCTGTCGGCGGTGGGCCAGCCACCTCGTCATCCTCGGCGGCGGGATGCTGGTCTGCCGACGCTGCCGGCCAAGCACGAAGAAGGGGAAGCAATGAACCGCACGCAACCAACCCCACCGGCGCCGTCCGGCGGTGCCCCGGTGAAGCAGCGCAGATGTCCGAGTTGTCGCGTCGTTCAGGACGCGGCCGCATTCGAGCCGCTCGCGCCGGGCGCCAGCCTGGACGAGGGGTTCAGCCGGCGCCGGTGCCCCGGTTGTGGTTATGCGGGGCCGACGCGGGAGTTTGTTGTGGTCGTCGGGCCAACCGTGACGTAGGCGACACCGATGCCCGCGCGCTACGGGGTGATGCGCTGCCAGAAATCCGTGAACGCAATCGTGTCGAAGAAGGCGATCGCTTCGACGATCCGCCCGTCCCGCAGCCGCAGATACCACGAGTACGTGTTGGTGTAGGGCCGGCCATCCCGCGCGGTGCCGGCGGCATCGAACAAGGCGATCACCCAATCGTCATCGGCATAGAGGGCGCGCACCGTCGGGACCAGCGGTGACGCCATCCGGGCGTTGAACGGGTCGATTACCTGATCCAGGAACTCCTGCCGGCTGTTGTAGCGGCGCGACATCGGGCTGGTGCCGACGATCGTCCAGGTGGCATCGTCGGCCAGCAAGGCGTAGGGGCCACCGGTGCCTGCCGCCCACTCGTCGAACGCGCGGGCGATCGTCGCCTTATTCGTCGCCTCGGCCATCCTCATCCCTCCTGCATGTGCTGTGTCTTCTATCGCGCGGGCAGCGTCTAGTGTCAAACGCGGCACCTTCGACGATGATCGCACCGCGATCGGTGGGGGGCCGATGCTCTGCCGTCGCTGCCGGTCGATCACGAAGTGGGAGCACCTCGCCCCTCACGTGTGTCCTTCATGACCAATCCACACTACCGTTTGTCGACCTCGCGCCACTGCTCCTGAATCCCGATCAGATCCTCGTAGAGCATCCACGCGCCTCGTCCAGACAGCACCGAACCATGGACGGATATGCGGCGTCGGACTCGTCTCCAGCCGACAATCAGGATATCCAGCGGTTGTGGTCGGCTCCGCCGAGAGGAGCGTGGTCTCGGCACATACATACGAATCCGTGTTGTGGCTGGGGCCGTCGGAGTCGTTTGAGCGCCAGCGAGAGCCCTATTGCGTGTGATGGGCGTGAGGAGAAGGACCAGATCGCGTCCACTCAGGTCGAGGCTCTCCATCGTGCGCAGGAGCAGGGAATACTTCTGGGCAATCGAAAGCCGCTCACGATCCACCCTTGCAAGGTGAAGGACCTCCCCCAAGCGCTCAACGTACCCGGCGTTCGGTTTGGGTACACGCGCGCCGCGTAGCCACTTCTGCACAAGCGACGGATCGACTTGTAACTGCCTGGCAAGATCGCCGGTGCGTACGTGGCGCTGATCGAGCAGATCACCAAGGACCTCCCCAAACTCCAGCACAACCACCTGGGCGTCGGCCATGGCGTCCCTCAGGACAAAATCCGTCCTCAGCCGCAAGGATGCCGTGTCTGTCCGCTACGCTCCACCACGATTGGCCGTCTGTTCGATGGGACGGCGCAGACACGGAGACGGATGATGACCACCAAGCGCCCTGCCCCGTATATCTGGGTGACCTGGCTCTCGCGGTATCTCGCTGGAGAAATGGCGTGCACCTGGGCGCTCTGGTTCAAAGCGCACTACACCAAGTTCGACAAGGTGGTCGAGTCGTTTGACATCGGTGCATGGAACGCCACCCATGCTGAGTTGCTCCGATCTGCCGCTGCCGCGCGGTTGGCCGAAGGGTATGCGGTGCGCTTGGAAGATCAGAACGCGTTCCATGCGCGCAGCGCCAGCGGCACGGTCGTAGCTGGTCGGCCGGACCTCATCGCACTGAACGATGAGATGGCGCTGATTGAAGAATGTAAGACGGGAGTGCCCAAGGTATCCGACATTCTTCAGGTTCAGATCTATCTGGCGTTGTTCCCCTTCATCCGGCCCGCCTATCGCGGTCTGCGTGCCGTTGGCCGGATTCGGTATCGGCATCAGGTGGTGGACATCCCATCCGACTCAATCGACGAAACCTTTCGCGGACGGTTACGAGAGGCTGTTGCAATGCTCGCCGGCGACGTGCCGCCGATCCGCGTCCCAAGCCCGCGGATCTGTGCGTGGTGTGACATTGGGCCAATGGACTGCCCTGACCGTTCAGAACGGTCCGCCGTGGCTGTGATTACCCATCACGATCTCTTCTGACGATCGCTTCGCCACTGCCGGCCAGCCACAACCTCAGCCGTACCACATCAGAAACTCTGATACGATACGTGACAGGTGCGTATCGATTCCTGTATCCTAGTCGCGGAAGTTGGCTTGAATAGCCAAGCCAACAACGAGGTACTTCTGATGGTGACGCTGAACGACGCCTTAACGCCGAGCGAAGCTGCCCGCGTCAGCGGCGTGAGCGAGTCCGCGATCCGTCAGTGGATGCGCGCGGGCAAGCTCGCCTATGTCCGCACACCGCTTGGCCGGCTCGTCGATCCGGTGGCGTTGGGCGAACTGATCGCGGCACGCGAAGCCGCGGCGCGGACACGCATGCCGCCGGCAACGACACGGAGGTAGATCCATGGTGAATCGAGTCGGCGAGATCACCGACATCCTCGACACGCTCAAAGCGAAGACGGCGGCCTTGAACCAGCCGGCGAAGACGGCGGCCACGAAGACCGGCGCCGCCGTCCAGCGCATCAGTGCTGGCTCGCCGCTGGGCAAGGCGATCACGGCGGCGATGGGTGAGCTACGCCAACTGGTCGAAGGCGACGGCGGCGGCAACGGCCAATCGAAGGCCGGCGGCGCCCAGACCAGCGCCACGGCGAAGCCGGGGACCGACCAGCCACGACGGACACCAACGGCCGATCAGCGCAGCGCAATGCACGCCGCCGCGGCCGCACACACGAAGGAAGTCCTGCCGGGGATGGTGTCGCGGCTCGA
>JBFXAN010000198.1:0-11413 GCA_050184225.1 Dehalococcoidia bacterium | reverse complement strand
CGATCGCGCAGAACAGTACAATGAGCAAGTCCTCGGTCGTCATGGTCGTTGCCTCGCAACAACCACCATCCGACCGAGGATTCACTCTGCCAACTCATCTCACTAACCCACATCAGTCGCCTGAGGCAGCGGCGCCCGCGCCGAACCGCGAGATTACCCGGCGCATCCGCATTCACCGCACTGAGATCGCCCTGGCGGCGCCGGTGCTGCAGGAACTGCTCTTCGGCGTCTATCGCATGCCGCCGTCTGCACGGCGACGGGAACTGGAGCGATTTATCGACCAGGTGATTCGTGGGGTGGCTCCTGTGCTCCCATACGACGAGGATGCTGCACTATGGCATGCGGCGGAACGTGCTCGTCTGGCACGCGCGAGGCGCACACCGTCGTTTGTTGACGGTCAGATCGCCAGCATCGCCGCCGTCAATGATCTCGTGCTCGTTACAAAGAATGTCCGCGACTTCCAACACTTCCAAAATCTGGTGATCGAGACCTGGAGCGCCTAACGCGGCGCCTCATCCAATAGCGAGGGCGCCGGCCTTGTCGAAGGTCAGTGCCTTCGCTTCTTCAGCCAGGGTCAGGTTCGGCTGCGTTCGTGCTTCGTTGATCAGGTTCTCGGAGAGCCGGATGTGGGTGAGGTGGAGGGTGTCGTCGACGATCGCCATGCGGACGGTCGCCGGGTCATAGAGACCGACGGCGGTCTCGATCGCCTCGCGGTCGGCCGGCAGGGAGGTTGTGATCGATACCTGCCAAGATATATCAAGTAGCACCTAATGGTTGGTCTTTCATCCATTCCCAAAATGATGTTGCGCCATAGAAGACATTGTCCGTCAAGCTATTCAAGAGTTCTTGATGAACACCTGGTCCGAAGTCCCAATTCCCCTCCAGCACTATAGTGCCTACTGTACGACCGCGCCGTTCTACTGTCCTGAAATGTGCTTTTGGCCAACGACGCTCTACATTCCATTTGTTGCATAGAAGAACGCTGCCACCCCAATTTTCTTCGTCAAATGTCTTATCTGACAAGAACATTACTTTATATATGCTCTTAGATGATCCAGTTAAAATGAGCCACATCGTAAGCTCGCAATCAGTCGTGTTACTATGACTGAATTCGACTTTGTAATCTCCATCAGAGTCAACAGTATACTTCCAACCTTCACCCTTCAGATACGCCTCCAACATGGCAGAACTCAAGGATTCAACAGTGTTCATAGCATTACCTCCCGATTTGTTGACAACGAACAGTAATCAAGAAGCTGCATCCACAACTACGGGCGATATTGAGGTAAGCGCAGGAGTTGCTCAAGTTGGCGGAGGATGATGGCGTCATCTGGGTTAGTTGGCGACGACCCACCGCTGCCGCTTAAACTGCTGCGGTCCACAACCGGCGAGGCAGCCCCACTCGCTTCTCGGCTCGTTGCCTGACGGACGGCAGTGCCACAAGACAGACAAAAGCGGGCATCGTTTGGCAGGGTTGCGCCACACTCCATACAAAATACGTTGAGTTCCTGCTTCGCTCCGCAGGACGAACAAAATCGGGAATCCTTCGGAAGCGATGTACCACAAGCGGTACAGTTCACCGAAACCTCCGCTACTGGCGGGTGCAGTTCGCCCGCGATCACCCACGTCCCATCCTCACCCCTCGCGCACTGTCCCGCGCCAAATCGTCAACGAGAATGGGTTAAGCGACGCCGCACAGCCGATAGGCGCAACTGCTCCGTAGCCTGACCATCAACATGGGCAACGCGCGATAACCGGAAATTAGCCGATCAACCCTTGATTGTCAACACTGTGCGACAAATGTGGGCGCCACCATTGCAACCACATGTCGATTGGTGAGGAAGAACACGCCACCTTTGGAAGCGGACTGCCTGACCCGGCGGCGCACGCCATCATGACCTTTCTATAGAGATCCTGAGACGCACACTTCCTGACCGGCGGGCTTGCACACCGGGAGTATACTGATGCCGGTGATATCCATGACCCCGCCGATGAATGGCTCGTTCAGGTGCAGGCCCGCCGCACTGACCCCTCGTCCCTGAGGGAGGCGACGGCTGCAGCCCCGCTCGGAGGTGAAGCGATGCAAGAACGCAACGCGGTGCCACCAGCGCGTCAACCGTCGAGCGAGGCGAGCGCATCGCTGGCGCGCCGGCTGGCTCACCTCTCGGAGACTCGTGGCACGGATGCGATCCCGGAGTTGCGGCACGAACTCAGCCATCCCGATCCCTGGGTGCGGATGCACGTGATCGAAGGGCTGGCGAGCATCGATCACCTTGATGCCCGCGCGGCCCTGGCGGCGGCGCTCCACGACGAAAGCTTCGGCGTGCATATGGAGGCGGCCCGCACGCTGGCGGCACGCGGCCGGCCCGGCGTGGAGGCCGTGCTGCAGGAGCTGGTGCGCGGTACGCCGACCACCAGTTCGCTGCATGGCGCCGCCTATGTCTTGCGCCACGCGCGATTGTCGCCGGTGGAACGGTCAATCGTGGCGCCGGTGGCCGAGGCGTTGCGCCGCCCGGTCGCCGATCTGGAGGCGCCGATCGCGGCCTTCCCCGCCCTGGCCGGGCTGGCGCCGGAGTTGGTCACGGAAACCGGTGCGCCGGAGCCGTGGTACCGCGGACTGAATCGCCGTCGCGGTCCCCATGGCCGGACGTTCGCTCCGATCTCCCGCGACGATACGACCCCGTAGGCGCCCGTCTTCGGACAGAGCACGGGCGGGACACTTTCGGTGCGACGTGTGCTCAGCGTGGCGCCGCCGCGATTCGTTTGAGGCCGCAGCGTCGCATCCACGGGACTCCAGAAAGGACGCCGATCATGCCGCACGCACACGACATGCTCCTGACACATCCGCGTCGGTTACAGGCGGAGCCCGCCGCGTTAGCAGAGTGTATCGAGGCCTGTTTCGATTGCGCGCAGATGTGTATGGCCTGTGCCGACGCCTGTCTCGGCGAGCAGGATGTACCGATGCTGATCCGGTGCATCCGGCTCAACCTCGACTGTGATGACGTGTGTGACGTCACCGGCCGGCTGCTCTCGCGCCAGACGGAGCCGAATTGGAACGTGCTGCGCGCGCAGTTGGCGGCCTGTGCCGCCGCGTGCCGCGCCTGCGCCGCCGAGTGCGAGCGTCATGCGGGGTATCATGAGCACTGTCAACTCTGCGCCCGCGCCTGCCGCCGCTGCGAAGAGGCATGCAACCGGCTGCTGGTGATGGCGCCTGTCTGAGGTGCTTGCTTGATGACCCAATCCCCGCCGCAGTTACTGCTTCGCAACGCCCGATTGTTCGATGGCACCGGCGCCCCTCCTCTGTCGGGTATCGACCTGTTGATCGAGGGCGAGCGGATCGTCGCGGCCGGCCGCGGCCTCGCCGGACGTGAGGGTGCCGAGGTGGTCGATCTCGACGGCCGGACGGTGCTACCGGGACTGATCGACTGCCATGTCCATATTGCCTTCGACGGCGACCCCGACGAAACGGCGAAGCTCGCGACGATGCCGGCGCCGGTGCTGGCGTGGCATGCGGCGGAGAACGCCCGGCGCACGTTGGAGGCAGGAATCACGGCGGTGCGGGATGTGGGATCGCGGGACAACATCGCCATCCTCTTGCGCGACGAGATCCGGGCAGGCCGGCTACCCGGACCGGAGATGCGTGCGGCCGGCGCGCTGATCTGCATGACCGGCGGTCACGGCTGGATGATTGGACGGGAGGCCGATGGCGCCGACGACGTGCGCAAGGCCGTCCGCGAGCAGCGGCGGGCGGGCGCCGATTGCATCAAGTTCACGGCGACCGGCGGCGTGATGACGCCGGGTATCGATCCGCGGGCGTCATCATTCACGGAAGAGGAGCTTCGGGCCGGGGTCGACGAGGCGCACAAGGCGTTTGTGCGGACCGCCGCCCACGCGCAGGGAACGAGCGGGATCAAGAACGCGGTGCGTGCCGGCGTGGACTCGATCGAACACGGCATCTACCTGGATGACGAGGCGATCGCAATGATGCGCGAACGGGGCACGGTACTCGTCGCCACGCTGGCGGCGCCGCTGAATATCGGGAAGCACGGGCTGGCGGCCGGCATTCCCGCGTACGCGGTGGAGAAGAGCAACCAGGTGATGGAGGCGCACAGGGAGAGTTTCAAGCTGGCGTACCGATCGGGCGTGCGGATTGCGATGGGAACGGATGCAGGAACGCCCTTCAACCGTCACGGCGCGAATGCGGACGAGATCGCGATGATGGTCGAGTGTGGCATGACGCCGGCGGACGCGCTGGTCGCCGCGACGCGCGCCGCCGCCGAACTGCTCGACCTGCTCGACGACTGTGGCACGGTCGAGCCGGGCAAGCGGGCGGACCTCGTGATCGTGGACGGCGATCCCCTGGCCGACATCCGGCTGCTCTGCCGGCCCGACACCGCGCTCAGCGTGGTCAAGGGTGGGCGCTGGGTGCGACGGACGCCGGCCCTCGATCGAAGCGTCTCGTCCGGTGTGGACGTTGCGCGGCCGTCTGTCTGAGGATTTCGGAGTACGGCCCTTATGCAAGGATGTGGCCGCCTCGTGGTGGGGAGCCGTCACCGGAGTAGAAGCGCACGACGCGCGCGCTGTGCGGTGCGATGTCGTGTTCGGTGTGCGTGGCGCCGTCGATCGAACGGGGCCGCTCAGACCAACGCTCGACGGCGTGGTGGCTCGGCGCGATCGCATCACCCGGGAGCGTCAAGTCCACCGGATCGTCGGTCCAGTTGAGCAGCGCGATCGCGGCGCCGTCGATGCGTGGCAGCCGCCAGATCGCGGGCGGCTCCCGCTCGAAAAGGTCCAGAGGCCGGGCGGCAAGACCGCTCGAGGGCAGGATGCGCCGCCCGATCGCGGCTTGGTCCGACGGGAGTGCGGCGAGGTCATCGGTGAGCACGGCCAGTCCGCCGCTGAGCGCGATGCCGGTCGCGAGGAATTCGGCTTCGTGCTGCGACAGCGAGGAGTCCGGTCCGCGTGTGACGAAGCAGTCGGGATCGTTCAGCCAGAGGCGACGATGCATCCAGAACCGTTGCAGCGCCAGGCGGAGCGCGTGCTTGACCGAGGGCCGCGTCCCGGCGAACCAACGCGCATCGACATCCGGCCCGACGCGCATCGCATCGACGATGCCGATGGCCGGACCAAACGGGCAGGAGCAGCCGATCAGAAAAGTGCCGTCGCCGGCGGCGGCGCGGATCGTGGCCAGGCCGGCACGGAGGTTGCCGGCGGCGGTTGTCCGCGGCGTGTGGTATCGGGCGCCTGGTTGGCAGGCACAGGTGAGCGCGTCGAGCTTGAGGACGGCGTAGCCCCATTCGTGGACGATGGTGCGGACCGTGTCGAACAGCCATGTCTGCGCGTCCGGATTGGTGCAATCAAGGACAGCACAGGGTCCGAGCGAGGTATCCGACCAGACCATCGCGCCGGACTGGTCCCGCAGGGCGAACTCCGGATGTTCGGCGAGGATGCGGGAGTCACGATGCATCATGAGCGGTGCGAGCCAGAGGCCGGGCCGAAATCCGGCATCGCGGATCCGCCCGGCGAGGAAGGCCATACCGCGCGGGAACCGCTCGTTCGGGATCAGCCAGTCACCGGTGGCCGACTGAAAGCCGGCGTCGATCTGGACATAATCCACCTGATAGCCGTTGATCTGGAGGGCAACCAGGTTGGCGAGCAGATCGCGCTCGGAGATGCGGTTGTGAGAGGCGGACCAGGAGCACCAGCCGCTCGGCGTGCGCTCGGCGACCCGTGCCCGCATCGTCTGCCCCAGCAGACGGGCATATTCATCGACGAGCGCCAGCGGATCGTCGCCGGCGAGCAACACGACTGACTCTGATTCGAGTGACCCACCATCGGCGATCTCGACGCCATCCGTGATACAGCGGGCATCGATCTGGAGGAGCCGCCGTTCATCGGGCGAACAGGCGAGCACGATTTCACCGAACTGACGCGCGGTCGTGATGAAGCCGAGGAGGAGGCTGCGGCTGCTCGACGGGTGATGGAGGAGCATCATGCCGTGCGACCGAAAGCGCGTCTCCTCTTCGTCCATCTCACGAACGTCGCCCGGGAAGGAATCGTGCCGCTCGGCCCGGCCGAGGCGGTGGGTGAGCGCAGGGGAGGTCATCTCGGCGCCGTGCAGCCAGAGGACCCAACCTGCCAATCCATCCGCGAACCACTCGCTCTCACCCTCGACCAGCGCCGGGCTGAGGCTGTGGAGCCGGACCGAGCCGCCGCTCGCGTTGACGAAGCGCACCCGAATGCGAAAGCCATCGCCCTGCGTCTCCAGCGCGCGCTGGACGCGGACGCCGTCGGCCGAGGTCAAGGGCGTGTGATCGTTGGGGCGGGTCGCGTGCCAGGCGGCGGCAATGGGAAGTTCTGGGCGTTGCATACCTCTCCCCCGGCCCCTCCCCTCGCAGGGGAGGGGAGTCCTGATCGAGGTGGGGTGCCCTGCATCTCGCCCGATTCAATGAGCCGGCCTGAATCCTCGCAGGGGAGGGGAGTCCTGATCGAGGTGGGGTGCCGGCGTCGACGTCGCGACGGCCTGACTGAGAACTGGTTCGCCTTGGTACCCAAGAACCGGCGAGGCTCCCCTCCCCTGCGAGGGGAGGGGTCGGGGGAGAGGTAGATCCCTATGTCTTCGGTTCCTGCGCGGGCCATTGATTGCGGAGGCCCTGGCCGATGGTTTGGGGCATCAGCTGGTCAAGCTCGTCCAGGGTCCAGAAGCCGTTGGGGTTCCAGATTGTGCTGCCGGTGACCGGCTGGGTCATCAGGCTGATCTGGGCGCCGCCGACGAGGAAGTCCTGGCCGTTGATCGAGGCGGCCGCATCGGTGCAGAGATAGACGACGAGCGGGGCGATATATTCGGGCTTCATCCGCTCGATGCGGGCGATGGCGTCGTCGGTATCGGAGCGGATGCCGGCGGCCTGGGAGCGACGGCGGGCTTCGGCCATCTCCGGCGAGATCGTCAGGCGCGACGCGGCGCGGGGCCGAATGCAGTTGGCCGTGACGCCGTAGCGGCCGAGGTCGCGCGCGAGGGTGCGCGTGAAGCCGGCGATGCCCTCCTTGGCGGCGGAGTAGTTCGCCTGTCCCATATTGCCCATACCGGATTCGGACGACGTGTTCACGATCCGGCCGGACCGCTGCTGGCGGAAGACGAGGCTGGCGAACTTGGCGGTGGTGAAGTGTCCCTTGAGGTGGACGGCGATCACCGCGTCCCATTCTTCCTCGGACATGTTGAAGACCATGCGGTCGCGGAGGATGCCGGCGTTGTTGACGAGGATATCGAGACGGCCGAACTCGTCGAGTGCCTGCTTGACGACCGCCTCGCCGGTGGCCATGTCGGCGACGCTGCCGTAATTGGCGATGGCACGTCCGCCCATCGCCTTGATCTCATCGGCGACCTCGTCGGCGGGACCCTTGTCGCCGCCCTCGCCGGCGGTCGAGCCGCCGAAGTCGTTGACCACGACGGCGGCCCCTTCGCTCGCGAGGAGCAACGCCTCGCCGCGGCCGATGCCCCGGCCCCCACCTGTCACGATCGCCACTTTCCCTTCAAGCCTGTTGCCCACGGCGTCACTCCTTCTTCGACGAACCCCGTGAACTCAGCAACGGGGCGTTCGCTGACGATGTGCTTCCCTGCTAGGGATAGAACAGACGCCGAACACGCGCAAGTGAGAGAGCAGGAAGGGGCGCGCCTAGCGCTCGACTCCGGAGTCGAAGTCGAGGTTGACGCGGTTCAATGGGTCGGTGGCGAGGTGCGGTGCCATGGCGTGATCGATCTCTCGGTCGAAGCGTGGGTCGATCTGCTCGATCTGCGACTTCAGCGTCTGGTGTACCTGGAAGGACGAGATCGCCCGTTGCGCGTCGGGGGCGCCGCAGGCGGTGCAGGCCACCGGCGCGGATGCACTGCTCGCGGTTTTGTAATACCGACTGAACCGCGTCGCGCAGGCGTGGCATTCGTACTCATAGACAGGCATAGGGTGGTCCCCGCTCGAGGTCCTGCGCCGGCTCCGAATCAGGCCGACGCGCGGATCTTATCGTAGCAGGTGCTGCAGAGCACGGGGCGGTTTCCCACAGGCTCAAACGGCAAGACGGCTTCACCGCCGCAGGCCGAGCACACCGTGGTGAAACGGGGCCGGTCGCTGCCGGACGGGGCGGCGCTGCCGTTGCTGGGAGCGCCGGCATCAGCGCCGTTCGGGCGAGATCCGGACGCCCGCCGCGCCTGCCGGCAGTTCTGACAGCGGCGCGGCTCGTTCGTGAAACCCTTGGATGCGTGGAATGCCTGCTCGCGGGCGGTGAAGACAAAGTCTGTGCCGCAGGCGACACAGCGCAACGCCTTATCGGCGTACATGGTCATGGGATCGTTCTCCTGGACTGACCGGCTGGGTTGGCGTCGAGGCACCGGACAGGGGTTTGGGGCGCACGTGGGCGCGGGCGGAGGAAGTTCGATCTACGCAACGGTGCCATCGTAGCATGTTTGCAAACGAGGGAGACCGCGCGCGTCGGGAATCGGCAGTCGGCAATCGGCATTGGGGCACGGCCTTCCGATTGCCGACTGCCGATTCCCGATCGCCGGGAGCGTAGCGACCCATGTCCCTTCGACGTATCGAGCGGGAGTTGCGGCAGGCGATCCGTCGAAGCGGCCGTCCGGGGCTTGAGGCCGGACTTGACCGCGTGGGATGGACGGATGACGGTGGCACCCTGTACGTCCACATCTTCGCCCGCGATGACTGGCCATTGGTTCGAGACGGTGATGCCTTTGTCCTGGCGCACGCCGACTATCCCGACCTGCGGACGTGCGCCGGCATGCGGGAGCTTTTGGAAGAGGCACGGCTCTACCTGCACGACGAAATTGACAAGGTATTGGGCTGGCTGGAGGGCCGCTAGCAGGATGCTGAAAAAGGGGCCGATCAGCAGCACACAGTTGGTGGCTTGGCGGTGTGGTGGTCGAGGATGGGACTGATGGTGGCCTGGATGGTGCGTTTGGGTTGGCCGTCGCGCTCAGTGGCGGACGGGTCAGGCAGCCGGCTGGATGGCCCGCCGTCGCGGTACCACCGCCAGCCGTGCTATCCGGACCAGGTTGTAGGTGGCGGTGGTCAACTCGGCCCAGAACTGATTGCGCTCCAGGCCGATGTAGCGCAGCTTGCGCCCGCCGCCGATGGTCTTGGTCCAGCCGACGATCTCTTCCACGCGTTTTCTGACGCGTTGACTGATGGCGTAGCCGGGATGGCGGGTCGTACGCCCGTCGATGGCACTGCGCCGACCGCTCGTGTTTTGGGTGACGTGGGGGTGATATGGCGGGCCCGGCAGTCGGCCACGAAGTCCTGGGTATCGTAGGCTTTGTCTGCACTCAGCGTGCCGTGACGCTGCGGGGTGGGCGACGGTCCAACATCGTCAGCGCCGCCTCGCGTTCAGTGGTGCCGGTGACATGCGTCACCAGAACATCGACCACCAGACCGTGGCGGTTCTCCATCAGCACATGCCCCATCACACACAACTGCGCCGGTTTGCCCTTGCCGTTGCGCAGCAGCCGGGCATCGGGGTCGGTGGTGGACGCATGGGTGTCGTTGGTCCGCTGTTGCCCATGAAAGTCCACGGTCGGATTGCGTCCGCTGGAGGCGGGTGGGGTGGCTGCGCGATCCCCTGCTTTGCAGCACCATGCTAGAGGTCGATGACGACCTTGCCGTGTACGTGCCGGCCGGCTTGCAGCTCGACCGCGGCGCGGATCTGCTCGACCGGGAAGCTTGCCGCGATGGGCACACGGAGCTGGCCCGCCGCGACCAGGCGAGCAATTTCCTCGATGGCGCCGGGGGCGGCGTTCGCACCGTTTACCGGCGTGATCCCGTCGACCCGTGCAGCGATGGTGGTGATGCGCTCGTCCGGAACGCCAAGTTCTCGTGCCGCCTGCGCCGTCTCCGTCCCGTAGAGGTCGATGGCTGCCGTGACGCCGGTGGGAGCCAGGACACGGAGCCGGTCGACCAAGCCGGCGCCATAAGCGACCGGCTCGGCCCCGAGGGCACGCAGGGCATCGGCCGACGTCGCCGCTCCCGTCCCGATCACGCGCGCGCCCGCGAGGCGAGCGAGCTGGACGGTGAACACGCCGACCCCGCCTCCCGCGCCGCCAATGAGCACCGTGTCGCCCGGGCCGGGTTTGACATTGGCGAGGGCAGCGGCAGCCGTGCAGCCTGCTATGGTAAGGGTGGCGGCGGTGCGGTCGTCGACGCCGTCGGGGGTATGATGCGGGGCGCCGGTCGCCGCGATGGTCCCTGCCACGTCGACGACGACGTAGTCGGCGACCGCGCGGGAGCGGGCGCCGCCGAACACGCGGTCGCCGGCCGCGAACTCGGTCACGCCGGCACCGACCTGGTCCACGACCCCGGCATAGTCGGTTCCGAACCCGCAGGGCAGGCTCAAGCCGAATCGCGCGGCGGTCTCTGCGTCGGAGGTCATGATCCAGTCCATCGGGTTCAGTCCAGCCGCGGTGACGCGCACGCGGATCTGCCCTGAGCCGGCCTGTGGCGCGGGTACCTCGCGGAGGGTCAGGATTTCGGGGCCGCCGAATGACTCGAGCCGAACTGCCCTGCTCGTGCTCGCCGACGTGTTGATGCTCGGTTGTCGCATGCTGACGTGTCTCCTTTGGCGACGAACGAACGGAGCGAAAATGGATTATGCTCCGTTTACAAGAGGCATTGTACCATAATCGGAGCGTGTTCCGTTTTGGCAGGGTCAGAACCTCGCGTGCTGCGAGCGGATGCGACGCGCAACCGCAGCCACCTCATCGAAGTCGCGACCCGCGTGTTCGTGTCTGCCGACACCGAACCGTCGATGCGCGCGATCGCACGCGCAGCCGGGGTCGGCATCGCCACGCTCTACCGACACTTCCCCACCCGCGAGGCGCTCGTCGACGCGGTCTACCGCGATCAGGTCGCGCGGCTCACCGACGGCGCCCGCGAGCTCCTCACCCGGCTGCCCCCGCCCGCGGCGCTGCGACGCTGGATGGACCTGTTCGGGGACTGGATTGCGACCAAGAACGGCATGCACGACACGCTGCTCGCGATGATCGAAGCGGGCGAAATCGCCCACGCCCAGACCCGGACCGAGCTGCTCGCGGCCATCGACGAAATCCTGGGCGCCGGCCGCGCGACGGGCGTACTCCGCGCCGACGTCACCGCCGAAGACATCGCTGCCAGCCTCATCGGCATCTTCATCGTGGCCCGCCTGCCCGAACACGCCGCCAGAGCAAGCCGCCTGCTGAACATCCTGATGGACGGCCTCCGATCTCCACCCTGAACCGCCCATCTGCCGCGTTCCAAGTACGAACGCGCGTGCCCGTCTAACCCTCGTCCCCGGCCGCATGCGCCAGCAGCGGCGCCACCATCCCTAGCAGGCTGCTGATGAAGATCTCTCAGTCCTGAAACCGCCTCTGTTTTGGCGA
>JBFXAN010000197.1:0-11502 GCA_050184225.1 Dehalococcoidia bacterium | reverse complement strand
TTTCGGCGACTTGGTTGCGACCAGCGCCCGAAATCGAACACCCCACGGCCCGGTGCAGCGCGAAGTCCTGGGAGCGCGGGAATCCTGGCCCGCTGTGGTGTCGTGGGGCGTTGCGGGCAAGGTTGCCCGCGCTCCCAGGGGCGGTCATCTCTGAGAGCAGCGCTCAGACAGCGGTCTGGCTGTCCACTGGGTCGGAGGCGGTCACGTGGCGGGCGGCGGCGTTGGCCAGACGGTCGGCACGATCGTTCAGCGGGTGGCCGGCATGGCCGCGTACCCAGTGCCAGGCGACGCCGCCGGCAGGTACGTGCCGCTCTTGAGCGATCAGGAGCCGCTTCCATAGGTCAGCGTTCTTGACGGGACTGCCGCCGGCGGTACGCCAGCCGTTGCGCAGCCAGTTCTTGATCCAGCGGGTGATGCCGTCGCGCAGATAGCTGCTGTCGGTGTAGATGTCAATGCCGCGAGGCTGCTCGACGACCTCCAACGCCTCGATTGCCGCACGCATTTCCATGCGGTTGTTCGTTGTTCGCCGGTAGCCCCCGCTCAGCTCACAATCCCGCGCGCCATCGACGATGACGGCGCCCCAGCCGCCCGGACCTGGATTGCCAATGCAGGCGCCATCAGTGTAGATGATCACCCGCCCCGGGTGGCCATCACGTTGAACTTCGGTCACGATCGTCAGACCTCACCGCCGACCTTACGCGGTCGAGCCACCGTCGATCGTATAGATTCCACCGGTGATGAACGAGGCGTCGTCGCTGCAGAGGAAGGCGACGAGCGCGGCAACCTCCTCCGGCTCGCCGTAGCGGCCCAGGGGAATGCGGGCCGCCATCTGTTGCTTGACCGCGTCCGGCATGTCCGCATTGATCCCGCGCTCGAGCGAGCGCATCATCCGTGTCTCGATCGGTGAGGGACAAATCGCGTTGACGCGGATGCGGTCGCGGGCGAACTCGACGGCGGCCGACTTGGTCATGCCGATGACCGCGTGCTTGCTGGCGCCATAGGCGATAATGTTCGGAGTGGCGCGCAGACCGGCGACGGAGGCGGTATTGACGATCGCACCGCCGCCGCGCTCGCGGATCGCCGGGCCGGCATACTTCATCCCCAGCCAGACGCCTTTGAGATTGACCGCGATCAGCCGATCAAACATGTCTTCCGGGTACTCGACGAGGGAGCCGACGAACCCCTCGATGCCGGCGTTGTTGAAGAGATAATCGATACCACCGAGACGCTCAGTTGCCTCACGCACGTAGCGCTCGACATCGCTGGATCGTGTGACATCGGCGCCGATCGGAAGTGCCGCGCCGCCGGCATCCCGCACGACTGTCACGGTTTCATCCAACGGCGCGTTGGGGAGATCGACGACGACCACGCTCGCCCCTTCGGTGGCGAAACGGACGGCGGCCGCTCTCCCGATTCCGCCCGCGCCCCCGGTAATCGCCACAACCTTGCCGGCGAATCGACCATCCATCGACGTCTCCTCGAAACTGATGCACCGAGATTCTATGCCATACCGTGCTATACGTGTTGTTGGTTCACACAGAAAGCGGCGTGACGCACTCCGGGATGGATCGGAGTGCGTCACGCGCGCGATCGGGAAGGTGCCGGACCGCGCCTATGGTGTCGCTGACGGAACCGGTGTCGCCAGGACCGGGAGGACGCGTGTCAGCGTCCCCGCCGGCGGTGCGGCACTGCCTGAGGTTGGGCCGGAGGCCGTCGACTGCAACGTGGTCGGACCGGAGGCGGGCCGCGGCGTTGGTGACGGCGTCGGCGTCGTACGCGCCGAGGACGTGGTCGCCGAAGACGCTGAACCGGCTGGTGATGCGGTTGGGGACGGCGTGATCGTGGTCGAAGCCGCGGGTGAAACCGCACTGGATGATACCGTCCGGCCCGTCGCCGGCAATGGGCTGGGTGTGGGGGACGGACTCGGCATGAGTGAATTGCTTCCCGCTGACGTCTGGCTGGACGACGCGGCGGTGCTTGATGTCGCGCTCGATGACGGCGACGCGCTGGCAACCGGGCTCGCGGTCGGGGCGGCAGACTGCTGCATCGATTGATTCGCCGTTGGCGACGGCATTGGAGTCGGGACTGGCGTCGGTGGCGCGATCGTCGCCGTTGCCGACATGGTCCCGGTCGATGCGGTGGCGGTCATCGACCCGGTTGCTGCCGTGGTTGTTGACGCCGCCGAGGCGGCCGCGGGTGACGCCGATGCCGCCGGTGACGCCGACGCGGCAGGCGTCGGGAAGACGATCATCGGATTTGCCGACGGCGCCGGCGTGGCGGCGGTCGTGGCCGGCCGGACCGTGGCCGACGGCGACGCATCCGTCTCCGGCAACGCGGTCAAGAGAATCCGCAGAATCGCCAGCAGGAGGGAATGTTCTTCCGTCAGGTCGATCGTGATGCAGCGACCCCGCTCGCAGAACTCGAGCGTTGGGCCATCGCCGATCACCTGGGCAGAAGCAGGCGCCGGCCCACCGGAGCGACCGGCAACGATCGCAATGCTGAGCGCCAGCAGACCGACTCCAAGCCCAAGCAGCCCTCTTCCTATCCATCCTCGAATCAGTTCGAACATGTGGTTCTCCTTTCATCCACCGTCCAATGAACCAGGGTGAGGGTAATACGTATACGTGCGAGAACCGGGGTGATTTATGCATATAAAGAACATGACAATTGAGATTGACCGACTTCTGCCTCTGTCGGGTCAGCGGTGTGGACCGACGTCGCGTGTTTGCCTGCAAAGCCCGCTATACTGTGACGCAAGGGGTGTGAGGAGAGCGACGTGCCGACGATTCCGACCGAAAACTACCTGATCGCAATCCAGACGTTGCACGATGACGAGATCCGCTGTATTCCCGCGCGGATCGCCGAGTTGGTCGGCGTGTCGCCGCCAACGGTAACCGAGGCGCTGAAGCGGATGGCGCGGGACGGCTACATCCATCCGTCACACGATCCAGAAGTGACGCTGACCGACGAGGGTCGCGCCCTGGTCGCGGCGCTGATGCGACGGCATCGCATCGTCGAGCGCTGGCTGACCGATGCACTCGGACTCGATTGGGCATCAGCACACGAAGAGGCGCACCGGCTGGAGCACGCAATCTCGGATACCGTTGCCGAACGGTTGTGGTCGACGATGGGCCATCCCGACGGATGCCCGCACGGCAACCCAATCCCGGCCGCCGGTCAGATCCCTGAACCGGATCCGGCACGGATTCGGCTGCGCGATGTGCCGACCGGCGACCGTGTGACGCTGGCGCGAATCTCGGAACGGGCGGAGGAGCAGCACGATTTGATCGTCTACTTCGAGGAGAAGGGCTTCCGTCCGGGCGTGTCTTTGTTCGTGGCCGACCGCGCGCCGTTGAACGGGCCGATTACCGTAGAGGTCGATGGCACGCCGGTCGCGCTCGGCGATGAGCTTGCGGCCTATCTCTGGGTGCTTCCGGCGGCGGAAACCGGCAATCGGGAAAAGCCGGCAGCGCTCACCGTTCGGCGATAGCTGTGCCGGCGCCGCTGGATGGAAAGCGGGTCGTCGTGCTCGACGGGGGCGTGGCCGGTCTCTATGCGGCCCACGTACTCGCCCGATTCGGTGCGACGACTATCATCGTCGAACCGGCCGCCGGTCATCCGGTCCGCCGGCTTTCCCCTTTTCCGAACGATCGGCCACAGCGTGAATCGAGCGGTTGGTGGTCGTTTCTCGCACGGGGACAGCGGAGCATCGTCCTCAACCTCACGGCGCCGACCGGAAAGGCTATCCTGCGCCGGATTCCATCAGATGTCGCACTGGTACCTCCCGAACACGTTTCGTTGATGACCGACCGTTCGGTGGTGGTGGTGACTCCGCACGGCATCGGTGGATCGTCGGCGGGCGCCCCGGCAACAGACCTGACGCTGGCGGCGGCCGGCGGCATCATGGCTTCCTCCGGCGAAGCTGATCGGCCGCCGCTGGCGCCGCCTGGTCCGGCGGTTCACGTCGCGGCGGGACTCTTCGCCGCAATCGCGGCGCTCTACCTGTTTCAGTCACCGGATTCGGAACAGGCCGACCTTGCCCTGGTGGAGACGGTGGTTGCAACCGGCATCTACGAGACGACGACCTTCGCGTATCGGGGCGCGGTTCGCCAGCGGAGCGGTCCGAAGTACTCGCCCGCGCTGGTGTTGAACACGACGCTGCGCTGCGCGGACGGCTATGTCGGACTCCATCTGAACACGCAGCCGCAGTGGCGGGCGCTCTGCGACTTCATGGAGCGGCCGGACCTGGTCGAGGATCCTCGTTTCCGTACCAGCCCGCGCCGTGCCGCCAACTGGCAGGAGCTTGATGCGATCGTGCTGCCCTGGGCCGCCTCACGTTCGGCGCAGTACCTCTACCACGAAGGACAGCGGCGCAGAGTGCCGTTCAGCCTCATTCCACGGCCGTCGGAGGTGCTCGCCTCGGCCCAGCTGAACGCCCGTGCGTACTTTGAGGCCGTCGATCATCCCGCACTCGGCCCGCTATTGCTGCCCGGAGCGCCGTTTCGGATCGACGGCGATCGCGGACGTGGCGATCGCGGGCCCCAGTTCGGAGAGGATACCGCCGAGGTGCTGGCCGAGGCCGGAGTCGGCGCCGCGGAGCTTCCACGCCTGCGCGCGGCCGGCATCCTCTACTAGCCGTGGCACGGCCCGGCGCATCGCAACATCCTGGGAGCGCGGACATCCTGTCCGCATGGTACGAAACGACCGGCGGGCAGGATGTCCGCGCTCCCAGGGGAGTATGCACGAGTTAACGCAACGACTGATAGTTACCTTTTGCATTCCTCCTCCCTCATCGCCGGTCAGCTACTTCCTTCGGAGGAAGGCAGCGTGTCTCGCTCCATATACGCTCAAGCGAGACACGTTGGAGGAAGATGGCCATGACCACCGCACAGTCCCCTCGGACGGCAAAACACAAGGAAGCGCGCGCCTTCCGTACCCGCAATAGTCTGTCGCAAGCGACACGTGAGCACATGATCATGTTGCTCAATCAGCATCTCGCGGACTCGTCCGACCTGTATTCGCAGACCAAGCAGGCACACTGGAACGTACGCGGTCCGGAGTTCATCCAGCTTCACGAGTTGTTCGATGAGCTGGCAGGATCGGTGCTCGGCTACGTTGACATGATCGCGGAGCGGGCAACAGCGCTCGGCGGTGAGGCGGCCGGGACTGTGCGGATGGCGGCTGGCGGCTCGCGCCTGCCGGAATATCCGGCCGATCTCCGACGCGGCCTCCAACACGTAGAGGCACTGGCTGATCGCTACGGCGACTACGCGAACGCGACACGGCAGGCGATTGATGAGGCAGCGGCAGCCGGTGACATGGATACGTCGGACCTGTTCACCGAGATCTCGCGTGGAGTGGATAAGCATCTCTGGTTCCTGGAGGCGCACCTCCAGAAAGAGTAACCAGCGGCCACTCCTCTCACACGATTGGGTTGGATATGGCGGCGCCGATGACGCGCGTAGCGCCGCCCGTTCGATTTGCTATGCTTCGCCTGTGAATGGCCCTGCGACTGTCACGATTGCCGTGGATCGATCGAACCCACCGTATGTAACGGAGGAGTGGGGCGAGTTGCACGGCGCCACGATTGACCTGGTGCGTGATGCCTTCAACTCCCAGGGTGTTGAGGTCACGTTTGACGCGGTCGATGGCGTGATGGCGCAAGAGATTCAACTGACGGTGGGCCGGGCTGATGCGGCGGCAGACTTCACGATCACCGATCGGAGACTGCGCTGGTTTGCGTTCTCCGATCGCTATCACATCGAGGAGTTGCAGGCCCTCACGCTGAAGCACGGTCTGATCTGGCCGGGATGGCAGCATTTCGGCGGGATCGTCGGGGTGAAGGCGGACAGCTACGCGCTAGAGTACTTGATTCGCCACCACCATCAGGTGCGGCACCTGCCGGTCGATTCTACTGAACGCCTGTTTGCGGTGCTCGGCGAAGGTCGAGTTCAGGCGATCGTGCTCTCGCGCATCACCGGCGCCGCCTTCCTCGAATCGGGTGACCACGATGATGTGGTGGTCAGCGGGACACCGTTTGGACCGGCGCCGCTGGCGCTGGCTGCCCTGCCGGAGCAGCGGTCGGTACTGGACATCTTCAACGCCGGGTTGGCGATTGTGGGCAGCGAGGTCGAACGCCTGTCGCCGTTTCGTCCCCATTGACCCCTGGTCGAATCGTTCTTCCATCAATGTCGGGCAGTACCTGACAGCGTGAAGACGCCGCGTGCGATACGCTCGACGGCGTGAACCGCGATCAACGCGTGGGTGGCCGGAATGCACTCGTCGGACGACGCCATCAATCGCCGGCTCGACATGATCGGCCGGGCGGCGATCGAGATCGCTGCCGAGCGATCACTTCCGTCGCTGTTGCAGCGCATCGTCGAATCCGCGTGTGAGGTGACCGGCGCGCGATACGGTGCGCTTGGCGTCGCGGGCGATCATGGCGAGATCGTCGAGTTCATCACGAACGGCATCAGCCCGGAAGAGCGCGCTCGGATAGGGCCGCCGCCGAAGGGGCACGGGCTGCTCGGCGTAATCCTTCGGGGAACGCGGTCGCTGCGTGTCCGTCGCATCTATGAGCATCCGTTTTCGTCCGGGTTTCCACCATTTCATCCGCCGATGACGAGCTTTCTTGGCGCACCAATCCTGTTGCGGGGGAGAAACCTGGGAAACATCTATCTGACGGACAAGCGTGACGCCGAGGAATTCAGCGAAGAGGATGAGCGGCTGCTGCAGGTGCTGGCGGCGCACGCGGCGATCGCGATCGACGGCGCCCGTCTCTATGAGCAGACGAGCGAGACATTGGCGCAACGAATCCGCGACCTGGCGACCGCCAACGCACAGCTCCAGCGGTTGACGACGCTCGTGATCAACGCGCAGGAGGAAGAACGGCGGCGCATTTCGCGGGAGCTGCATGACGACACGGCGCAGGCGCTGACGTCCGTGTTGGTGCGGATGCGCTTGCTGGCGAGAACGGCACCCGATGAGCGGCGGGGCGATCTGCTCGAGCTGCTCGAGCTCACCTCGGGCGCCCTCGATGGCGTCCGTCGTATGGCGATTGACCTCAGACCGAGCACGCTCGACGACCTTGGATTGATACCGGCGGTCGAGAGCTATGCGCGTGAGTTCAGTGACCGTTGGGACATCGCGGTGCGCGTGCGCGCGCACGCGGGGGGCAGCCGTCTACCACGCGACCGGGAATTGATGGTCTATCGCATCATTCAGGAGGCGCTGACCAATACGGCGAAGCACGCCGCCGCCACGCTGGTCGAGATTGAACTACGCGGTGAAGGCACTCATCTGATCGTGACCGTGCGAGACAACGGCAAGGGGTTTGATCTCGATGAGACGCTCGCCTCGCGAGAACGGGGATTGGGATTGTTTGGCATGCAGGAACGCGCGCAGCTCACCGGCGGCTACCTCGACCTGCGCAGCGAGCCGGGCGCGGGAACGACGGTGACGCTGGTCGTACCATTGCACGAGGATCTGGAGCCATGACGATCTCTGTGGTGCTGGCCGACGATCACGCCGTCCTGCGCGCCGGACTCAAGGCACTGCTCAACGCTGAACCAGACATGCAGGTCGTCGGCGAGGCGGGTAACGGCGAGGAAGCCGTACGCGTCGCCGAGGCACTACATCCGGACGTCGTCGTCATGGACATCTCGATGCCGGTCAAAGACGGGCTGGCAGCGACGGCGGAGATCACCGCGCAGATCACTGGGACACGGGTGCTCGTGCTGACGATGCACGCCGAGGAGCAATATCTGCTGCGGGTTCTCGAAGCGGGTGGTTCCGGCTACGTGTTGAAGCGATCGGCGGACACGGAACTGATGGAAGCGATTCGAACTGTGCACCGCGGCGAAGCCTTTCTCTACCCGTCGGCAACCCGGCTTCTGCTGGAGGCATACCAGCGTCGCGACCGGCCGGAGCTGCCGGCGGGAGGACGGTTGTCTGAACAGGAAGCAGAGGTATTGCGCCTCACCGTCGGCGGCTACAGCAACACGGAGATCGGCCGGCAGTTGTATCTCAGCCCCAAGACCGTGGATACCTACCGGCAGCGGATCATGGAAAAGCTCGGCCTCCACCATCGGGCCGAGTTAGTCCGCTATGCGCTCGAAGCGGGACTGTTCGGCTCTGGTTCGTAACCCTTCGCCGCGCAGCCGGTCGGATCGAGCGACGTACAGCCACACATGTCGGAAATTACCCCACAGCCAACGTCGGTCACACCGGACAGACTCGCCCGCCGCCCCGGTCTACGCTTGTGACGAATAGAACGAACGGGAGGACCGGCCGATGGCGATCGCGAACTTTTCTCGTCGAGGACTGCTTCGACACCTGGGACTTGGTGCGGGCGGCGTGGCGCTGGTGGGTGTGAGCGCGGCCTGTGGCACCACCTCCGAGCATGAGCGGCGCGAGGCGACCAAACGACTATTGCAGGAACAACGCGCCGGCGCCGCGGCGACAGCCCAGCCCGCGACTCAGACGGCCAACCACGCGAGCCACGGCGCTACGATGGTGCAGGCTTCGCCGCGCGCGGGTTCATCCGCCGATGAGATGGACCGTCACCATGAGGAAGGGATCACGTCCTTTCCGGCAAAGACGAAGGGGATCGGTGGCCAACCGCTGGCGTTTGAGATGGATGGCGACACCAAGGTCTTCACACTGACCTGTGATGCCGTCCGCTGGGAGGTGCGCCCCGAGGAATACAAGGATGCCTTTGCCTATAACGGCACGCTTCCTGGCCCCGAGATCCGCGTCACCGAAGGCGACAGGGTCCGCTTCGTCGTGACGAACAACCTGCCGGAGAGTACATCGGTTCATTGGCATGGACTGAGAACGCCGAACGGGATGGACGGCGTGCCCTTCATCACGCAGCCACCGATCAAGCCCGGCGCCACCTTCACGTATGAGTTCGTCGCAGAACCGGCGGGGACGCATATGTATCACTCACATCACAACGCGATGGAGCAGGTGGGCAAGGGGTTGTTGGGGCCTTTCATCATTGAGCCACGCGATCGATCGACGTACCCCGCGTTCGATCGGGAGTACACGATTGTGCTCAACGATACGCTCCTTGGCTTCACGCTCAACGGCAAGAGCTTCCCGGCAACCCAACCGCTGAAGGCAAGCCTCGGCGAGCGCGTGCTGGTGCGTTACCTGAACGAGGGTTTGATGAACCACCCCATGCATCTCCACGGCATGCCGATGCAGGTCGTCGCCAAGGACGGTTATCTCCTCTCGAGCCCGTACTTCTGTGACAACCTCGATATCGCTCCCGGCGACCGCTACGAGGTGATCATCGAGGCCGACAACCCCGGTACGTGGGCATTCCACTGCCACACGCTCTCGCATGCGGAGGCGCCGACGGGCATGTTCGGGCTGGTGACCGTGCTGATTGTGGACGATCCATCGAAGTCGAGCGCGTAGGGAGCGCTCAGTTCAAGCCTGGGAGCGCGACCATCCTGGCTGCCTGATTTGAACGCGGTCAGCGGCCAGGATGGCCGCGCTCCCAGGTGGTTGCTGATGAGTCTTTCACTACGTTGCAGAACGATGCCGGTGTCCAGCGCCGCTTCCGGTTGAATTGGTGTAGCGTTCCCGCGAAATTTCCGAGACGATGCGATCGGTGGGCGGACCGCAGCCATCCGGAGGATGCGTATGACCGAACTTCACATCGCCAGTCTTTCAAACTGGACGCCGGACCTCGGCGCGACCGTCGTGTCGGAGGGCGGCGTCCGGTTTCGGGTCTGGGCACCGAACGCCGGCCGGGTTGATGTTGAATTGTATGGACCTTCCGGAGTCCGCCACTACGACATGGAGCCGGCAGACGAGGATGGGGCATTTGTCGGGCTTGTGCCAGACGCACGCGCGGGCGATCGATACCGATTCCGGCTGAATGGCGACGCAAGCTTTCCTGACCCGTGCTCTCGGTCACAACCGGAAGGGCCACATGGACCATCGGCGATCGTCGATCCGGGGGCGTTCGTTTGGACTGATGGCGCGTGGACCGGCCTGACGATGGACGGGCTGGTGATCTACGAGTGTCATGTGGGAACCTTCACCACCGCGGGCACATTCGACGCGATGATCGAGCGGCTCCCGGAGCTTCGGGCGCTCGGCGTGACGGCAATCGAGCTGATGCCGGTGGCGGAGTTCCCCGGCAGTCATGGCTGGGGCTATGACGGCGTCAACCTCTTTGCACCGCACCACGCCTACGGCGGGCCGGACGGCCTGCGCCGGCTGGTTGATGCTGCCCACGCGGCTGAGATCGGCGTCATCCTGGACGTCGTTTACAATCACCTGGGACCGGATGGCAACTACCTCCGCGCCTATGCGCCGGATTACTTCACCGACGAGTTCCACACACCCTGGGGCGAGGCGCTCAACTTCGGCGGTGACAATAGCCACCGCGTGCGCGAGTTGATCCTGACCAATATCTGGCGGTGGATGCGCGAGTTTCACATCGACGGCCTACGGCTCGATGCCGTTCATGCAATGCACGACCGCAGCGGTTGGCACATTCTTGGCGAGATTGCAGCGCGGGCGCGCACGGCGGCACATCCGCGATCGGCGGTCGTGATCGCCGAAGACGACCGAAACGATGTCAAGCTGCTGCGCTCGCCCGAAGACGACGGGTACGGCCTCGATGCGGTCTGGGCGGACGACTTTCACCACGCGGTCCGTGTGTGCATCACCGGCGACCGCCAGGGGTACTTCGGCGACTTCGAGGGGACCGCTCCCGAGATCGCTCGGACGATCCAGGGGGGATTTCTCTATCAAGGCCAGCATTCGCGGCGGCGCGATCATCCGCGCGGGACGCCTGTGACCGATGAACCGGCATCGGCCTTTGTCTACTGCATCCAGAATCACGACCAGGTCGGCAATCGAGCGATGGGCGAGCGGCTGGCGACGCTGGTTGACGCGGGAGCGTATCGCGTCGCCTCCGCACTGCTCCTGCTCGTGCCGGAAACACCGATGCTCTTTATGGGGCAGGAGTTCGGGGCCACGACCCCGTTTCTCTACTTTACCGACCATGAACCGGAGCTGGGCCGGTCGGTCACGGCGGGCCGACGAAACGAATTTGCCGGCTTCTCCGCGTTCTCCGATCCGGCGATGCGGGCGCAGATTCCGGACCCGCAGGCCGAATCGACCTATCTTCGTTCAAAGCTTGACTGGCACGAGCGACAGCGGAACCAGGAGACGCTGGCCCTGTACACCGATCTGCTCGCGCTTCGGCATGACGATCCGGTGTTGCGCGAGCCGGATCGCATCCACCTGCAAGCGTCGGCGCCCGCGGCCGGCGTGGTCGCTCTGCATCGATGGCGGGACGAGGGCCAGCGCCTCGTGCTGGCCAACTTCGGCGGCCCGACGACGGTCGTAGTGAACGAGGCGCTGGCAGCGGAGACGCCGCCGGTTGCCTGGCGCCTGGAGTGGCACACTGGCAGCACGCGATACGGGGGAGACGGCCGCAGCCCGACGCTCGACGATGGCGTCATGCACCTGCCG
>JBFXAN010000196.1:0-11512 GCA_050184225.1 Dehalococcoidia bacterium | reverse complement strand
CCAAGATGACGGCGATGTTGCGGATCGCCGCCGGATCACCGGCGTCGACGCGAAACACGACCGTCTCGTTGAAGACGTTGCCCTCAAACGGGACGAATGGCGGCGTGTCGGTCACACCGCGTGCCGCCCAGGCGTCGCGGTCGGCGGTCCACAGCGCGGTGCGGTTCGCATCGCAGGTGGTCTGTCCCGGCGACGGGATACACGGTGCGTTGAGGTCGATCTGTGCGGCGTTGAAACCTGCCGCACCGCCCCCAATCGTCAGATTGAGCTGCTGGTAGCCACCGTCGCGGTACGTCGCCGATTGGGCGGCGGCTTGGCCGTTGACCTCGAACGTGACCGTGCTCTGGCCGCTGCGACCGCAATTGGGGTTGATCGTCACGCCTGGCACGTCGATGACGTAGGTGCCGGCCGTGCTGAGGGTGGCGGTCGCGCACTCGGTACCAGTGATGAGGGCACGAAGCACCGTGCCCGAGGGCGCCGGCTGGCCGTTGATCGTCAAGCTGCCGAAGAAGCGGTGGGGCGGGAACTGTTGGGCCGCCGCCGAGGTGATGGCGAACACTCCGATGAGGAGCGCCGCCACCAGCGTGATGCGTCGATGCATACCATCCTCCTAGGGGTGGGATTGGAGCCGGCCTAGCCGATCTCATAGACGACCTCGACACTGACGGTGATCGTCTGCTCTCCGGGCGCGACCTCGGCAACGGCACGCGCGACCGGCGCCGCCGCGACATCGGCAGCAACCGGCCTCGGCAGCGGTGCCGACGTCTCGGTGATCGAGAGAATGCGGATGAGACGAACACCCGCTGCGGCGGCGAGTTGCTCGGCGCGGGCGCGGGCCTCGGCGACCGCCTGCTCGCGGGCCTGACCGGCAACGGCATCCGTGTTTTCGATGGTGAAGGTGATACCGGAGATCTGTGCGTCGCTGCCGAGGATCTGGACCGCACCATCGATCACGGCGCCGATCGTGCTGAAGTCGCGGACCTTCACCGAGAGAATGTTGGTCCCGCGCCACGCCACGAGCCGAGGCTCGGCATCGCCTTCGCCCCGGGTGAACTCAGGTGAGAGAGAAAATTGACGCGTCGTGATGTCGCGCTCTGCAATGCCCTGCGAACGGAGGAACTGGGTGAGGGAACCGGCAGCGGTGTTGGCGTCGGTGAACGCCTGCTCTGCTGTGTCACGACGAACAACGGCGCCCATCGTGATGATCGCCACATCTGGACGGGCGGTGACCACGCCTTGTCCCTGGACCGTTAGCTGCGGCGGCTCCGGCTCCTGGGCGGAGACGGAGCGTGGCAGCGCAAACAGCGTGCCCACCAATGCGAGCGCGACAAAGGGAACATATCGTAGCGAGCGGATCATCGACGAGCCTCCTGCGGCAATCTGCAGCGGGCACGCCCACTGGAGGTGCGCCCGGATTCGCTCAGGCTCCGACGCAACACGGGCAGTGTACGGCATCATCGAGCCTGAAACGCAACAACCCAACCGGGTGAAACACTTGGCTAACGGCGATGCAAGGGCGTTGTTACACCCGCCACACGGCGCGGCAGATATCAACCACCAAGGCGCCAAGTCACCAAGTCCACATGAACCTTGGTGACTTGGCGCCTTGGTGGTTGACGCTCGATAGGCTAGATGTCCAGGTTGCGCACCTGGTTGGAGTGTGCCTGGATGAAGCGTTTGCGGTGGGAGACTTCATCGCCCATCAGCTGGGAGAAGATCTCCTCCGCCCGCATGCCGTCCTCGATCTCGACCTTGAGCAGGGTACGGGAGGCAGGGTCCATCGTGCTCGCCCAGAGCTGGTCGGCGTTCATCTCACCCAACCCCTTGAAGCGCTGGACGTTTGCGCTCTTCGTATTGAAGGGCGACTTCTTCAGGATCTCGTCCCGCTCCTTCTCGGTCATCGCCCAGGCGAAGTTCTTGCCGGCCTGGACGCGGAAGAGCGGCGGCTGGGCGACGTAGAGATAGCCGGCGTCGATCATCTGGCGCATGTTGCGGAAGAAGAAGGTGAGCAGCAGCGTGCGGATATGGGCGCCGTCGACGTCGGCATCGGTCATGATGATGATGCGATGGTAGCGGAGCTTGTTCATGTCCATCGTCTCGCCGTAGCCGGCACCGCAGGCGGTGATGATCGCGCGGATCTCCTCGTGCGCCAGCATTTTGTCGATGCGCGCTTTCTCGACGTTGAGGATCTTGCCGCGGAGGGGCAGGATCGCCTGATAGCGGCGGTCGCGGCCCTGCTTGGCCGGGCCACCGGCCGAGTCACCCTCGACCAGGTACAGCTCCGACTTGGATGGGTCGCGCTCCTGGCAGTCGGCGAGCTTGCCGGGGAGCATCGTGCCTTCGAGCGCGCCCTTGCGGATGACGAGGTCGCGCGCCTTGCGGGCGGCCTCGCGGGCGCGAGCAGCGGTGATGCACTTCTCGATGATCCGACGCCCCTCCTGGGGGTGCTCCTCGAGGAACTGGTTGAGGTAGTCGGCGAGGACGGACTCGACGTGGTTCTTCACCTCGGCGTTGCCGAGCTTGCCCTTCGTCTGACCCTCGAACTGCGGCTCGGGCAGCTTCACCGAGATGACGGCGACGAGGCCCTCGCGCACGTCATCGCCGCTGAGGTTGCTGTCGTCGTCCTTGAGGAACTTCTGCCGGCGGGCGTAGTCGTTGAGGACGCGGGTCAGCGCCGAGCGGAAGCCGGTGAGGTGGGTACCGCCGTCGACGGTGTTGATGCAGTTGGCGAAGGAGAAGGTCGCCTCCGAGTAGCCGTCGTTGTACTGGATCGCGATCTCGACGTTGGTGCCGCCCTGCTCGCGCTCGACGTACAGCGGCGTGCGGTGGATGACGGCGCGGTCGCGATTGAGGTGGCGGACGAAGCTCTGGATACCACCCTCGAAGTAGAAATTACGCTCCTCGTCGGTTCGCTCGTCGACGAACTGGATCCAGGCGCCCTTGTTCAGATACGCCATCTCGCGGAAGCGCTGGGCGAGTGTCTCGTAGTCGTAGCTGGCCTCACCGAAGATCGACGCGTCCGCCAGCCAGGACGTGATCGTGCCGTGACGGTCGGTCTTGCCGGTGACCTTGATCGGCCCGGACGGGATGCCGCGCTGATACTCCTGCCGGTGGATCTTGCCGTTCTTGTGCACCTCGACCCAGAGGTTGGTGGAGAGGGCATTGACGACGGAGGCGCCGACGCCGTGCAGACCGCCGGAAACCTTATAGCCGCCACCGCCGAACTTGCCACCGGCGTGGAGCACGGTCATCACCGTCTCGAGGGCACTGACGCCGGTCTTCGCGTGCTTATCGACGGGGATACCGCGACCGTCATCGATAACGGTCACCCAGCCATCGGCGCGGATGCGAATCTCGATCCGGTCGCAATAGCCGGCCATCGCTTCGTCGATCGAGTTGTCGACGATCTCTTGGACGAGGTGATGGAGGCCGCGCTGGTCCGTCGAGCCGATATACATACCGGGGCGGCGACGGACGGCCTCGAGACCTTCCAACACCTCAATGTTTTGCGCCGAGTACTCGCTCGTCGGGCGCGCGGTTGTCGTCATCGTCAATTCCTGTTCACTCGTCGTGGGCCGTTCGATGCCGATCATGGGGGTGGAAGGGGGACCCGCTGGGGAGGAGAGGGGTCCGGGCCGAAGCAGGTCCGACAGGGGAGGCGGGACCGGCGGTAGCCGCAAGAGCTCAACCCACGATCATTGCATAGTATATCACAATTGGCACACGTTGGCGAGGACAAACGTTCGATTTCAGATTCATGGACTCGTTCCTTGGCCCTTCCACCACCCTGCTAACGCAATACGGAAGTCGCGGTTGTGGCCTCAGAAAACAGGCTGATGCCGTCCTGGTAGCGCGGTTGCGTTTCGATCACTCGCACCGTGGAGCCGGCCCGCAAGATATGTCTCCTCGACGGTCAGCGAGCGCCACCGATCGATAGGAACGGTGCGAGGATCGGCGGAGAGGACGACGAAATCCGCCCGGCGGCCGGGTTGGAGGCTGCCGCCGGCCGGGTCGAAGCCGGCGGCAGCGCCGGCGCGGGTGTAGGCGTCGAGCGCCTCCGGCACCGTAAGCGCCTGACCATCGTCGAGGGTGCGACCAGAGGCGGTGTGGCGGGAGACGGCGCACCAGATCTGCCAGAGCGGGGAGAGCGCATAGCAGGGCGAGTCTGAACTGAAGGCGAGTGTGACACCGGCATCGAGCAGATCGCGGAACGGAGCGATGCGAATGCCGTCGGCGAGTCCGGCCTTGGGGAGGCGGTCGCCCGCCGCGTACACCGCTTCGGGTTGGGTAACGACGGCGACGTGGAGCGCCCGGAGGCGGTCGATGTCGGCATGCTTGAGCGTGATCGCGTGCTCGATGCGGAAGCGGGGCGGGACATTGGGACAGGCACGTTGCGCCCGCTCGATCGCGTCGAGCGCCATCGTCACGGCGATATCGCCGGCGGCGTGGATGGCGATGGGGAGATGGGCGGCGTGGGCGCGTTCGACGATCGCGTCGAGCTCGTCCTGCGTGTAGAAGAGGAATCGGGGCGGCCGGCCGGAGGCGAGGGAGGCGGCGGTGGTGTTACCGCCGCCATCGACAAAGAGTTTGACACCGCGATCGAGGATGCGGCCGGCGCCTTCATCCTTCGGAGCGGTGCAGTTCCACGGCGGGGCGAAGAGCCCATCCGGCGAGCCACAGAAGGGGCGGATGGTGAGCGGCAGGTCGGTGCGTTCGTACATAGGGGCGAGGTCGGGGTGGACGTAGGTGTCGCCGAGGGCGGTGATGCCGGCGCGGAGCATCGCGCGGGCGTTCGATTGGAAGAGGGCGGGCAATTGGCCGGCGTAGTCGACGGCATACGAGGCAATGGAGCGGGACTGGAGGGGGTCGGTAGCGCGTTCGTAGAGCAGCCCGGTGAGGTGGCCGGCGTCATCGCGCAGGGCGCGTCCGCCCGATGGGTTGGGGGCGTCTTCTCGGATACCGGCGGCGCGGAGGGCGGCAGAGTTGGCGACACAACGGTGGACGGTCCAGTGGACGAGGACGACTGGATGATCCGGGGCGGCGGCGTCGAGATCGGCGCGGGTGGGGTGGCGGCTGCCGAGCGTCGCCTCGTCGTAGCCGTGACCGCGCAGCCAGCGGCCGGGCGGCAGCGATGCGACGGCATCACGCACGCGGGCGAGCAGGCCGTCGATCGAGCGAACCGGCGGGGTGCGGCAATCGACGGAGACGGGTTCGAGGGCGGTGAGGGAGAAGTGGTTGTGTGCGTCGACGAAGCCGGGGCAGACGAAGCGGCCGCCGAGATCGACAGGAACGGCATCGGGTGCGAGGCGGATCAGATCGTGCGGTTCGCCGGTGCGCTCGACGAGACCATCGCGGACGAGCATCGCGGTGCTTTGGGCTGATGCGGGGTCCATCGTAACGATGGTGGCGTTATGGAAGAGCACGCGGCTCGGTCCTGGCCGAGTTGCAAATATCGATGATGGCTCAGCAGCGCTTGATTGATTGGATTTGTGATTTTGTGCTGACCGAGATTCGGCAGCGGCGGCTGTCTGAACCTGGCCGACTTGATCGTTCGCTTGATCGTTCGAAGCGGACTGGGGCCGGTTGTGGCCAAAAGTAGCGGAAGTTTGGAGTCGTCGAGAGCCAGCCATCACACACGCTCGAAACGTGGAGTGGGAAAAGGATAGGGAGGGGACACGCGCAGTGTCGAGCAAGAATCGTCACTCCTGCGATCCGCCTGCATCGACTCCAGGAAACCCAACGACGCGGACCTCCGGCGTCGATGTACTCGCCAGATAGGAACTTCCGGATTGCTCCGTGCGTCGCGACCAGATGATCTGTGTTCGGTGCGCTGCACGGCGCGGCAACACCTGAGAGGGAGCGCAATGGCTGACGCACCGACGGCACCCGTGTATGCGATGGATAACGCCTGACAGGAGGAGCGGCAACGGCTGGCCGCACTGGAGGGCCTCTATGATCCCGGAACGATCCGGCACCTTGATGCGCTTGGGGTCGGTGAGGGTTGGCGCTGTTGGGACGCGGCTGCGGGCGGCGGTTCAAATGCGGCCTGGCTGTGCAGACGTGTTGGTTCGCCGGGAACTGTCCTGGCGACGGACCTGGACACGCGCTTCCTGGAGGCAATCGATGCGCCGAACCTGGAGGTGCGACGGCATGACATCGTTACCGACCCGCTGCCGGACGAATGCTTCGATCGTATCCACACGCGATTGCTGCTGACACATCTGCCGGGGCGGGAATCGGTGATCCATCGGCAGGCCGGCGCGCTCGCTCCCGGCGGCTGGTTGGTGCTGGAGGAGTTTGAGACGATCGCGCCGAATGTCGATCCACGTCTCGGCGCGGAGCGGACGGCGCTGGTGCTGAAGGTGTTGGCGGCGCTCGTCGCGTATCTGTAATCACGCAGCGGCCGGGAAGCAGGCGACCGCGGTCAGCGGCTCTTCGGCTGGTTGTTGGATGTGGGATTGATCGATGTCGGACGGAATGATGCAATCGAGCACTTGAACAGGGTGTGTCTGTTGCGGTCGGGCGAGGATCGAACATGGCTTGGCGTTATGCGCGCGGAACGGGTCTCACAGAGAAAGGAAGAGGACGCGATTCTCCCATTCTCGATCGTCGGCACAGGTGATCATGAGCATGAGGTCGTCTATCGCGCGGCCGATCGGCAGGAGGCTCGGCACGACAAAGACGCCGGGAAGCGGCAGTCCGGCGGTGACGCGTTCGTAGGCGTAGCCCGGCATCGTTCGGACATCGTGGGTCACGAGCACTCGATGATCGCCTGCCGCCCATTCGAGGATGAGGCGATCGTCGGTCTGGACCAGTCCGATCTCGGTGGCGAGGACGATGTCGGGGAGCAGCCGCCTGAGGCCGGTGATGATCGCCTTGTTGACATTCTCATCAGCGATCAGGCGCAGCACGCCGGCCGGCCTCCATCTCCGCCCTGCGTGCGAGCAACTTCTCCCGGATCGCCGGCTTGTCGTACTGCGATTCCCAGAAGCGGCGCCAGGCAGCGCCCTCGTCCGCGCGTTGCTGAAGGTAGGCGTCAACCTGCTCGCGGTGCTGCAAGTACCACGCGATCGTCGCGTGGATGTCGGCCACCGGCAGCGAGGGAAATCCCTCGGCGATCTGTTCGGGCGAGTCACCGCGAAGATAGGCGCCGAGCACCGTATCCAGCGTCACGCGCGTCCTACCGACGCGGACGGTGCCCGACTCGTCGAATCGCAGCGGCACAGCAATCGGCTCGAAGGTCAGCGACATGACACACCTCGCTTCGTCCAGTATCCCAAACGAGCCAGGGGCCGGCCAGTGCAGGCGATCAGGGTTTGTGCGCGCGGAGGTTAGGGCTGTCCAGATCTCGACATTGAGCACCTGTGCAAGCACGACGTAAAGGCTGTCGTAGATTGTGGGAAGGCGGATGGATTGAGCGAGTGTGAAGGCTTGCGCGTCGAGGCCGGCAGGGCTGAGCAGTTCAATGGGCACCGCTAAGAAGTCCTGGATCGCCTGTGCGGACTGCTCCGACCTGGTAGGGCTTCGTTCACCGCTGCCGCCTTCCTTTTCGATCGATGAGTTGCATGATCGAGGCGCCGGGAGCGGTCTTCGTGATGGGGTTGACGTGTGCCGTGCTCTCGCTGGCGTCGGTCGGCGTCTCGGGCGGGCGTGAACTCCAGCGGCATGACGCCGGCGAGTGCCGAGACTCCCGTCACCGCGTTCAGCGGGTCTGTGAATCCCGTGTCTCAGGAGTATCGGCCGCGATGACGCGGCCGGCACGCCGCCGCTGGTCCTCATCCCAGGTGAGGAGGGGAAGACTTAGCTCTCGAGCGAGGGCGACATAGACGGCGTCGGCGCCGCGTAGCCCCAGATCTGCGGCCAGTTCTGCCGCCGCTCGACCAAGGCCGGGATCGATCGGGACGATGCGCAGTGCCGGGACACGCATGAGGGTGTCGAGGACTTGTCGAGCGAGCCGGCGGTCCCCGGTGCGACGTGATACGGCGCCGGCCACCTCGACCGGGAGGATGACCGGTGACACGAGCAGCCCGCCGGCGGCGACATGCGCTGAGAGCCAGCGCTGGCTGGACGCATGGAATGCATCCTGAGGGACGAAACGGCTCACCCAAACGCTCGCGTCGATCACACTCACAGTTCGCGACGCCCCTCGCGCACGGCATCGACGGCAGTGGCCCCAGCGGGCCAGCGCGTCGCGATCTCAGCCGCCAGTCGGTCGAGATCGGTCCAAACCCTATCCTGCTCTCGTTCATCCGGCGACGGCGCGGCAACTGGTACGATCCGCGCGATTGTCCGGCCGCGGTGCGTGACGTCAACGGACTCACCCCGGTCGATGACTTCTCGAAGGATGCGACTCGCCTGTGTTTTCAGCTCGCGCACGCCAACACTTCTCGTTGCGGCCATCAATGTAGTCCCTTCTGAGATCACATCGTATCTGCATCAATGCGGCCGCACAATGCCGTAACGTTCGGCGCAGTGTGCGGGGGCGCTATGTCTGAGGATGCATCAGTGGTGTGCCATCCCAGCGTTCGAGGGTAGTGAACTCGCGGACGGGCTTGCGCTTAAGTCTGGTACGCGGGATGGCAGGGCGACCGAAGGGGATGACGGCGGCGACGGCGACGTGGGGCGGGATGCCGAGCAGGTCGCGGATGCCGCCTTCTGAGGCGACGGCCCAGGTGGTGAGGGTGCCGCCGTAGCCTTCATTGCGGGCGGCGAGAAGGATGTTCCAGACGAAGGGATAGATCGACGCGCCGCTGATCACGCCGACGCGGGGGAGGTCCTGGTCCATCGAAGCGACGACCTTGAGGTCGACGCAGACGACGAGGACGACCGGCGCCTTGGCGATGGCGTTGAGGGTGCGTGGCGGGACCGGCGTGGCTTCGATGGTGGCGGAGTCGAGGGCGGTGGGGTCGATCGTGTTGAACGGACTTTCGCCGGCCTTGCCCTGGGCCATGTAGCGCTTGATCGCCGGGATCTGAAGTTCAGCGAGCGCGGTCTTGGTGGCGGCGTCGCGGACGACGATCACGCGCCAGCCCTGGCGGTTGCCGCCGCTGGAGGCGAAGCGGGCGTTGTTGAGGATCGTGTAGAGGGCGTCATCGGGCACAGGGTCGTCGGTAAACTCCCTGGCTGAGAATGTGGTGCGCATGACGTCGTAGAGTTCCATAAGAAATCCGGGGCTGGGGACTGCCGCCTGAAGGCGGCAGCGGAAAGCCCCTCGCGCGTCAGCGCGACTCCTTCTCTGTTAGATTGTCGCCAACCTGCTATCGTTGCCGTATGGCTGAAACCCGCTACCGCCGCAGCGCCGGATCGGTGTTCTCGCTCAAGTACCACCTCGTGTGGTGCCCCAAGTACCGGCGGTCGGTGCTGGTTGGTCCTGTCGAGGACCGGCTCAAGGCGTTGGTGAGAGAGAAGGCTGCAACCTTGAACGTCGAGATCGAGGCGCTGGAAGTCATGCCCGACCGTGTACATTTGTACGTCAGCGCCGAGCCGACCGAAGCCGTTCAGCATCTCGTCAATCAGTTCAAGGGGTACACGTCCCGCATCCTGCGGCAAGAATTCCCCGGGTTGCGCTCCCGGCTGCCGTCGCTGTGGTCGCGCTCCTACTACGCTGGGACGGTTGGGCACGCCTCCGAGGCCACCGTCCGGCGTTACATCGAAGCGCAGAAGGGGCGCTAGATGCGCAAGACGTACGAGTACCGGCTGTACCCGACGCGCGCCCAAGCGGACGCACTGACCGCGATGCTGGAAACCCATCGCCGGTTGTACAACGCCGCGCTCGAACACCGCCGCACCGCCTACCGTGTGGCGCACGTCAGCATCACCTACGGCCAGCAATCCGCTGAACTCAAGGACATTCGTCGCGAAGACCCGTTTCTTGTCCGGACCAACTTCTCGTCCTGTCAAGCGACGCTCCGACGCCTGGACCGTGCCTTTCAAGCGTTCTTCCGACGCTTCACTGCCGGCGAGACGCCGGGCTTCCCTCGCTTCAAAGCGGCGCGCCGCTTCAAGACGGTCGAATACCCGTCGATTGGTGATGGCTGCGCCTTCGCCGCAGGCGAGCGATGCGTCTATTTCCAGCATGTTGGCCGCGTCAAGGTGAAGCTGCACCGTCCGCTTGAAGGCACGCCCAAGACACTGAGTTTCTCGCGCAAGGCAGACGGCTGGTATCTGCTCATCTCGTGTGATCTCGGCGATCCGGTGGTGGAACCGTCCACCAATCCGCCGATTGGTCTCGACCTCGGCCTGATCTCGTTCCTCGCCACGAGTGACGGCGCGATGATTGCCGCGCCCAAGCCGTACCAGGCGGCACAGGCGAAGCTCCGCCGTGCGCAGCGGCACCTTGCGCGGTGCAGGCGAGGGAGCAACCGGCGCAAGAAGGCGGTGCAGCGCGTCGCCAAACAGCATCAGCATGTGGCGAACGTCCGCAAGGATTTCCACCACAAGGCCGCCCGCCAGTTGGTGAATCAGTACGGATTGATCGTCACCGAAGCCCTCAGCGTGCGTGGCATCGCCCGCTCGCGACTTGCCAAAGCGACTCACGATGCAGGTTGGACGCAGTTCCTCAGTATCCTGACGCACAAGGCTGCAAGCGCCGGTGTGCCGGTGGTCGCCGTTGATCCGCGCAACACGTCCCAGGCGTGCAGTGACTGCGGGTCGTTGGTATCCAAGGATCTGTCGGTCCGTCTGCACGTTTGCCTGCACTGCGGCTTCACCGCCGACCGCGACGTGAACGCCGCCAAGAATATCCTCCGGCTCGGACTGAGCCGTCAGGCGCGAACCGTTCCAGTAGGAGCGGTTGCCTGAGAAGCCGTCGCCTTCAGGCGACGGAGTGGTCACGCCGGTAGTATACGGAGTCCCGCCCAATCCGATCGATGCGGGCATGTTTCACCGCGATCAGCGTCTGTCGGACTTGCCGGGTAGGCGTATCCGTGTGCTTGCCGCGGCATTGCTGTATTTTGGTTCCCCAGAGCCGGCGGGGCCAACGACGCGATTGACCGTGTCGGGTCCGTCAATTGAGGGGAGCGTGAAATGGCGTACGAGCATCTGCTGTATGAGCAGTCGGGGCCGGTCGTGACGATCACTTTCAACCGGCCCCAGGCGCTCAACGCCCTGTCCCAGCCGCTGGAGACGGAGATCCACGCCGCGCTGGATGAAGCCGATGCCGATCCAAGCGTGCGGGCGATCATCCTGACCGGCGCCGGGCGGGCGTTTTCCTCCGGCTACGACATCGCCGGCGGGCCGGGCGCGCGGCAGCGTCAGCCGACGAGCGCCTTCCTGCGCGGCTGGTGGCAGAGCGCGACGCGGAACCCGCGCAACATGATGCACCTGTGGGAACTCTCCAAGCCGGTGATCGCCGCCGTCAACGGTTGGTGTATCGGCGGTGGGATGTGGCTGTCGCTCGCCTGCGACATTACGATCGCCTCCGACCGCGCCGGTTTCGGCCAGCCGGAGGTGCGGATGATCTCGAACTCGAACATCCTCTTCGGCGCGCTGGTCGGATGGAAGATCGCCCACC
>JBFXAN010000195.1:0-11521 GCA_050184225.1 Dehalococcoidia bacterium | reverse complement strand
ATCAGGAAGCGATCGTCGTTGATGCCGCGGACAATGATTCGAGCGGCTTCTTCGGTGGGTAGGCCGCGCTGAGCCATGCGCAGCTTCATCGCCTGTGCGGCCTCCTCGTGTGCGGCCCGCTCCTCGACGGTGAGGTCGCGACCGGTCTGGCCCGCCTCGAACGAGCGTTCCGCGAGGTTGGTGTTGACCAATTCCGGGCAGACGCAGCTGACCCCAACCTTCGAACCGCGTGCCTTCAGATCGATCGCCAGCCCTTCGGCCAGCGCCAGCACGGCCGCCTTGCTCGCGTGATACGGGATGTTTGTCCCGGTGCTGATCAGCGCGGCGGCGGAGGCGACGTGGACGAGATGGCCATGATCCCGTCGCAGCATCGCAGGGAGCACATGCCGTACGGCGAAGACGTGGGCCTGGAAGTTGATACCCATGATCCACGCCCAATCCGCTTCCGTGACCTGCTCCAACGGTCCGCCGAGCAGGACGCCGGCGTTGCTGACGAAGATGTCAACCCGACCGAACTCCTCGGTCGTCCGTGTCACGAGGGCGGCAATGCTCGCTTCACGGGATATGTCGCAATCAACGGCAAGCGCCCGGCCGCCAAGGGCATCGATCTCCTGTGCCGTCGCGCGTGCCGCCGCTTCATTGATGTCCGCGACGACGACGGCGGCGCCGTTCCGCGCCATCTCCAGCGCGAGTGCCCGTCCGATGCCGCTTCCCCCGCCGGTGATCGCCGTGGCCGCGCCGCTGATCTCCATCGCACACCTCGAAAGGTTACCGTTCGAACCGCGACGCGATCATACCCCGGTGGCGCGTTCGCGCCGAAGCCGGCGATCCAGTGCGCGGACTCCGGCCCAGATGAGAAAGGCGAGCGGCGGCAGGGCAGACCAGATCACCAGCAACGTGAACACCAATGACGAGCGGCCCGGATGTGACAGCTTGACATCGCCGACGTAGACCATGCCGATCACCGGCAACAGCATGCCCAGCACCGACGCGATCGCATAGCTCTGATACTTCATGCGGGTCAGACCGGCCGCGTAGCTCACCCAATCGAAGTTGAAGAGAGGGATCAGCCGCGTGAGAAAGACGAGCGTGGCCCCCATCCGATCCGCATACATATCAATCTGCGCCATCGCCCGATCGCCGAGCCTGCGCTCGACAAATCCCCGGCCAAGCCGGCGGGCGATGAAGAAGTTGATCGTCGCGCCGATCATGCCGCCGGCAATCGTGTAGACCACACCGAGGCCGGTGCCGAAGGCAAGCCCGCCGGCGCCGATCACGACCACCGACGGCAGCGGTGTGAAGATGATCGTCGCGGCCAGGAGTAGGATGTAGATGATCGGTCCGAGCGCGCCAAAGCCCTCGATCCAGCCGACGATCCGCGCTTCGTCCAGTTGCACGAATCGAGAGATGACGAAGTCGAACGCAAACGAGAAGGCGACGCCGACGGCCAGGAGGGCCAGCAGTGTGAGGGCCGTCTTCGGGGTGAATGTCAGCCCGAGATCGTACCAGCGATGGTGCTGTGAATGCGTGTCAGGGGGTAGGAGCGTGGGCGGCCGCTCAATGTCGACGGGAGCCGGCATGCAATCACCGAACACAGCGCGAGGTCGTGGCCGCCGGCCGAGCGGATCGATCGGTCGAGCCGTCTTCATCAGGGTACGTGACTTTCGGTCTCTTGTGGGAATCGCCGCCGATATTTATGGAGAATACCAAGCAAACAAGCCCGCGGGTGGAGGTGATGGCTGTGGTCTTTGACCGGATGCGGGACGCGGTGTTTGGCAGGAAACCGGAAGAGCCGGAGCCGATCCGGGTGACGGACTCGCCGGCCGACCTCCAGCGCGGTGACGTCATCGTCTTCTGGGATGCGGGCGATGCGGTCGTAGCGGCGACGCTCGATTGCACGGAGAGCGCGTCCGGGCGGCAATCGACCTGGCGCTGGCTGTTTCTCAGTTCTGGTCCGATGATCGAAGCGGTCGGCCGGACGAACACGATCTACGAGCAGACCGATGTGATCGCGAAGGGAACCGTGGCGTTCCAGCGACTGACGGGATCAGTCCATGACGGGGGTGTGCTGCAAACGTTTGAGGCGCGACAGCGGGACGGGACGGATGTGACCGACCCGGTGGTCTTTCGCTTGGATGATATCGCGTACCGGCTGGTCAGTACCGGAACGTTCTCGTATACGCGGGCCGGTCCGCTCGATGAGCCGGTATGGCGCGACCTCTCCGCGAACGAAGGCGAGAACGTCTACTTTCGCATGCAGTCCACCGACGGCAGCAACGTTCTGGGCGTTTGGACCACAGACATCGCCCTGCTCAAGGGCCGTCCGCTGGCCAACGCCGAGATCAAGGGGCTGTATGGTGCGTAGCCTCGCGCGGATCGTCCACGAGCACTTTCCCCCATGACCGGCCGGATTACGCGCGGAGCGAAGCCACCGCGTTGAACCAGTCGTGGAGCGCCGCCTCGGTCGTGTCGAAGGCAAGCTCAGCCCAGGGGATGTCCTCCGGACCGAACCAGCGGATTTCGCTTGCCTCGACACCGGGGCGAGCCGTGCCCGATGCAACGGTCGCGCGGAAGACGACGATCACGACACCTGGCCCAGGGCGGTCGTAGACGCCGAGCAACGTCGCGATGTGCGGTTCAATGCCCGTCTCTTCGACGCACTCCCGCGCCGCTGCTCCGGCCACCGTTTCGCCCAACTCGACGAAGCCGCCGGGGAAGACCCAGGCGCCGGCCTGAGGCGGCCGTGCCCGGCGCAGCAGCAGCACCTCCCCCTCGCGCTCGACGATGGCCGCGCCGACCACGATCGGGTTGCGATACTGAACGTGTCCGCATCCGACACACAGCAGCCGGCTGCAGCCGTCCGGCGGATGGTACCGTGCTTCCAAGCCGGCGCCGCACCTGTTGCAGAAGCGTGGTGCGGCGGGTGCGCCGGTATCGCCCCGGAACCCCTCCGGCACCGGGACGCGATTGCTTGTCCTCAGGCTATTGGTCTCGCCGGATGTCATGTGATTCTTGACTACGCGCGACCCTCGCTCGCCGACGGCACGCCGCTCGCGGCTGACCCGTCGATCGGCGTGCCCTCGATCCATTCCTCGCCGCCTTCAAAGACTTCCTTTTTCCAGATCGGAACGGTCGCCTTCAGGCGGTCGATCGCGTAGTGACACGCCTCGATCGCGTCGGCGCGGTGTGGCGACGAGACGGCGATCAGCACGCTCGCTTCGCCGATCTCCAGCCGGCCGGTGCGGTGCGCCATCGCGATACCCGATACCGGCCAGCGCGCCCGCACTTCGTCCGCGATCTCCGCCATCTTGCGTTCAGCCATCGGGGGATAGGCGTCGTACTCGAGATATTCGACCGTGCGGCCGAGGTTCTCATTGCGAACCACGCCGGCAAAGAGGGCGATCGCACCGGCGGCGTCGCTTGCCGCGGCCCGCATCAGCTCGCGCTCAACCAGCGGCTCGGCCGTGATCCGGAACATAGTTACCCTCCACTGACCGGCGGAATCAGCGCCACGGTGTCGCCTGGTTGCAGGCGCACGTCATCGTCGGCATACTCCTCATTTACCGCAATGGCGGCGTTGGCGAGCAACGGCGCCAAGCGGGGGCAGGTGCGAGCCAGCACCGCGCGTAACTCGACGATGCCGGCGGCTGCATCGAGATCGACGCACAATTCGCGTGTGCCGGCCGCTTCCCGCAGCCCGGCGAAGAGCAGTACTCGTACCGGCATCGATGCACCATCCAGGAAGAACGCGGTTTCAGCGCGCCGCGGATCTTCGACCTGATCCTAGCACAGGCCGCGCCCGCCCGACCCGAATCATGTATCTGATCCGCCGTCCACAGTACCCCGGTCGATGCTTGCCACCGCGGGCGAATGACGAAAGGGTAGAGTGATGAACGTCGCGCGGCCGGCCATCGATGACCGGGTCGGCGGCACTCGACCTCCCATGCAGAATTGAAGCAGTTCATGGAGGATGATGGATGCGATTGCTTGCGACACTCGCGGGACTGGTCTTGCTCGTAGCGGGCGTTTCACTGACCGGCACGAGCGACATTCAGGCGCAGGCGGCGCCGCCGACGCGGGTGTTCGGCACGGTGACGGTTGATGGTGAAACCCCGCCGGTGGGGACGACGGTCGAGGCCTTCGTCGGTGACAAACTGTGCGGCAGAGGCGATGTCCGCGAACTGGGCGACCCGGTCGGCGTAGGTTTTCTCGTCGATGTCGATGCCGACGCCTTCAACCCCGGTTGTGGCAACGACGGCGAAACGATCACGTTCGTCGTCGGCGGTTTGCCGGCGGCTGAGACGACGACCTTTCAGACCGGAGTCTTCGTCCGCCAGGATCTGACCGCCAGCGGACAGCCGGCGTCGCCGCCGCCGGCGACGCCAAGTCCCACGCCCACCGGAACGGCCTCGCCTACCCCGGCGCCATCGCCGACAGCCACCGCGTCACCAACGGCCACCGCGTCACCAGATGCATCGCCCACCGGCACGGCGACCGCCACCCCCACCGGCACCGCCACTCCCACGGGCACGGCCACCGGCACCCCGACGGCGACTGCCAGTCCAACCGAGTCGCCTTCAGCGTCGCCATCACCGACCGCGACGACCGTGCGGCCGGACGATGTCGATGATGGTGACGCTGAAGGCGGCGTATCACCGGTTGTTTGGGTGCTGGTGGCGGCCGTGCTTGTGGCCGGCGGGCTGGGTGCCTTCCTCTATCTGCGGCGGCGCGGAGCGGCGCCATAGTGGGACGGGAGTGTGACAGTCGGGCGGCGACGCGCGCGGAACCGTCGCGATCGACCTGGGCCTGTGTGCACTATGATGGAGATCGGGCGACCATCGGTGACCCGACACGGGAGCAACGAGCAGTTGGAAGCCGTGCTTCACCAATGTGTAACAAGTGAAGACCTTTCCGCGCTGCCCGTTAACCCTTTTCCGCGTGGGACGTTATTGAAAGTAGGTGAGAAGCGGCCGGCCATGAGGAAACGATGGCGGCCGCTTCAATGCCAAGCGCCGAACGAAGCAGGCGACGCGCATGAGGATGTTCTGGAAGCGGGCCGCGGAGGATTCGATCGCGGACCTGCTGGACCAGTGTCTGACACGAATTGAGCGTGGCGAGGCCACGGTCGAGTCGTGTCTTGCTGCCCATCCCGAAGACGCCGCTGAGCTTCGGCCGTTGTTGCAAACGGCGCGGGCCGTGCGTTCAGTCGACGTTGCCGGGCCATCGGCGCAGGCGCAGGCGCGGATGCGGGCACGGGTGCTCGCCGCGACGGCGCCCCGGCCGATGCCGGTCAAGCGCCGGCCGGTTTGGCAGCCGGCGGCCGCAGCCGGTTTGGCGCTGGTGCTGCTCGCCGTTCTCGCCGTTCCGCTGACGGCCCTCCAAAGCCGGGGTGCGGTTCCCGGTGATTGGAACTATGGCCTCAAGCGCGCCGGCGAGCGCGTCCGCCTGGCCGTGACCGTCAACGACTCTGAGCGCCGTTCGGTGCACCTGGCGCTGGCGGAGCGGCGTGAGCGGGAAATCCAGGCGCTGCTTCGAGAGAACCGAATCGAACATATTCCCGCCGCCGTGAATGCGCTGCTGCTTGAGCTCGGGTCGATCGGCGATTCCCTCAGTCGAGATGGCGCGATTGCGCCGTCGGAGGCGCAGCGGATCAGCGAGATCACCGAGCGTCAGGAACGCGTGCTCAGACAAGTTGTGGAGCAGACCCCGCAGGACGTGGCATCGGTGGCGCAGGCGGCGCGGATCACCGCGAGTGAGACGCGCTCCGCTGCGCAGCAGGCGGTGGAGCGGCGCGATCCGACGCCGACGGTGGCACCTTCGCCTGCCTCGTCCGCGCGGAACCAGTCAACCGATCAGCCGCCGACGACAACGCCCACAGCGACGGCGAGTCCGTCCGTGTCACCGTCGCCGGCTCCCTCGCCGTCGCCGAGTGCGTCGCCGTCGCCGTCACCGAGTCCGTCGGCGTCGCCGGAATCGTCGCCCTCGGCATCGCCGAGCGCCGTGCCCACGCCGCTCTCGCCAAATGCGATCTTGCCGCCGGCGCGGACGAGCACGATCCAGACGCCGCCGCAGACCCCGGTCCCGACGGCAACACCCGTGCCGGCCGCCACGACGCCCGGCCAGATTGGAACGCCGCTGCCGCCGCTCAGCACCGGCACGGCGACCGCCTCGCCGACAGCGGTGGAAGGTTCTGCGATCCCCGGGTTAATACCGCCGCTTCAGTCCGGCCAGGGTACAGCGACACCGTCGGCCACCCCGGCGCCCTCGCCCACGCCGGCGCCAACGCCGCCGAGCATCGGGTCGCGAACCGTGCCGGCGCCGGGAGTCGAGCTGGTCCCAGGGATTCCGCGCACGTTTACGTATACCGGGCCGGCACAATCGCTCCTGCTGCTGCTCGAACCGGCCGCGGGCAAATATACCTATGTCGCCTTCCGCGCTCCGAACGGTCAGCAGATTACCTATCGGCCCGGCGATTCGGGCGGAGAACGCCTGATGATCCCCTCGGGCAGCGAGGTGATCATGATCGTGACCGATACCGTCTATCTCAACTGGTAGCCCGCTGAGCAGGTGGTTGCGGATACCTGCACGTGGCGGCCGCTGTGTCATCCTGAGCGCCAGCGAAGGATCTCGGAGGTTACTCACGTCCGAGATCCTTCGCTGGCGCTCAGGATGACAGGGTGATCACGCCTTATCAATCCAAACTTGGTTGAGTGGCTCCTTATCTGTCGTTGCGGAGGAGCTTCTTCAACCGCTCCAGCGCCTTGTGCTGGAGTACTTTGACGTTGTTCTCGCTCTTATTCAGGATCTGGGCCGTCTCCCGCACGGAGAGGTCGGAACCGAAGCGAAGCTCGATCACGCGACGCTGCGCTTCGGGTAACTTCTTCGCCGCCTCATAGACATCCTTCAGCGTGAGGCGATGGTCGACCAGCGCATCCGGGCCGGCGTGTGGGTCGGCAACGTCCATCTCCTCAATCGGCGTGCTGGCGCGGTTGCTCGGCTTGCGATAGTGGGAGACGACCTGCGTGGCGGCGATGCGATAGAGCCATGCCTGAAAGGGAATGCCCTTCCACTCGTACCGTGGCAGGTACTCCACCATGCGGATAAAAACCTCGGCGGTGATGTCCTCGGCATCGCTGTGATTGCCGTTCACCTTGAAGAGGATGTAGCGGTAGATTCGTTCGTTATGGAAGTCATATAACTCGCCGATCGCGAAGCGATCTCCCGCACACGCACGCTCGATCAGCGCCCGCTCTTCGTCCGGGTCAGGCGGCGTGGGAGTTTCGTCTGGCACCGGACGGCGGTCTCCGGTCACGTCGGGCGATGGCCTTTGTTGGGCAAACACAGGGTCATACGGCTCGTAGCGGTCGGCGCCATCGCGGAGTCGTCAGGTAGGGCGCGAAACCGGCAATCACATGGCGACGCATGGGATCCGCGGCCGGCCGCGGGGGAGGGTGGTACAACGGACGGCATATCACGGTGGATTCAGCCCCAGCGCGACGCGCGATGGTAGTGCCTCCTCCTTCGTTGGACGCTATCATGAGTGCGGCATCTCTGACAACGGCTTCGGGTGTGTCCGTGTTACACGGCCGTGGTTGTCTCGCGTCGATCACAGTTGACGTGAATCTGCGACCCTGATAACGTTTGTTATTGGCACGCCGCGTACATCCTGCGCGGGTCGAGAGTCCGAAAAGTGACGACGGCCGGAGTTCTGTGGGCGTACCGCCCGCACCGGTGCAGGTCAGCAATCACGGCTCTCGGCCTTTCCTTGTGCCACACGAGCGGTTAGCCGTTCGCCGTTAGTTGTTAGCGGCCGGACGGGTGCAAGCTCGCAATGTGAGTGCGAATTCAGGCGGGGGCAGGTCGCTCCCGTAGCGGCTCAGCCATCGTTGTTCAGCACACTACGACTGACGGCTCATGGCTGACAGCTAACGGCTCATAGGAGGCCGATCTTGCCGACGATCAGCCAGTTGGTGCGCAAGGGGCGCAAGAAGGTCAGTAAGAAGAGCAAGGCGCCCGCGCTCGGTGTGACGTATAACGCGCTGACGAACCGCACGCGCCGCGATGTCGATGCGCCGCAGAAGCGTGGCGTCTGCACGCAGGTGCGCACGGTCACGCCGAAGAAGCCGAACTCGGCGCTGCGCAAGGTCGCGCGCGTGCGGCTCAGCAACCACATTGAGGTGACGGCGTACATTCCCGGCGAAGGCCATTCGCTGCAGGAACACTCCGTCGTCCTCATCCGTGGCGGCCGCGTGAAGGATCTTCCCGGCGTGCGCTACCACATCATTCGTGGCGCGCTCGACGCGCAGGGCGTCCAGGGCCGCAAGCGCGGCCGCAGCAAGTACGGCACCCGCAAGGGCTAGCTGATCCTGCTCCGGTTCGCCGGGGCTGCCGAATCCCCAGCTTCGACTGGGGATTCCTATGCAAAAGAGAAGAAGCGAAGCGCCCGCCACAGCGGGCCGTTCATCCCCGTCCGGGCTGTCCCGCCTGCCCGTGCGATCGGTTCAACCGGAGCAACGATGCTCCGGGAGGGGAATCGGTGTGTTTGGTGGGACTGACCATAACGAGGGCTGACCGAGCAAGGCGGACCCCAAGGCCCGCCGGGTCGTAGAACGAGGAGCACAGCGTATGCCGCGCAGAAACCGGCCGGAGAAGCGTGAGGTCGTACCGGACGCGAAGTACTCGTCCAAGACGGTTTCCATGTTCATCAACAAAGTGATGATCAGCGGCAAGAAGAGTACCGCCGAGCGGATCATGTACGACGCGATGGGCCTGATCGAGGAGCGCACCGGCCGCTCGCCGATGGACACCTTCGAGCAGGCGCTCCGCAACGCGACTCCGGCGGTCGAGGTGAAGCCGCGCCGCGTTGGCGGCGCGACCTACCAGGTGCCGGTCGATATCCGGGCCGAGCGGCGGATGGCGCTGGCGATCCGCTGGCTGCTCCGTTCCGCCCGCGCGCGCGGCGGCCGCTCGATGGCGGAGAAACTCGCCGGTGAACTGATGGATGCCGCGACCAATCAGGGTGCCACGATCAAGCGGCGTGAAGATACACACCGGATGGCCGAGGCCAACCGCGCATTTATTCATTACCGCTGGTAGTGAAGCCGTTAGCCGTTGGCTGTCAGCCGCTAGGTGAATGGCTGGCGGCGACATGTGTGGATGAGTGTTGGTCGGGTGGGGGAGAAAGGAACGCGTAGGTCGGATGCCGGCGGCTCAAAGCCAATGGCTAACGGCTAATCGCTTGTTATGGCACGAACAGTACCTATCGAACACGTACGAAATATCGGCATTATCGCCCACATCGACGCCGGCAAGACGACGGTCACCGAGCGGGTGCTGTTCTACACGGGCCGCACCTACAAGATCGGCGAAACCCACGAAGGCACGGCGACGATGGACTGGATGGAGCAGGAGCGCGAGCGTGGTATCACGATCACGGCTGCTGCGACCACGGCCGAATGGAACGGCTACACGGTCAATATCATCGACACGCCGGGGCACGTTGACTTCACCGTCGAGGTCGAACGTTCGCTGCGCGTGCTCGATGGCGGCGTCGTCGTCTTCGATGCGGTCGCCGGTGTCGAGCCACAGTCCGAGACGGTGTGGCGGCAGGCGGACAAATACGGCGTTCCCCGGATCTGCTTCGTCAACAAGATGGACCGCACCGGCGCCGATTACTGGCGAACAGTTGAGATGATCGTCGAGCGGCTCGGCATGAAGCCGGCCGTGATCCACTACCCGATCGGCAACGAATCCGACTTCGAGGGCATGGTCGACCTGATCGAAGAGAAGGCGTGGTACTTCTCCGGTGAGCGCACCGACGCGCCGCAGGAGCGGCCGGTCCCTGAGAATCTGGCAAAAGCCGTCGCCGAGGCGCGGGAGAAGCTGATCGAGGCCGTCTCCGAAGAAGACGAGCAGTTGATGATCAGCTACATCGAGGGCCATGACATCTCGGTGGAAGAACTGAAGAAGGCGATCCGCCGGGCGGCCCTCGCCACAAAGATCACGCCGGTCCTCTGCGGCTCCGCCTTGAAGAACAAGGGCGTCCAGTTGATGCTCGACGCGGTGATCGACTTCCTGCCCTCGCCGGTGGACGTGCCGCCGGTCACCGGCACGCACCCCAAGACCGGCGAAGAGTTGGAGCGGGCGCCGAGCGACCAGGAGCCGTTCTCGGCGCTGGCCTTCAAGATCGTCGCCGACCCATTCGTCGGCCGGCTCGCCTACTTCCGGGTGTATTCTGGCAAGCTTGAGACCGGCCAGGCGGTGATGAACACCACCCGCGACCGGCGCGAGCGCATCGGCCGGCTCGTGCGGATGCACGCGAACACGCGCGAGGACATCACCGAGGTCTACGCCGGCGATATCGCCGCGATCATTGGTCCGAAGGAAACCCTCACCGGCGACACGCTCGCCGACCAGTCGCATCCGATCATCCTCGAATCGATCACCTTCCCCGAGCCGGTCGTCTCCGTCGCGATCGAGCCGAAGACGAAGGACGATCAGGACAAGCTCGGCAATGCGCTGTCAAAGCTGGCCGAAGAAGACCCAACCTTCCGCCGCAACTTCGACGAAGAGACCGGTCAGACGATCATCCAGGGCATGGGTGAGTTGCATCTCGAAGTGCTCGTCGACCGGATGAAGCGCGAGTACAAGGTCGATGCCAACATCGGCCGGCCGCAGGTTGCCTTCCGCGAGGCGCCGACACGGGCGTCGCGGGCGCGCGAGCCGTTCAAGCGGCAGACCGGCGGCCGCGGTCAGTACGGCGACGTCGAGTTGACGCTCGAGCCGCGCGAGCGGGGCGAGGGCTTCGAGTTCCTCGACAAGATCGTCGGCGGCGCGATTCCGCGCGAGTACATCTCGGCGGTTGAGGCGGGGGTCAAAGAGGCGCTGGAGAGCGGCACCGTCGCCGGCTATCCGGTCGTCGATGTCTCGGTCGCCGCCGTCGATGGCAGCTTCCACCCGGTCGACTCCTCCGAGATCGCCTTTAAGGTGGCGGCCTCGCAGACGTTCAAGGCGGCATTGCGCCAGTCGCATCCGGTGATCCTCGAGCCGGTCTTCAAGATCGAAGTGCGCACGCCGGAAGACTTCTTCGGCGACGTGATGGGCGATATCACCCGGCGGCGCGGCCACATCATCGCCACGGAGGCGATGGGTCCCACGCAGATCGTGCGCGCCGAAGTACCGCTGGCGGAACTGTTCGGCTATACGACCGACCTGCGGTCGATGACGCAGGGACGTGCCAGTTCGAGCCAGGAATTCAGTCACTATGCGGAAGCGCCGCCGCAGGTTGCCGGCGCATTGTCGAAGCGATAGTTCCACGATTCGAGTTCCTCTTCCAAGTGCGGACGATGGAACTGGAACCTGGAAGAAGGAACTTGGAACGGGAGCAACGCGACCATGGCGAAGAAGAAATTCGAGCGGACGAAGCCGCATGTGAACGTGGGGACGATCGGGCACGTCGACCACGGCAAGACGACGTTGACGGCGGCGATCACGAAAGTCTTGGCCTTGAAGGGGGAGGCGG
>JBFXAN010000194.1:0-11626 GCA_050184225.1 Dehalococcoidia bacterium | reverse complement strand
CATACGCAGAGTCGCCATGTCATCCCAGGCCGCACCCGCGTCACGGGCTTCCTGCAGGTCGCTCAGGAACTTCGGTTGCCAGGCGTCGTCGATCGCGTCGATGTAGGTGAAGCCGCTGGTTTGCACCGCCAGCGCCGACGCCAGCAGTGCCGCCTCCACCTTCTGCCCGCGGCCCGTCTTCTCGCGGGCCAGTAGCGCCGCCGTGATGCCGTAGGCCATCATGATGCCCGTGGCGAAGTCGGCGACCGCCGTCGCGGAGACGACCTGGGGCACGCCGTTCACGACCTTGTTCTCGGAGGCCATCAGCCCCGACATCGCCTGGATGATGATGTCGTACCCTGGCCGGTAGCTGTCCGGTCCCTTGCGGCCGAAGGCGGTGTTCTCGCAGTAGACCAGCCGCGGGTTGATTGCGCTGAGCGTTTCATAGTCGATCCCCGCCCGCGCGGGGACATCGGGCCGGTAGTTGAGGAGGACCACGTCGACGTCTTTGACGAGTTTGTGGACGATCGCCCGTGCCTCCGGCGTGTTGATATCGAGTGGCAGGCTCTTCTTACCGCGGTTGAGCGAAATGAAGGTCTTGCTCTCCAGCGGGATGAACTGGGCGAACAGCCGCCACGCCTCTCCATCCGGCGGCTCGACCTTGATCACATCCGCGCCCATGTCCGCCAGCAGCATGCCGCAGAACGGCGCGGCGATGATCTGCGAGAATTCCAGGACACGGATTCCCTCGAGTGCTCCAGCCACAAAGTCCCCCTCTGATTGGGCAATCGGCAATCGGCAGTCGGCAATGAGGTGCTCGCCCCATCGCTGCGCCTTCGCTCGATCGCCGCCTCACGGTTGCCGATTGCCGATTGCCGATTGCCGGACCGGCTTCGCCGGAATGCCAACGACGGTCGTGTCCGGCGGTACGTTTTCGATTACGACCGCGTTGGCGCCGATCCTCGCACGGTCGCCGACGTGGATCGCGCCGAGTACCTTCGCGCCCGTGCCGATGAAGACATCGTTACCGATCTGTGGGCCGGCGACCGTGCCATTCGTGCCGATCGTTACCCACGGCGCAATCACACAGTTCCGGCCGATGCTGACCATGCCGTCCACCACGACGTTGCCGTGCGGCAGGTACAGCCCGCCGCCGATGTCCGTATAGTTACCGAGATTGACGTTAAAGAACAGTATGCAGGCTCGATCGAGCAGCGAGGGAAGGACCGGCACATGGCGCCGCTGCAACGCCCGCTTGCTCCGGAACATCACCACGGCCAGGATGCGCGTATTCAGAACGACATCGGCCAGCGCGTGCAGTCGCGCACGCCCGCGGAGCGATCGGAGCGACGTGAACCGCCGGTTGAAGTGCGTGCTGCCAACATCTTCCGCCACCTGACGCCACACGACCGCGCCCCACGTCGCCGCAACTCTGTGCCAATACGTAGCGTGATGCCGAAACAGTGTCAATCCGCGCCGGCCGGCATCGTTCCGTGACCGCGTCACCGGCGCGCGACACAACCAATCACGAATTGGACTGCTCACCCACGGAGATTCGGAGATATGCTATGCTCCACGACTATTACCGCCGTGGATGACAGGAGGACGCATGACCACGACACACAGCACCGAGCCGCGCGGGCAGGAACGACCGCACACGGTTCTGCCGATCCCGCCGGCGCAGTATCCGTATCTCTGGTTCTCCGGCGAACAACTGCCATGGGAGGAGGCGCTGGTTCACGTCACCACCGTCGGCTGGCCGGCGATCGGCGCCATCTTCGAAGGTATCCGCGGCTATTGGAGTGACGAACAGGAGGCTCTCTCTATCTTCCGGCTGCCGGAGCACATGGCGCGGTTCGACAACTCGGTCAAGCTCCAGCGGATGCGCCCCCGTTTCTCCGGCGCGGAGATCGGTGACGCGCTGCTCGAGCTCTGCCGCCGCAACGATGCGCGTGAGGATGTCTATCTTCAGCCGATGGCGTTCTCCCTCGGCGCGATCTGGGGCAGCCGCGCCGCCCTCGACGCATCACCCGAGGTGCTGATCACGGTGCGGCCCTCCGATAGCACGCTCGGCTCGGCGAAGACGCTCACCGCCGGTGTCGCCAGCTGGCGCCGGATCAGCGACGACGCGCTGCCGCCCCGGATCAAAGCGTTCCCCAATTACGCCAACTCGCGCCTGGCGTCGAACGAGGCCGCCCGGCACGGCTATGATGCGCCGATCTTCCTTAACTCCGCCGGTAAGGTTTCGGAAAGCTCCGGCTCCTGCCTGTTCATCATCCGTAACGGCACCGTGATCACCCCGCCGATCACCGCCAGCATCCTCGAAAGCATCACGCGCGACAGCGTGATCGAGCTCTGTCGCGACGGCCTCGGCGTGCCGGTGGTCGAGCGCGACGTGGACCGCACCGAGCTCTACGTCGCCGACGAGGCGTTCCTCTGCGGCACCGCGATGGAAGTGACCCCGCTCTCCGAGATCGACGGCTTCCAGGTCGGCAGCGGCGACATTGGCGACATAACCAACAACCTGGAACAACTCTTCCACAACGTCGTCCGCAACCGCGAACCCCGCTACGCGCACTGGGTGACGCGGGTTTAGGACGTCGCTCTTTCACCATGTCATCCTGAGCGAAGCGAAGGATCTCGGACACAACTCAGACCTCCAAGATCCTTCGCTTCGCTCAGAATGACAATCAGTTTCCTCGGCTTTGGTTCAAGGGCGTGCTAGAGCGGCGTCGCCTCGACTGGCGCCGCCAGCTCGCCACTTGCCAGTTGCAGCGTGAATTCATAGGTCGGGATTGCCGCGGTATCGCGACGCGACTGATAGCCGGCCAGCGCCTCCTCGGCGGGGACGCGGCCCGCGAGCGTGTCGTCCAGCGCCGCCGTCAGCAGCCCGGCATCGCGAAAGGCGTCGGCGATGCCGAAGCCGGTGACCGGATCCTTCATGTAGCCGGCGTCGCCGACGAGCGCCCAGCCAGGGCCGTAGGGCTTGCGGAAGAAGTTGGGCACATCGGCGGTGCCCATCCAACGCTCCTCGCGCTTTCCTGCGCGGACCCTCGCCGCGAATCCCGGCGCCCCATCCAGGATCGAAAAGAAGGTCGCTTCGATGTCCGCACGATAGGCGGCGAACTGGTCGCGCGAGCGGCCGGCGGCGATGCAGGCGCGGCCATCGTTCGTCGGGACGGCGAGCACACCGCCCCGCTCCGAGATGTAGAACTCGACTCCCGACAACTCGACGCCCGACCAATACGAATAGTAGGCGCCGGTCAGCGCGTCGCGTTCGCGATACGTCGGCGCCTGCACCGTCTTGGCGACGAGTGAATGATGGCCCTCGGCCCCGATCACGAATCGCGCCACCTCCCGCGCCGGCGTGCCATCGCGGCCATGGCCGACGATCCCGGTCACCGTCTCGCCGTCCATCACCACTTCGTCCACCCTGAAGCCTTCGCGCAGCTCCGCGCCGGCTTCGACCGCCGCGTCGACGAGAATCTTGTCGAGCAGGTAGCGGCGGGGGCAGTAGGCAACGCCCTCCATCGGCGGCTCCATCAATACTCGATCGCCGGCGTACATGACGATCTTCTTCACCGGTGGTGTTCCCGTCGCGACCACCGCGCCCAGCAGCCCCCATGCCTCAAGACACTTCACCCCGAACGGCTGAATGAAGTGCGTCGAGAGCCGGTCGCTGGGGAAGGTCGCCCGGTCGACAAGCAGTACCCGGTGCCCCGCCCGAGCGAGCAGCATGGCCGTCGGCGAACCCGCGCAGCGCGCGCCGATCACGATCGCGTCATACATCGTCATTCCTCCCGATGCCAAGTGTCGATGCCGGGCATTCATCCAGAAACGTACGAACGACGCTTGTATTTCGCCGTCTGATCTGCCGTACCCTCCTTAGATCCACATTGAGCGCGAGGGGCCAACGCGGGCTGTGCAGTGGTATGATGCAGGTATGAAGAAAATCGCGATTACGCTTCCAGACCATCAGGCTGAAGCCATCGAACGCATCCGAAGTCAGCGAGGTGTGCCCCGTAGCCGTGTCATTCAGCAAGCGCTTGACCTTTACCTCGCGTCTCAGCAGGCGATTGAGGCGGCGGATGATGCGTATGAGGCCGGGTATCGAGCCTATCCGGAGCGTCTGTCGGAGATAGAGGCCTACACTCGCACAGCTACAGAAACGCTCACACCAGAGGACTGGGAGTGAGGCGGGGCGAGGTCTGGTGGGTCGAGTTCGATCCGCCCATCGGAAGGCGCCCCGTCGTGCTCATATCGCGCCCTCGCGCTTATGCCGTACGTTCGGCACTAACGGTCATCCCGCTCACTCGGACAATCCGCAACATACCTGCCGAAGTTCTGCTCGACACAAGCGACGGGGTGCCGCGTCGCTGCGTTGCAAATGCGGATGACATTACTACCGTAGGCAAAGAGCGTATCCTGACATATATCTGCACAATCTCTGCGGCGAAGCTTGAAGCCATTGAGCGTGCAATCAAATTTGCTCTCGACTTACCTTGAATCACATCGGATGGTCTTCGACGTAGCGCGTGAAGCCTTTGTGCGTGTGCGCATAGCCGATCGTCTCGTAGAAGGCGTGTGCGGGCGCGCGCTTATTGTTGCTGGTGAGTCCGACCTTGTAGCAGTCCGCTTCCGTCGCGATGCGTTCCGCCTCCGCCATCAACCGCCTGCCGAGGCCGGTGCCGCGCTGCGAGGCGTCCACGACGACGTTCTCGACGATCGCGAACGGACGCCCGCCGTGCGATAGGTTCGGCATGAGATAGAGCGCGAGCGTGCCGACGATCCGCTCATCCTCTTCGGCGACCAGCACGCGCACGTTCGGGTCGGCATCGATCCGTTGCAGCGCGGCGTAGTGCGCACCCGTTACCGGACGGATTTCATCTTCGGGATACTGACTGGACTCGGAGAGTTGGAGGAATAGCTCCAGCAGCCGCGGCAGGTCGCCGGCGCGGGCGCTACGGATCGAGACGGTTGTCGGCGTGTTTGCCATGCGGAAGCCTCCGAACAATGCAATGGCCCCGGTGACGAAACACCGGGGCCATTCTACACTCAGATACGCGCCTACGTGCCGTTCCTACCGTTCGGCCCTGGCTTCTTGCCGTTGCCGTTCGCGCCGGGCGGATTCGGAGCGTCCGTGTTCTTCAGCCGCGTCACCTTCGCCGCGCCGTTGGTGGCGCCGCCGTTGGCGCCCGGTGCGGCGATGCTCTCGGCTGCCTTTCGCGCCGCCTCCGAGCGGGCGGGTTTCGCCGGCTGCTCCGGTTCTTCTCCAGGCGTCGCAATCACGTCGATCGTCGCGATCGAGGCGACAGCGTCGTTCGGCCCGACGCTCATCACGGAGACACCGGAGGCGGCGCGGCCGGTGCGGCGGATACTGCCAACGGTCGTGCGAATGACGATGCCCTCCCGCGAGATCAGCATCAAATCCTGCGCGTCGCTCACCATCTTCGCCGCCACGAGCGGGCCGGTCTTCGAGGTGATGTTGAAGGTCTTCACGCCGCCGCCGCCGCGGTTGTGGCGCGGATACTCCCCGGATGGTGTGCGCTTGCCGAAGCCTTTCTCGCTCAGCGAAAGCAACTCACCCTTCGGATCGACGATCTCCATCGCCACGACATGGTCGTTCTTGGCAAGACGCATGCCGCGCACGCCGCCACTCTGGCGCGAGGCCATCCGCAGATCGTCTACCTTGAAGCGCACCGCCTGTCCCTGGGCGCTGACCATGAGAATGTCATCGGTCGATCGGGCCAGCCGTGCCGAGATCAACTCGTCGCCGGCCTCCAGGTCCATCGCGTTGAGGCCGTTACGCCGCACCTGGGCGAACTCGCTGAGCTTGGTGCGCTTCACCTCGCCCATCTTCGTGCCCATGATCAGGCAGTCGTGCTCGAAAGTGCGGGTGGCGATCAGCGCCGTCACCAACTCGCCCTGGGCCACGTCGATCACGTTGATCAGCGGGATGCCCTTCGCCGTGCGGCTGGCATCCGGTACCTCGTGGATCTTCAGCGAGAAGACCCGCCCCCGGTCGGTGAAGACGAGCACATAGTCGTGTGTGTTGGCGACGAGCAGCCGCCGCACCGCATCGTCCTCGCGCGTCACCATGCCGGTGATGCCGCGGCCACCACGTCGCTGCCGCCGGTAGGTTTCCAGCGGCAGCCGCTTGAAGTAGCCGCGCTGCGACAGCGTCACCACCACCGGCTCATCCGGGATCAGGTCTTCCTCGGAGAAGTCTCCCAGCTCCTGCGCAATGATCTGCGTGCGCCGGGCGTCGCCGAACTTTTTCTTCAGGTCGAGCGTATCCTCACGGATCACCGCGTCGATCTTGCGCGGGTTCGCGAGCAAGTCTTCGAGATAGGCGATCCGCTGGATCACTTCCTTGTACTCGGCCTGGATCTTCTCCCGCTCCAGCGCTGCCAGCCGGCTGAGCTGCATGTCGAGGATCGCCTGCGCCTGCCGTTCGCTGAAGCTGAAGGGCCGCTCCATCAACCCCTCGCGCGCCTTCGCCGCCGAAGCGGAGCCGCGGATCAGGCGGATGATCGCGTCGATCTTGTCCAGCGCCTTGACCAAGCCGGCGAGGATGTGCTCGCGGTCGCGTGCCTTGGCAAGCTCGTATTCCGTGCGGCGGCGGATCACCTCGCGGCGGAAGTTGAGATATTGCTTGAGCGCGGTCATCAGGTTGACCGTCTTCGGCTGACCATCGACGAGGCAGAGCATGTTCACACTGAACGAGGTCTGCATCGACGTGTGCTTGTAGAGCAGGTTGAGCACGGTCTTCGGCTGGGCGTTGCGACTCAGCTCGATCACGATGCGCATGCCGTCGCGGTCGGACTCATCGCGCAGATCAGAGATGCCGTCGATCCGCTTGTCCTTCACCAGTTCCGCCATCTTCGTGATCAGCTGCGCCTTGTTCACCTGGAAGGGCAGCTCGGTGACGACGATCCGCAGGCGGTCGCCCTTGCCCATCTCCTCGACGGCGGTGCGGGCGCGGAGGATGATCTTGCCCTGGCCGGTGGCGTAGGCGTTCTTGATCCCCTCCCGGCCGATGATGATGCCGGCGGTGGGGAAGTCCGGCCCCTTGACGATCTTGAGGAGGTCGTCGGTCGTCACCTCCGGCGTGTCGATCAGCTTGACGATTGCGTCGCAGACCTCGCTCAGGTTCTGCGGCGGGATGTTCGTCGCCATACCGACGGCGATGCCGGATGCGCCGTTGACGAGCATGTTCGGCAGGCGGGCGGGGAGAACCTCCGGCTGCTCTTCGGTGTTGTCGTAGTTGGCGGTGAAATTGACCGTGTCCTTGTCGATATCGACGAGAACCTCTTCGGCGATCGCGGCGAGCCGCGCCTCGGTGTAGCGCATCGACGCGGGCGGGTCGCCGTCGACGCTGCCGAAGTTGCCCTGACCGTCGACGAGTGGGTAGCGCAGGGAAAAGTCCTGCGCCATCCGGACGAGCGCCTCGTAGATCGGCTGGTCGCCGTGCGGGTGAAAGCGGCCCATCGTGTCGCCGGCGACCTTCGCGCTCTTGCGATACTGCGTGCCCGGGCGCATGCCGAGGTCGTGCATGGTATAGAGGATGCGCCGCTGCACCGGCTTGAGGCCGTCGCGCACGTCAGGAAGCGCGCGCGAGACGATCACGCTCATCGCGTAATCGAGGTACGCGTGCCGCATCTCATCTTCGATCTTCAGCGGGACGATGTTCCCGGTATTCTCACTGGTGACCATGTATCACGTCCTTCATCACCACCCGCCTCCGCAGGCCCCGCACCACGCACGTACGCAAGTCACGCACCATTCCATCGTTGAGCCACAGAAATGTCGTGGCCGGGGATGACGCAGCGCGTCTCCGGCCCCACATCGGTGTGCAGCTCCCGGGTAGACCAAATCGAGCTAGTCGCCCGCCGCGGTTGCTGGTGTGACAGCCGCCGCCGCGACGAAGGATTCAAACAGCGGCCGGAACCGCGCCGCGACCTCATCACGCTCCGGATGCCATTGGACGGCCAGCAACCAGCGTCGCCCCGCCGCCTCCAGCCCCTCGACGATGCCGTCCGCCGAACGCGCCGTAACCAACAGCCCTTGACCAAGCGCATCGTCATGGACTGCCTGATGGTGCCGGGAGTTGGTGCGCACGGTGCCGGCGCCGATCAGCTCGGCGAGAGCGCTGCCTCGCGAAATGACCACATCATGCCAGCGCGACTCCCCCGCGCGTGGATCCGGCTCGAGATAGGCACGGTGGGCATCGCCGGGAATGTGCTGCACGAGCGCGCCGCCGAGGGCCACGTTGAGCACCTGCTGGCCCCGGCAGATCGCCAACACCGGCAGATCCCGCGTCAGCGCCGCGTCGAGCAATCCCAACTCCAACGCGTCGCGCGGCTCATCGACCGGCCCGGTTTCGGGCGCCGGCTCCTGCCCGTATCGGGCTGGTGATACATCCGGCCCGCCGGACAGCACCAGTCCGTCGAGTCCCTGAATCAACTCCGCAGCCGGCGTGCCCATCGCGGGACAGAGATCAACCGGCTCGCCGCCGGCCTCGCGGATGCGGTCGTGGTACGGCTGGTAACTAGGGGAAATTCGGGCAGCGGACCCGCTCCGCGTGATACCGATGCGAGGTTTGATCACGTGGTCCGCCTCCTTCTCATCAGGTTCTATTGTACCCGATCGCGAAGGAGGCGGCAACGTAGATGGTTTATAAGTAGTCCAGTTTTGGGATGACCGACCCTTCCCCGGCCCCTCTCCGCGCGTCAGCGGGGGGAGGGGTCTGCTCCTATTCCTCGAACTCGTCGTCCTGGTCGGCACGGGCCTCGGCCGCACGCTTGAAGTCGAATGAGATCTCCTGTGCATCGTCCGAGTCGTCGGAGGCTTCCCACGAATCGTCCGCGTCATGGTCGTCGTGGTCGGCCTCGTCGTCGTCAACGTCGTGTCGCAGCAGGCTGTCTTTCGTGTAGGCGCGGAAGCCATCCGGCGCGGTCGCCGGAAACGAGAGCTTGCCCGCGTTCTCCGCGCTTTGGAGGGTTTCTTTGATGATGACGCGGACGGTGTCGCCCGTTGGGCTGACGCCCGCGATCGCGGCCGCGTACTGGTTGCCGGTCTTCATGAAGTTGATCAGACGCAGCGCGAGCCGTGGCTCGACCGTCCCCAGGTAGGACCCGGCCGGTTCGATCACCTGCAACTGATTATCGCGCTCCCGGAGGAGGACGAGGTCGCCCGCCGCCATCACCTTGAGCGCCTGCGCGTCCGGATTCTGAAGCTGGGTGGTGCCGGTCTTGCCCGTTTCCTCGATGAAGAGGTCGGGATCGACCTTCTGCCTGCCCTCGGAGGGACCGCCGACATCGCCCAACGCCTGCAGGCGGCTCAGGTTCTTCTTGGCGATCGAGTTCGCGCCATCGAGCTCGAGCGTGCGGCTGTAGGCGGCGCGCGCTTCCCCATAACGCCCAAGCTCGGTCAGCGCCTTCCCCAGCCGGTTATAGGCGTCCACGTTTCGCGGATCGATCGAGAGCACGTGGCGGTTGATCTGCGTCGCATCTTCCCACTTGGATTCCATCGCCAGGTTGATCGCCTGCTCGGCAAGCTGACGGCGCATCCGGGCGCGGTCGTCAGTCTGATAGGTCATGGTTGTCCCTCAATGTTCGGTGCAACGATGGGAGCGCGTCGAACCGGGATTATAGCATGTTCGTTGCCTGTGGTCGGTGGCTGTTGCGCGTTTAATCGAAACGACATCGCATCGGTTCGGCCGTCCGCACGCGGTTTCGTCCCCCGTCTTGGTAAAGAGGATACGCCGGCCGAGCAAGAGCCGAGTCACCCCAACGGTATACTATCTCATACAGTATGGCTGGCCATGGGGGATGTGGTATGGACGAGCGCTTGGCAGAGAACCGACGGCAGTGGGAGATGCGCGTGGCACGGGAGGGCAAGGAGTCCCCCGGCCCATTCGTGACGACCTCCGGCCGTCCCATCGATCGGCTGTATGGCCCGACCGATACCGCTGATCTCGACTATCTGCGCGATATCGGCAACCCCGGTGAGTACCCGTTCACGAGAGGCGTCCATCCCACCGGCTACCGGGGCAAGCCCTGGACGATCCGCATGTTCGCCGGCTTCGGCTCCGCCGAAGAGACGAACGAGCGCTATCGCTACCTGCTCGACCACGGCGAAACCGGCCTGTCCGTCGCCTTCGACCTTTCCACCCTGATGGGCTACGACACCGATGACCCGCTCGCCGAAGGGGAATTCGGCAAGTGCGGCGTCGCCATCTCGTCGTTGGCCGACATGGAGCTGCTCTTCCAGGGCATCCCGCTGGACCAGATCACGACCAGCATGACGATCAACTCGCCGGCGGCGGTCTTGTGGGCGATGTACATCGCCTGTGCCGAGAACCGGGGCATCCCCCGCCATGCCCTGGGCGGCACGATCCAGAACGATATCCTCAAGGAGTACACCGCCCAGAACGAGTTCGTCTTCCCGCCCGCCCCCTCGATGCGGCTGGTGGTGGACACGGTCGAGTTCGGCGCCAGTGATCTGCCCCTGTGGAACACGATCAGCGTCTCCGGCTATCACATCCGCGAGGCCGGGGCGACCGCCGTCCAGGAGCTCGCTTTCACCCTGGCCGACGGCATCGAGTACGTGCGCTGGTGTGTCGCGCGGGGCATGGACGTCGATGCCTTCGCGCCGCGCATCTCCTTCTTCTTCAACATCCACAACGACTTCTTCGAGGAGATCTGCAAGCTCCGCGCCGCGAGGCGCGTCTGGGCGAAGGTGATGCGCGAGCGCTTCGGCGCCAAAGCCGAACGGAGCCTGTGGATGCGCTTCCACTCCCAGACGGCGGGCTGCTCCCTCACCGAGCAGCAGCCGGAGGTGAACCTGATCCGCACGACGGTCCAGGCGCTGGCGGCGGTGTTGGGTGGCACCCAATCCCTCCACACGAACTCCCTCGACGAGGCGATCGCGCTGCCGAGTGAGAAGGCGGCACGCCTCGCCCTGCGCACGCAGCAGGTGCTCTTGCACGAGTCCGGCGTCACCAACACCGTCGATCCCTTGGGCGGCAGCTACTTCGTCGAGACGCTGACCAAGCAGATGGAAGACGAGTGCTTCGCCTACTTCGACCAGATCGATGCCCTCGGCGGCGTCATCCCGGCGCTGGAGCAAGGCTTCTTCCAGCAGGAGATCGCCGACGCCAGCTATCGCTACCAGCGCGAGATCGACACCGAGGAGCGCGTGATCGTCGGCGTCAACCGCTACCCGATCGAGGAACCGCTGGAGTGGCCGATCCTGCGCATCGACCGCGAGGGTGAGCGCCGCCACCTCGCTCGCCTCGCGCAGGTCCGTGCCGATCGCGACCAGGCCCGCGTCGCCGCAACGCTGGAACGCTTGCGCCAGGCGTGTCAGGCAGAGCGCGAGAACACGATGCCGTTTATCCTCGACGCGGTGCACGCTTACGCGACGCTGGGCGAGATTATGGGGGTGATGCGTGGGGTATTTGGGGAATACAAGGAGATGGTCGTCGTATAGCGATACCTAACCCCCCGGCCCCCTTCCCTCGCAGGGAAGGGGGAGTACGTACTCGCGATGGTTGAATTGGGATGGGCCTGCCGCAGACAAACGAGCTACTGGCAGACCACGGTTGCGTGAGGCACCCCCTTCCCTGCGAGGGAAGGGGGCC
>JBFXAN010000193.1:0-11640 GCA_050184225.1 Dehalococcoidia bacterium | reverse complement strand
TGATGCGGGGATAGGCCGGGCGGCCCTCACCCCCGACCCCTCTCCCGCCGGGGCGGGAGTGGGGAGCTTAGATCAACCGTGTACCTCAGCCACATCCGCGGTGCAGACTGACCGGTCGACCAGCTGATGCTCAAGGTCATTTCGTGCTCCCCTCTCCCGCCGTGCGGGAGTGGGGCCGGGGGTGAGGGCCGTCCCCTATCACCGCACCTCGTACAAGTTGTTGAATGGATCCTCCAGCGGCACCAACCGGACGCTGCTGAACCCGGCACTCGTGGCCAGTTCGCGGAGTTTGGACTCGGGGAGGCCCATCGTGCCGAGTCCTTCGCCGCCGCCGGCGAGGGAGACGGTCATGCAGTAGAGCGGGCTAATACTGTACAGCATCGCGCCGATCGGGCCGGCGTTCTCTTCCAGCCGGTCGGAGCAGTTGATGTCCAAGCACAGGTACACGCCATCCGGCTTCAGCGCCTGCCGGATCGCGCAGAGCAGACCGCGCGGGTCGACGGCGTCGTGGACTACGTCGAAGGTCGTGATCAGGTCATACGTCTCCGGCAGTCCCTGGACGGCATCCGTCCGTTTGAATGTGATCCGATCGGCGACGCCGGCCGCCTCGGCGTTGGTGCGGGCGCGTGCGATCTGTGGTTCGGCGATGTCGTAGCCGACAAAGCGAGAGTTGGGGTACGCCTGGGCAAGCTTGATCAACGCCAGGCCGCCGCCGCAGCCGACATCGGCGACGAGCACTCCCCGCTCTAACTTCTGCTGGACTTCGGGCAGCGACGGGATCCAGACGGGTAGGAGCAGGTTCTCAAACCAACCGGCGGTGAACCGTTCCAGGCCCTCCCAGAAGTCATTACCGTAGGCGGACTGCGGCACGCCGCCGCCACCCTTGAAGGCCTGAATCACGTACGGGATCGCCGGCAGCACACCGAGGATCTCCTGATGCACGCCGCCGAAGAACTCGGGGCCGCGCTCCTGGGCGAGGGCGACGGCGTGTTCGGGTGGCAGCGTGAATCGAGCGTCCGATGGGTCGTATTCGATGTAGCCGGCGCTGGCCATCGCCGCGAGCCACTCGCGGACGTAGCGTTCGTTGAGACCGGTGCGTTCGGCCAGCGCCTCGCTCGTGACCGCACCCGCCCCGGCGAGCGCGCTGAAGAGGCCAACTCGGTCTCCGATCGCGGCAAGCAGCGTCACCACCGTGCCGCTGGTGTCCGTCAGCACTTTGCCGACGAATGCCTCGGTCTTTGCTTCGTTCATGGTCATCTCGGTGGTCATTGCTTTGTCCTTTCTGGTGATGGGGCGGATTGTGTACGCATTGGTGATCCCATTAGCCGTCGGCGCGCACGCGCTCTGCCTCGATGCTGGCTCCCAGCGTGACCGCCGGTTCGGTTTCGCCGATCGGAATGAAGTCGAACGTGAACCGGCCGGTGAGCATATCCGGACCCGCCAGCCGCAACCTTGGCCGGACGCAGGCGAAGTAGACGGGCCTCTGATTGCGGTCCTGGACGACGACGACGAATTGGCCCTGCACCGTCCCATCCGCCGCCTGTTCCCAGGCGCCGTGTCCCGAGTTCCACCAGAATTCCTCCAGTCCTGGGAGCGGGCTCGGGATCAGGGGCGACTCGCTGGAGAAGAGGAGGATGCCGCCCGGGGCCAGGGTCATCATGTGAATATCGTCCTCCGGGGGGTCGTCGAGATGGATGTAGGTAATCCACGATCCGATCACATCGGTCGCCTGTGCGCCGGCGCTGCCGTGCATGGCGCCCACCGCCACCGCGGCGACGCCGGCCGCAGCGCCTCCACGCGCGATGAGTCTCAGCACCTGCCGTCGGTCCACCGGCTGCTGCGCGTCCGATACCACTCGTTCCGCGTGAGCCATGATCTGCACTCCTTGCTGTCTGTCCACCCCCGCGTACTGTCCGGGGACGATGGCGAACCAGTCATCGCTCGCGAGCCTGCCTTCAGGGTGACGGAAGGCCGGCGCGGCGGCGTCGTGGAAAATACGGAGATTCTCGCGGTGCAGTACGGAACGCGGCTGGTGGTTGGGAGAAGGGTTCCGCTGCTGAGATCGTCGCGGTCGATCACTCGGCGTCCTTGAAGAACCCCTTTTCGACGGCCCAGGCGGCGATCTGGGCGCGGGAGGTGTATCCGAGCTTGGCGAAAATGTTGCTGATGTGGGTTTCAATCGTGCGTTCGCCCAGCACCAGCGTCTCCGCAATTTCGCGGTTCGATCGACCGCGCGCAACCAGCGCGGCGACATCACGCTCGCGGGCCGTGAGCCCGTCATGGGCCTGCTTTGCCGCACGCAATGGTGTCGCCGGCCGCCTTTGTGGCAGGAGCATCAGCGCCGATTGGCGGAAGTGCTCGCGCAACGTGACGCCGCGAAGCCCATCAACCGGCTCCTCCGGCACGTCGACCGCGAGCGTATCGATCATGATGCGGGCGGAATCGTCGGCGTCCTGTGCGTCGGCGCGGCGACCGGACACGCGATACAGATCACCAAGCGCAACGTCGATCCGCCAGGCGGCCGGCCGGAGCCCCTGCGCCTCGGCCGCCGCCCGTGCCGCCAGCAACGAGCGCTCGGCATCGTCGTGCCGGTGGAGCGCCGCCAGCGCCCGCCCGCGCAGTTGTTCGATGTGGGGAATGACGGCGCCGTTGCTGTTCGGCGCCGTCGCGATCAATTGCTCGGCGATGTCGAGCGCGCGGGACGCGTCGCTACCGGTGAGCACAACCTCGCCACGCGCGCGCCAGCAGAGCCGGGCTGCAACCGTGTCCATGCCGGCGTTCGGACCAAGAGCCCGGTCGAGCACCGACGCCGCACCCGCCGGGTCGCCTTCAGCCAGCCGCAGCAGTGACAAGGTCGAACCGACATTTCGGGGAAACATGGGTGCGTTGACTTCGCCCGCCAGCCGAAACCCTTCTTCGAGGTGCTCGCGGGCGGCCGGCAGGAGGAGCAGATCAAAGTAGAGTGCTCCGAAGGTCCAATGGGCGAGGGCCAACCACAGATGGTGCTCGATCTCCTCTGCCACCGCCAGCGCCAAGCGGAGCATCGACAGGGCCTGCCCGTACTTTCCCTGAGCGAGCAAGCTGATCGACAGCGTGATCCGGCTGTACGCTTCGCCGGCGCGCCATCCGATCGCCTGTGCGATCGCCAGTGACTCGGCAGTGATCGCCTCACTCTGAGCCAAGGAAGGTCCGGATGCCGCCACCGTCTCCGCCGGACCTGCCCCGGCGCGCAGTGAGTATAATGCGAGCGCGGAGGACAATCCTGGACGGTCGTTCAGCCGGCGAAAGAGATCGATCGCCCGCGTGTAGTGTTCGCCGCTTGCGATCAGGTCGCCGGCTTCCTGGGTTGCGAGACCGAGAAGATCCAGCGTTCCCGCGATGCCGCGCTGGTCCTGCTGCCCCTCGAAGATTGCCAGCGCCTCGTGGTGATACGGCAAGGACTCCCGCGGTCGCTCGTTGTTGACGAGCCAGTTGCCGAGCCGGTTGAGGCTTTGGGCGATCGCTACGGGATCGCCGATCGTACGCGCCCGTTGCAGCGCCCGCTGGAAGTAGTCGCCGGTACGGCGGTAGTCGCGCGACGCCCAGAGGTAGCCGAGGTCGAGCAGCGACTGCCACTCCGCGCGGCGATCGCCCGCCGCGGCGGCAGCGTCGAGCGCCGCCTCGTGGTCGACGCGGGCCGCGTCGAACTCGCCGAGCGTTTCGTGGGCGGCGCCACGGGCACGGAGCAACGCTGCCGGCGGCGTTCCTCCGAGGGTGCGGGCAGCGTCCAGAGCGCGGGTGAAGTGTGCCGCCGCCTCACGCGGGGCGTACATCGCTTGTGCGCGTTCGCCGGCGCGGCGGCTGTATTCCATCGCCTCCGGCCCGGCGCCGCCTTCATGCCAGTGCAGGGCAAGATCCTCCAGATGCGCATCAAGCGAGCCGGCGTAGACCATCTCGATCGCCTCCGCGATCTCGGCGTGGATCGCGCGCCGCTCCCGCGTGAGGAGCTGGGAGACGATCGCCTCGTGGGTGAGGGCGTGCCGGAAAGCGAAGCGGTCGGCGGATTCCTCGACGACCAACTGGGCGGCGATCAACTCCCGCATTTCGGCCAGCAGCGCCGCCTCGGTGTGGCCGGTGAGCGCCTGGAGCAAGGGAAAGTCGAAGCGCCGGCCGGCGACGGCGGCGAGCGCGAGCAACCGCCGCGCCGCCGCGCTGAGATGCATCATCTGCCTTTGAACCGCATCCTGCACGGTACGGGGAATTCGGACCTCACCCAGCGGATGCCGATCCCAGGCTCTTCCATCGATGTCGACGTCACCGTCCGCGACCAGCGACTTCACCACCTCCTCGATGAAGAACGGATTCCCGTCGGTGAGGCTGCAGATGGCGTGGAGGAACTCGGCGCGCACCGGCTGCTCATGCGCCAGCAGCCGGCGTAGCATCAATTCGACCTCTGCCACTTCGAACGGGACGAGCGCGATCTCCTCGGCACGCCGGGATCGCTCGAGCTCTGCCAGCAGATGGAGGAGCGCGGGTCGTGTCTCGTCGCTGCGATAGGTGAGCATGAGCAGAACCGGATGCGTCGAGAGCCGCCGGACGAGATAGGCGACGAGTTCGAGGCTGGTGTCGTCGCTCCAATGCAAATCTTCGATGCAAACCAACAGCGGCCGGCCGCCTGCCATCGAGACGAAGGCTGTGGTAATGGCAGCGAAGAGGCGACGCTTGTCCTGCTCGGGGTCGCCGGTTGGGGTGGGAGCGGATGGAGCAGCATCGGTGACATGCTCCGGCAAAAGGGTGACCAACTCGGGCGCAAACGATCTGAGCGATCCGTCGGTTGCATCCGTCTCGCGCTCGTGTAGGGCGGTTCGGAGCAGGTCGGCAAAGGGCGCGTAGGGCGCCGATCGGTCCGGTTCGAAGCAGGCGCCCTGCAGTACGGCGAAGCCGTCGGTCTCGGCCCGCCGCCTCAGTTCGGCGATCAGGCGCGACTTGCCGATGCCGGCCTCGCCGGCGACGAGCACGGCGCCGCCTGTCCCCGATCGGACCGACGCCAGCGCCTCGACGAGGATGCGCGTCTCGCGTTCGCGTCCGACGAACGGCGTCGGCCTGGTGGGACGCACGGGCATGGTGGCGCCTCGTAGGAATGCGCAGATCAACCTACGACAGCGGACTATCTCTGTCGTCGGAAGTGTACCGCAGACGGGCGTGTCATCGCCGGGGGCCGCCGGCGGTCCTGGTGGTTGAGTTGATTCGGTGAAGAACGCACGAAAGTTGTTATGTGCGAAGGGTTGACGTCCATGCTGGCATTGTGCCAGCATAATGCCAGACAACAGAACAACATTTAGTGGCAGGAGGATGGCATGTCGATCGAGTTCAAGACCGAGTCGGTCTTCGAGGCGCTGAAGAGCCCCCTCGGCCTCGTCGAAGACGCGGAACGGCGCCAAGCCTTCGAACGGTATGTCGAGGCTGCCCGCTATCCGCTGGAACGCGCCGTCTTTGACCTGCTCTCCCAGTTGGTCACGGCCGCCGACGAGCAGGTTTCCGACCGCTACCACCTGCGGCTCTCCTATCTGCCCGGCGCGCTCACGCTGGACGTGGAGCCGGTACCGGGTGCAGCGGACGCCGCGCCCGCCGATGACCTCCCCGATTGGTCGGCGGTGGACGGCGAAACCGAGAAGATCACGATCCGGATTCCGGCCGAACTTAAGGATCTGGCGACGCAGGCCGCCGCCGCGGCCGGGGTCTCGGCCAACAGTTGGTTTGTGCGGGCGATGGCCCGCTCGCTTCGGGCGATGGAGGAGCGGCCGGAGGCGCCACGCCCGCCCTGGCCGCCGGAGCCGCCGCGGCCACGCGAACCGGGCAAGCAGGGTAAGAAGCTACAGGGCTGGTATGGCGGTGAGTAGCTGGCGAGCAACTGTCAGGCGCGCAGCGTCGTGGCACCGGAGGATGAGATGAACATGTGGATGTCACTCAACCAGGATCTGATCGAGCAGGAGCGCCGGGATCGGAATGCGGAACTGGCCAAGATCTATGAGGGGCGACGGGCGATGGAGATCGTCGGCTATCAATCGCCGAGTACACGGCTCCGCGCTCATGCCGCCGGCCTGCTCCTGCGCCTCGCCGTCATCCTCGATAAGCGCATTGCCGAGCGCGAGCCACAGACGATAGGTCAGCCGGCAATGGGCAGTGGGCAATGGGGTGCGGGCCTCACGCTGGGTCCGCAATGAGTGTGGTGGCGCTGACCGTGGGAGCGCGGGATGTCACCGTCCCGACTGCCGATTGCCGACTGCCCACTGCCGGGCGAACGGAGTGAGCCAATGGAATACATACGGACCGCCGAGCGGGAGTTCCCCGCTGGCGAGGACTTTCAACTCGAATATGAAGGCCGTTCTGGCAACATCCTCATCGAGGGCGGCGATGTTGAACGGGCGCGCGTCCAGATCGTCGCGCACATCTTCGAGGAGAGCGCCGGCGACGCCGACGATACGCTGCAGCGGATCGTCGATGGCGTCCGCATGGACGGCAACACGCTACGGATTACACCGCCGCGTGTTGCCTCGGGCGGCTTCTTCTTCTTCAATCGCGGACCGCGGATCGACTACGCCGTCACGGTGCCCCGCCGCACCCGCTGCAAGGTTGCCAGCAGCAGCGGCCGGGTCGAGGTCGCGCGGCTGCGGGGTGCGGTCGATGTCGCGCAGAAATCCGGCCGGACCAACGCCCGCGCGATCGATGGGGATGTCCGGATCATTAGCAAGAGCGGCGCGACCGATGCCGAAGAGGTCGGCGGCAACCTGATGCTCCAATCGCAGTCGGGCAAGGTCAGCCTCGATCGCGTGCGCGGCAACGTCAGCGTTCAGGCGCAGAGCGGTTCAATCAAGGTGACGCATGTCGGTGGCTCACTGAACGCGCGCACGCAAAGCGGCCGGCTGGACGCGCTCGACATCGGCGGCGACGCCTTCCTCGCCACCCAGAGCGGCCGCGTTGGTATCCGCGGTCCGGGCGGCGCGGTGAAGATGCACGCGGTTTCTGGAGCGGCCTACTACGAGGGACGGGTCAACGGTGCGGTGGAGATCTCGACGACCAGCGGTGCCATCCACTTCGATGTCGATCCGGTGAAGCCGTTCTTCATGGATGCCGAGACGGTGAGCGGTTCGATCCGCTCCGATCTCTCGCAGCGTCGGGGCGAGGGTCCGCCACCGGATGATGCGCCCCATGTGCGCCTGCGCACGGTTAGCGGCGCGATCCGGATCGGGCCGAAGCACGGCGTCACGATCGGCATTGCCTTCGGCAAGGATTTCCGCTTCGACTTTGCCGAGGACATGGATTTCGATATCGATTTCGACGCGAACGATATCGAGACTGAGATCAACCGCACGGTCGAGGAGCAGGTGGCGAAGGCTCAGGAACGCGCCCAACGGCACGCCGAGCGGGCGCAGCGACAGGCGGAACGGATGCAGCGCCGGGCGGAGCGGATGGCCGAGCATATGCGCCGCCGGGCCGCCGGAGAAACGGTCAATGACGACGAGGACGAGACCGAGGCCGACGACGAACTGCTCTAAACGGCGTATCGCGCAGCGGCCCTGATGCGTGCAGTGAAGGGGCTGATTCCTCTGCTACAGGCCCTTCGCTGCACGCATCAGGGCCGCTGCGTGGCCGGACCATCGACTGCCGTTGGGATTCCAGCAGCGGAGACACGGCGATGACGTTGCTTGACGAGATTTGGCTGCACTTTGACGACAGCGTGCGGACGACGCTGCGGAATCCGATCTGGCTGGTCTTCGGTCTGTTCCAACCGCTGCTCTGGCTGGTCCTATTTGCGCCGCTGCTCGTGAACCTCGACGGGCCGCAGATGTTCGCGTCTGTTGATGCGCTCGCCATTCTTGCATCCGGCCTGATGGTGCTGCTGGCGCTGTACGGTTCCGTCTGCGTCGGCTTCGGCCTGCTGCCGGAGGTCCGCGCCGGTGGACTCGACCGGCCGAGCGTCACGCCCGCCCATCGGACCGCATTGGTGCTCGGACGGACACTGCGCGATCTGGTCGTGCTCTTGGGGCTATCGATCCTGTTGCTGGGCATCGCCTGGACGATCGATCTGGGTGCGAGCGCGGCGAGCGTGCACACGGCGCTCGGAGTGGTGCTCCTGATCGGTATGCTGCTCGCCTTGTGCTCGTATGCGCTGGCGTTGGTGCTGACGAACGAGGATGGGCTTGCCGCGACGCTCAACCTGGTGACGCTGCCGCTGGTGTTGCTCTCCAGCGTCATGCTGCCGCTCATGCTCGCTCCCGGATCGATTCGGGCTGCCGCTGACCTGAACCCGTTCTTCTATGCGGTTGACGCGGTCAATGCGCTTGTCGATGACGAGACGATCGTTGCCGCCGCCGGCCGTGGATTGGTCGTCGCGGGCGCGCTGGCGTTACTGGCGACGGGCTGGACGGCGCATGCAATCTACCGGGCAGCAGCGCAACGTCGCCACGAGCCGCCGGGGCGCGAAGGTCACAAACGGTTCTTGGAGCAAGGGAGATGATGGCCGCGGCGCAGAGAGCGAATCGGCGGACGCCGCTCTCCGCGCTGCTCGCCGCGACCTCGGTGTCGCAGGTTGGCAACGTTCTCTCCTTCCTGGCAATACCCTGGTTCGTTTTGCAGGTGACGGGCAGCCCCGCGCGGGCGGGTATCACCGTCGCCACCGGAGCACTGCCGGTGATTGCGGGCGGTATCTTCGGCGGCGCGCTCGTCGATCGCTTCGGCGCGCGGCGGATGAGCATCCTCGCCGACCTCGCCAGCAGCGCGGCCGTGGCGCTGGTACCGCTGCTCTATCACACGGTCGGGTTGGCCTTCTGGCAGTTGCTGGTGCTGGTCTTTCTCGGCGCGCTGCTCGACTCTCCGGGGATCACGGCGCGAAGGAGCATCTATCCCGACCTGGCGCGGGACGCCGGCGTGTCGCTGGAGCGGGCCAACGCGCTCTACCAGGTGATCCTGCGGACGGCGCTATTGGTCGGGCCGCCGCTCGCCGGCATCCTGATCGCGACGATCGGCGCGAGCAACCTCCTCTGGCTCAACGCCGCCAGCTTCGTCGTCTCGGCGGGCATCGTCGCGCTCGCCGTCCGTGTCCGGCAGCCTCATGAGCAAACTGTCCGGGACGAGACGCCGGGCCACTTCCTCGGCGAGATCGCGGAGGGCTTTCGTTTCATCCGGCGCGACCCGGTACTGCTGGCGCTGACGATCACCACCTCGGTCGGCAGCCTCCTCGCGGAACCCCTCTATTCGGTGGTCTTGCCCGTGTACGCGCGGGAGGTCTTCGGCAGCGCCATCGATCTCGGGTTGATGTTCGCCGCCCTCGCCGCCGGGTCTCTCGCGGGCAACGCCGTCTTCTGGCTGGTCGGGCCGCGTCTGCCCCGCCGCGCCACGATCATCGCCGGATTCACCGTGCGCGCACTGACTCTCTGGGTGCTGGTGTTTCTACCGCCGCTCTGGGTGATTGTCGTGTCGATCGTGATCAACGCGCTCTGCCTCGAACCGGTCAACCCGATGGCGATGACGATCGCGCAGGAGCGCATCCCCGCGGCGATGCGCGGCCGGGTCTTCGGTACGGTGGCGGCGATCGCCGCGATGACGCTGCCCCTCGGCATGCTCGTCTACGGCTGGTTGCTCGAGGCGATCGGCCTGCAGCCGACGCTGCTCGTGCTTGCCGTGGTTAATCTCGCGCTGCCGGTGACGATGCTCTTCCTGCCCGGACTGCGGATGCTCACCGCATCGCGCCCGGCCGCACCGTCCATGGTGCGGCCACCGGAGCCGGCTGGTACGACGTAACACGGCCAACGGGATCGCGCCGAATGCGATATACTATTGCCGAACGTTTGTCCTAGCAGGGGCGTGTCATGGTGGACCGTGTGGTGACACCGCTGTACGCCGAGGAGGACGAGAGCGAGCGGACGTTGCGACCGCGCCGCTTCGAGGACTTCCCCGGACAGGAAAAAATCAAAGAAGATCTACGGATCGCGGTGCTCGCCGCCCAGCATCGGGGTGAGTGTCTCGACCATGTCCTCTTCCACGGTCCGCCGGGGTTGGGCAAGACCTCGCTCAGCCAGATCATCGCCACGGAGATGGGCGTCCAGATCCGGATCACGTCCGGCCCGGCGATCGAGCGTCCCGGCGACCTCGCCTCGATCCTGACCAACCTCCAGGCCGGCGATGTGCTCTTCATCGACGAGATCCACCGGCTCAATCGTTCGGTTGAGGAAGTACTCTATCCGGCGATGGAGGACTTCGCCCTCGATATCGTCCTGGGCAAGGGGCCGGGGGCGCGCAGCGTCCGCCTCTCGCTGCCCCGCTTCACGCTGGTCGGCGCCACCACCCGCTACGCGCTCCTCTCCTCGCCGCTACGCGACCGCTTCGGTCAGACCTGCCGGCTGGAGTACTACGATGTCGCGACGCTGACCGCGATCGTGCAGCGTAGCGCCCGCATCCTCGGCGTGCAGTGCGACGACGGCGGCGCCGTCGAGATCGCCCGCCGCGCCCGTGGGACGCCGCGCATCGCCAACCGCCTCCTGCGCCGTTCCCGCGACTTCGCTCAGGTGATGGCCGACGGCACGATCACCCGCGAGGTCGCCTCGGAGGCGCTGACCCGCGCCGAGGTCGACGAGCTGGGCCTGGACCGGATGGACCGGACCGTGCTGCTCGCGCTGATCGAGAAGTTCCCCGACCGGCCGGTGGGACTCGACACCCTCGCCGCCTCGGTCGCGGAGGAATCGGACACGCTCGCGGACGTGATCGAGCCCTACCTGCTCCAACTCGGATTCATCCAGCGCACGCCCCGGGGCCGGATTGCCACCCGCCGCGCCTACGACCATCTCGGCATTCCCTACCCCGAGCGGTCCGCGGACGCGCAGCTTGGCCTCTGGTCCGAGACGTAGCACTGCGGGGGAATTATCGGCCATATCGACAATGCAGCAGCGCCGTGGTCCTCGAAAGAACCACGGCGCTGCTGGTATTGGATGCTCTCAGACCTACAGGTCGAGACACCACGGAGTGAGGCGGTAGTTGGGATCGGCGCAGATGCCGCTGAGGGTGCTCGGATAGACCGCACTGCTAGCGAGCCAGCTTGGTATCGCCACGCCGTACTGTGGACAGACGTACCCGGAGGTTGTGAGGTAGCAGCCCGAAAGCAGGCTCGCTGCCGTCTGGTTGCACGCGACTGTGCCATACGCGGTGAGGTAGCAACCACTGGTCGTAGCCGTGCCGTAGCTGTACACCGTCGCCGTCGTCGCCGCCACTGACCGGTTGCCGGCGCTGTCGGTGACGGTCAGCGTCACGGTAAAGGCGCCCGCGGTTGTGTAGGTCTTCACCGGCCGGGCGCCCGTGGCGGAGGTGCCGTCGCCGAATGTCCAAGCGTACGAGAGAGGACCGGTGCCGCTGCTGGCGGCGCCGTCGAACTGGATCGAATTGCCCAGGTACGCAGAGTACGGTCCGCCGGCAACCGCCTGCGGCGCGGTCGCGGCGCTCGCGCCGGTGGTCCCGACGGCGATACCGGCGATCACGACGGCGACGACGACCGCGAGTCCTGCAAGACTGCGCTTCACACTGTTCCTCCTGAGGGGTGGGGGGTGAGTGAACGAGCCTGTGGCGAGGCGAATGCGGGTACGATGCACCGCGCAGCGCAGATGTCTGTCG
>JBFXAN010000192.1:0-11887 GCA_050184225.1 Dehalococcoidia bacterium | reverse complement strand
CGGTCGCATGAGCGTTCGAATCGAACCGCAGAGGACGCAGAGGACTATTTGTCTTGCTGAGCGCAGCGAAGCATCTCGCCCTGAAACAGACGCACCGCGAGATGCTTCGTCGCTGCGCTCCTCAGCATGACAAATAATCCTCTGCGTCCTCCGCGTCTTTGCGGTTCACCTTAAAGGCGGCGGATGGTCACGCGTGTAGTACGATCTGATCCAGTCCATTTACGATTGATTCGCCTCAACTGGAGACTACGATGAGCAAGCTATCTGAACGAATGCGCCGGGCCGCGCGGGCCGAGTCGCGCCCGGTGGGTCTGGTCGTCACAGCGACCGCATCCCAGCCGACGATGCTCGTGATCGCCGAGGTTGGAGCCAAGGACGCCGCCGAAACAGCGGGCCAGGCCGACGCGATCCTCCTCCATGAGGACGCCGGCGACGCCGCTATCGCCGAAGCCGCCAGGTCATCGATCCCGGTCGGCGTCCGCCTCACCAAGGGAAACCGCGAGCGTGTCGCCGCCCTGCGCGAAGCCGGCGTCGACTTCGTCGTCCTGACCGAAGAGTCCGCCGCCTCCGCGCTCATGGAAGAAGAGATCAGCTACATCCTTGATGTGCCCGGCGAGCCCAACGAAACCGACCTGCGCGCCCTCGACGCCCTGCCGTTAGAGGCGCTGCTTGCCCCACCGATCGACGGCGGCCTCACCATCCGCCGCTCGATCAACCTGCGTCGCTTCGTCGCCTTCGCCCGCAAGCCGCTGCTGCTCCCGGTCGCCGGCGACATCGAGCCTGCCGACCTGGAGGCGCTGCGCGAGCTCAACGTCCTCCTCCTCCTCTCCTCCGCCACGGCGGCCGCCGGCCTTCGCGAGAAGGTCGCATCACTCCCACCGCGTCGGAACCGTCGCACCGAACGCGGCGTCGGCATGCCCTCCTTCATGTTCGGCAACACCCGCGTCGAAGAACCCGGAGAGGATGAAGAAGAGGAATAACGAGGAAACCCCTCCCCCGGCCCCTCCCTCCGCTGCCGCGCGGAGAGGGGTGCCTCACCGGGTCTGGGGTGCCAACACAGGCGATCCCACAGTCAGACGCTCACGAAGGCGACGCTGGTAGCATCGTCAAACCAGTGCACCCCGCTCCGCGCATCAGCGGGGGGAGGGGCCGGGGGAGGGGTCCGTGATCCCCGTATTCAAACGATGGCAATCATTCACACAAAGCCCGCTCGGCGCGCGCCTGGCGCCACTCTACGCGACGCTGCTCGGCGCTGCCCTCGGCGCGCTGGTCGCCGACCAGCTCGTGCGGAGCATGTGGCATCACGCCATCTTCACCGGCGCCAACCAGTGGCGGACCGTCGCCTTGCTCTTGACCATCCTCTGGATCGCGATCGGTGCCGTTGCCGCGCTCGCCATTCTCGGTCCGCCGCGGGATGATCACATCGAGGGCGCGCCGAACCCGATCGAAGAAGCGGTATCCGGGCGCCCGGACCGGGCACCGCACGGCAGCACGACGTGATGCCTCAAGACATCGAACACGACCCAATCGCAGGCCGGTCAGTGACACGCGCAGCGGCGTACGACCCGGCAACGTACTGGTCAAAACGCCTCGCTGTTGACGAAGGTCTGGAGTCGGTTGGCTGGCAGGGACTCGGCCGGTCCTTCAACACCTGGCTCTACCGCCGTCGCGCCGCCGTCTTTCGTCAGGTCGCCCGCGCATACCGCTTCAATCGCCGCCCGCCCACCGTGCTTGAACTTGGGCCTGGCAACGGCTTCTACGTCGACCTCTGGTCAAAGATCGGTGTTCGCGAGTTGACGGGCATCGACATCGCCCCACCTGCCGTCACGCGGTTGCGCCGGCGATTTCCCGCCTACCAGTTCCTCTCTGGTGACATCGGCCGGCCGATCGCCCTCCCACCACATGCCTTTGACGTGGTGACGGCGTTCGATGTGCTGTTTCACCTGATCGATGAAGCCGCCTTCGATCAGGCGCTCTCCTCGATCGCTCGATCGCTCCGCCCCGGTGGCATCGTCCTGATCACCGACCTCTTCCCGGAGTCGAACGAGATCCGCCTCCCACACCATCGTTCCCGGACGGCGGGCCGCTACCGAGAAGCCTTGTCGGCGGTCGGGCTCGAGCTCGATCGCCGCCGGCCCGTCTTCGTCCTCATGCACCCCTGGGCGGAACCTCGTGCCGGCGCCCCGCGCCGAGCCGTGCATCTCTGGTGGAGCTTCGTCGAACGCGTCGCCGGTCACATCCCCGGCGCCGGCGCCCCGCTCGGTGCGACGCTCTACGCCGCCGATACAATCCTCGCGCCATTCGTGGGCGCCGGCCCCAGCACCCAACTCTGGGCGCTGCGCCGTGCCCAACCCTGAGTGCAGCATGTCTGACCTTGCCGTCCGTCATGGCCGGACACACGGGCTGTTCTCCCGCGTCACGGCGCTCGCTGCCCAGCACGCGTTGCTCATCCTCGGCATCACCTTCTTCGCCGTCCGCCTGCCGTTCCTCTTCGCCGGCTTCGGCGCCGACACCGACGCCTACCGGGTCGCCCTCTCTGGCCTCTATCTCTGGTCCGAAGGTGAGTACCTGCCGTCGCGCCTGCCCGGCTACCCGCTCCACGAACTGACAACGGCGTTGTTGCTCTGGGGTGGCCCCTTCCTCACCAACCTCTCGACCGCGCTCGTCTCCTTTGCCGGCCTTCTCCTCTTCGATCGGATCATCCTCTCCCTCAAGGTTCCCGGCCGCTGGTGGTTGCTGGTCGCGTACGGCTTCACCCCGTGGCTCCTCGTCAACAGCACCGCCACCCTCGACTACCACTGGGCACTGACGGCGATGCTCGCCGCCTACCTCGCCCTCATCAAAGACCGTCCGGCCGCTGCCGGCCTGCTGCTTGGCCTCGCCGCCGGATTCCGCATCACCGCCCTCGCCTTCGCCCTGCCCTTGCTCGTGCTTCTCATCCTCCAACATCGCCCAGATGCTCGCCCACGCCTCACCAGCGTCGCGACCCGCATCGGCATCTTCGCCATCGCCACCGCCGCCGTCACACTCCTCTGTTACCTACCCGTACTCTGGACCTATGGCGCCCGGTTCTGGAACTACGCGCCCACGAACGCCTCACCCGACATCATCATCCAGATGGTCGGCCAGCGCGCCCTCGGCGTCGTCGGCGCCCTCGTCACCATCGGCGTCCTTGCCGTCTCCTGGCGCCGCCTCCTCACCCTGCCCCGACTGCTCCGCACCGACCCGCACGTCCTCGTCTGGGTGCTCACCATCGTCATCTACACCCTGATCTTCCTGAGGCTGCCGGTCGATGCCGGCTACCTGATCCCCATCTATCCGTTCGCCTTCCTCCTCGTCGCCCGCATCCTGGCGCGCTGGGCGCTTCCTGTCATCGTCTCCGCCACCCTCCTCAGCGGCGTCATCGACCTCACCATCCAGAGCATCCACAATTTCAGCCCGACGATCGCCGCTCGCGAGGTCCGCCCGTCATGGAAGGACGCCATCCTCTGGCACGACCTCCGCACCCGCAGCCGCTGGCACACCTTCGCCGAGCGCATCGGCGCCGCCGATGTCCCACCCCACAGCGTCGTCCTCACCCTCGGCGCCTTTCCCGCTGTCGCTGTCAACAACTGGAACCAGTTTCGGTACACGATCGTCGATCGCGACCTCGGCGCCGTCAGCATGCTCTCGGACAACGGTGCCCTCTGGGATGACGAAAACGACATCGTCTACCTCGCCGTCTCTGAGCCGCACATCCTCGAGCAATTCAGATCAGAGGGCTATACCATCTTCCGCGTCGAACCCGCCGGCCCGGACTGGCAGGTGCGACTGGTGCCCGTCGACGGCGAATAGCAACGTCCGAGGTATTACCTTCCGCCCGCCGCGCGCTCGACAATGGATCTATGAACACCGAGCACCAACGCAACCAGGACGAACCGCCGCGCATCAGCGCCGATAACTACCCGCGCGAGTGGGAAACGTCCGTCGGTATGGCCCGCGTCGCCGTCACCGATGACCCCCTCGCCGCGCCGACCGTCCACCACGACACACACCGCGAGCCGGTCAGCCCCGAGGCGATGCCGAAGGAAGGTATGCACCTCGCTACGATGGAGATCGATGACCTCCACGACGTCACCGTGATCGGCGCCGGACCGACCGGTCTCTTCGCCGCGTTCTACGCCGGCATGCGCGAGATGAGCGTCAAGATCGTCGACTCCCTCGGCGACCTCGGCGGACAGGTCAGCGCCCTCTATCCGGAGAAGCATATTTACGATGTCGGCGGGTTCCCCCAGATCCTGGGCCGCGACCTGATCGCCGGCTGCGTCAAACAGGGGCTTCAGTTCGGCCCCACCGTCTGTCTCGGCGAGCGCGTCCAGACGCTCCGCCGCGACGAAGACGGCGCCTTCACCCTCACCACCGATAAGCGCGAGCACCGCACCAAGACCGTGATCATCGCCGCCGGTGTCGGCGCCTTCGCCCCGCGCAAGCTTCCCGGCATCGACGACCTCGACGGTCTCGTTGGCACCAGCGTCTTCTACTTCGTCAAGAACACCGAGCAGTTCCGCGGCAAGCGCATCCTCATCGTCGGCGGCGGCGACAGCGCCCTCGACTGGGCCTTGCACCTGGAGCCGATCGCCGAGAGCATCACCCTGATTCATCGCCGCGACCGCTGGCGCGCCCATGAAGAGACGGTGCGCAAGGTGCTGGACTCTACCGTCGCCGTCCGCACCTTCCACGAGGTCCGCGCCATCGAATCCGAGGGAAATCAGCTCCGCTCCGTCACGATCTACGACAACCGCACCGGCGACGAGTCCCGCCTCAACGTCGACGCGATGATCCTCGCTCTCGGCTTCATCGCCAACATCGGTCCGATCCGCGAGTGGGGTCTGGAGATCGTCGACGGCGGCATCGCCGTGGACACCACGATGGCGACCAACATCCCCGGCGTCTATGCGGCCGGTGATGTCACCCGCTACCGGGGCAAGCTCAACCTGAACGCCACCGGTTTCGGCGAAGCCGCCATCGCCGCCAACTACTGCAAATCCGTCATCGACCCCGAAAGCCGCGTCTTCCCCGGCCACTCGTCCGAGAAGTCAGGACCATAGCCCCCTTGGGAGCGCGGGCATCCTGCCCGCATTGATGTCCGACGGTCTTGCGGGCAAGATGCCCGCGCTCCCAGGCGGATGCACTCCGTCGTTATCGCACCGCCGCCAGCACCCGCTGGATGAACCCATCCGTCGCCTTGGGCTCGATCCACCGCACCACCGCAACGATGTCGTGCTCCGGGTCCACCCACACAACGTTCTCCCGTGCCCCCAGCGCGAAGAAGCTCGACGCCGGCGCGCTCGGATACCGGGCACGATCCGTGTTCAGCCACCACATGCATCCATACGACGGATTCACCGCACACGGCGTCGTCGCCAGATCGATCCACCGCTCCGACAGCAGTTGCCGCTCACCCCACCGTCCCCGTCGCAGGTGCAGATACCCAAATCGGGCGTGGTCCCGCGTGCTGGTGAACATCCCGCCGCCCCAATGACCGCCGCCGCTCACCGACTGCACTCGCCGCCCATCGATCTCCACGAACGAGTTCCCGTAGCCGTGCCACTCCCACGTCTTCGACGCGCCGATCGGGTCCATAATCGCCGTCTTCAGCAGCGCAGGCAGCGGCTCCTTGAGCACCCGCAGCAGCGCCAGCGACGCCCGATTCACCCGCACGTCGTTGTACTCCCAGTGCGTCCCCGGCTCCCGCAGATCGCGATGCGTCCCCTTCGCCGCCGAATCGCCACCGCCCATCACCACTCGGTTGCGATCGACGAGATCCGGCTTCCCGAACAGCGTCCCCTCCCACTCACTCGTCTGCTGCAACAGATGCCGCCACGTGATCCGGCTGTTGTGCGGCCCCTCGAATCCCCCGTCGTCAACGTACTCACACACCCGATCGTCGAGGTCGCGGATCACCCCACGGTCCAGCGCCAGCCCCGCCATCGTCGCCACATACGACTTGCTCGCGCTGAAGGTCATATCGACCCGGTCCGTCTCCCCCCACTCATGCACGATGAACCCATGCCGCAGCACGATCCCATTCACCCCGCCGCGCTCCCGCACCGGCCCGACGATCGCCCCGTACTCCCCCTCATTCGCGCTCACATTCCTCCGGATCGCCTCACCCAGATCCCGCAGCCACGATGTCTCATGCGCATCGGCAAACGCCGCCGCCTCCGCCAACCCCTCCGCATCCATCCCAACCGCCGCCGGCTCCCGCCGCTCCCACCGATCATCCGCCTCTGGGTAGTAGACATCCACCGTCGTCATTTCACACCTCGTCTTGTCTGGCTGAGGGCACCCCGGTTCGCCACCACGTACGATACGATACGACCGAACCCGACGACGCTGCGACAAAATTCCGGAGATTGCCATGGTCACGCGGCCGAGCCTGAAGCGCCGCCGCTTCAATGTTGACGAATATCACCGGATGGCGAGAGCCGGCATCCTCCACGAGGACGACCGCATCGAACTGATCGAGGGAGAGCTAATCGAGAAGGCGGCAGTCGGCAGCCGGCACATGGCATGCGTCAACGACCTAACGCGGCTCTTCGTCAGCCAACTCGGCGACCGAGCCATTGTCAGTATCCAGAATCCGGTCCGCCTCACCTTCCACTCCGAGCCTGAACCCGACCTCTCAATCCTTCGACCGCGCCCGAATCGCTATCGCGACCGCATCCCGCTGCCCGAGGATGTCCTGTTGCTGATCGAGGTCGCCGACACAACCTTCGCCCACGACCGCGCTGTCAAACTGCCCCTCTACGCCGCTGCCGGCATCCCCGAAGTCTGGATCGCCGACCTCTCGCGCCGCCGCTTCCTGCTCAACCGAACGCCGGAAGGCAAAGCCAACGCCGATGTGACGATCGTCAGGCGCGGCACGATTTCACCCCTGGCCTTCCCCGACCTCGCAATCGCAATCGAGTCAATCCTGGACTGAGCGCGCGATTCACAACCTGCGGCGGGTTGTGCCCGGCGGGAAGTTGCTTCCGAGACGGGCGATATGGTGAGGTGGCGATTGGGGCGCATCCGCCTCGCTCGGTGCCATATACCGTGTGGGTGTCCGTCGGGGCCTTGCTGGGGTCGCTGGCATCCCGACGGAGCGCGTTGCGATGACGGACGGAACGCATGGATCGAGCTGCCGACGATGCCATCGAGACGGATGACGCGGGGGGTGGCCGGCGCGGCCTGCGCGCGACGCCGTCTGACGCCCTGCTGGCGGCCGTCCACCGTGCGTATGGTATCGGTGACGGTCTCGACCCGGTCGATCTCGGCGGCTCCTCCAACCTCAATCTGCTTGTCGGCGTTGGCGACGGTCGCTCCGTCGTCCGGGTCTACCGGCCACATCTAACGGTAGACCGACTGCACGCGATGCAGGCCGTTCGCGACACCTTGGCCCGGGCCGGAGTGCCGTGTGCACCCCTCCTGCCCACCCGGGACGGGCACGCATGGCTCGCCTTCGAGAATCGCCTCGTCGAAGTCGAGCGTTTCGTCGCATGGGATGCGGTCATGGATACCTGGGAGCGTCTGGAGACCGGACTTTTCTTGCTGGGGCGACTCCACACCGTGCTGCGCGACCTGGCGGTCGGCACCGCCGGCCAGGTGCCACAGTTTGCCAATTACCTCGACGCCACGGCCGTGGTGGAGCAGACACGCGCCGGCGTCCAACGCATCCGCGCGTGGCAACCCTCACCGAGCGAGGTCGTGCTTGCTGATGATGCAGAAGCCCTGGGGCGGGCGGTCGCCCGCGCCGAGCGGCCCTTCATCCCACAGCTGCCTCGGCAGCTCGTGCATGGCGACTTCTGGGACAACAACGTTTTGTTTCGGGGCAGTGAGGTCGCCTGCATCACCGACTTCGATTTCATGGGCGTGCGCCCGCGCACCGACGACCTCGCGTTGACGCTCTATTTCGCCTGCATGCAGTTCTTCGAAAATCCCGTTTCCGACGCGCAATTGGGGCGGCTCGGTCGGCTCCTCGACGCGTATGATGCCGGATCGGCGATCCCGCTGAGCGCCACCGAGCGCGCGGCACTGCCACTGGCACTCGCCCGCCAGCCACTCTGGTCGATCGGCGGCTGGGTAGCTGCGCTGGATGATGAGACGGCAGCGCGCAGACACGCCGCCGGGACGGCCGCATCAGTCCGATGGTCCCGGCGGCTGCTCGATGAGCTTGGTCGGTGGCAAACCGCACTGAGCGGTCGTTCATGAGACACCAAGGATGCCGGTCCGTGCTGCCCGGTCCGGGGCACGCGGGCGGCCGCCTTTGGGCTTGGGGTGGATCGGGCGACAACAGTGGCGCGATGGTGTTCCAGAGCGCGCCAGAGAGCAGTGGTGTACCCATGCTTCAAGGAGAGCACGTCCGGTTCTGATACGCACTCTGAACCCTCCGCGCAGGAGATTTCAGCATAGACTGGAACGGGAGGCGTTGAGCAATGGCCACTCAGAAGATTGATGTGCCCGAGGAACTCCTTACGCTGCTGCGTCAATCAAGGCTCGGTACCCGTCCCGCCGCCGATCAGGTCCCTCTTGCCCTGGCGATCCGTCTCTTCCAAGAGAGATTGATCTCCGTATCTCGATGATGCCTTGCGTGCCGAGATTGAACGCGAAGAATATCGCGGCCCAGGCCAGTCACGACACGGAGAAGTCGCGCCGACCGGCGCTCAATGTGTCGTGTCTCGATCAGCTCATACATCACTCAGCATCGATGTCTTCGATCCCGAGCTGCTTCGCCAACTCTTCAACGCTGACGCGCCGCACCCGCCCCGCTTACGCATCGTCGAGTTAGCTCCCACCCGCCTCCGCAACACCTACCACCGGCATCCCCGCCTCCCGAACCATCCTACTGAACGCCGCCACATCCGTCCCGATCACCCGGGACAATTCCCCCAACTGTGCGTCGATCTCCCCCGACAGATGCTCGAACACCTCGTACGTCTGTCGCGGCGGCACCCAGTCCGCACTCCCAACCACCGCCGCCAGATGCACCAGTTTCACATTCAGCCGCCCCGGATAGTTGAGCCGGTCCGACTCCCCCTTCGCCTTCGTCTGCACCAGTGCTTCCTCGACCGCCGTCAACCGCCGCACCACCGCCCGCGCCGCCGCACCAATTTCCGCAGCGTCCGCCTGCCTCTTCGTCCGCGACGCCCACCCCTCCACCTGCGACCGCACATCCCGCAACCGCAGCACGGCATCATGCGTTGCCGACAGCTTGTCCCGAATCTGAATCAGCAACTCAAACTGTGCATCCAGATCCTCACGCGTCGCCGCCACGTGCGGGTCCTTCCGGATCTCGAACGCCTGGCTCTGCGCCTCGCCGCTCACCGTCAGCCGCACCTGATACGTCCCCGGCGGCGCCAACGGTCCCGCCAGACTCCGCTCGGTCGGGATATCGCCCGCCAGCTTGCGCGCGTCCGGATAGCGCATGTTCCAGGCAAAGCGGTTCAACCCCGCCTCCTTCGGCGCCTGCCGATCCTCCTGCTGCACCGGCACATCCGGCTCCTCAACCTCCACCTCCTCCTCCCCCGGCGGCTCCCCGGCAGGCGGCGACGGCGCTTCCTCCTTCTTGCTCGTGAACGTTCGGATCACCGCACCCGCGCCGTCCAGAAACTCCAGCGTCAGATCCCCCTCCGGCCGTTCGTTCAAGAAGTAGCTGACCACAACCCCATCCGCCGGATTCGTCCCCGCATCCAGCATCACCCGCTCGGCCGTCCCATCCGCCTTCTTCCGCTCGATGAAGCTGACGCCGCCCATACCACCGGAATAGTTCACCCCCGGCAACGCCTTCGCTGCACCGCCCCCACGAAACCGCACCGTCGCCCGCGGCGAAAAGAGATGCATCCCTTTCTCCGCAATCGCCTCCGACATCTCACGTAGCGGCGTCAGGTCATCCAGCACCCAGAACGACCGCCCGTGCGTCGCCACGACAAGGTCGCCGTCCTTCACGATCAGGTCGTACACCGGCGCCACCGGCAGATTCCCCTGCCATCGCTGCCAATTCGCCCCGTCGTCAAACGACACATACAGCCCCGTCTCCGTCCCCGCGTACAGCAACCCCCGCCGCTCCGGATCCTCCCGCACCACCCGCGTGAAGTCGTGCGCCGGAATCCCACTCGTGATCGTCTGCCACGTCGAGCCGTAGTCATTTGTCTTGAGCAAGAAGGGCGTCGTGTCATCCAGCCGGTACCGCGTTGCCGCCACATACGCCGTCGCCGGATCGTGCGGCGACACCTCGATCGAACAGATCGTCGTCCACTCCGGCAGCTGCGGCGGCGTCACGTTCTGCCAGCTCGCCCCACCGTCCCGCGAGAGATGAACTAGTCCATCATCCGACCCCGCCCAGAACACCCCACGCTCGTGCGGCGACTCCGTGAACGCGAAGATTGTGCAGTAGTGCTCCGCCCCCGTCGTATCCTTCGTGATCGGCCCGCCCGACGCCTCCTGCTTGCTCTTGTCATCACGCGTCAGGTCCGGACTGATCACCTCCCAGTTCGTCCCCTCATCCCGCGAACGGAACACCACGTTCCCCGTCACGTACAGCGTGTTCGGGTCGTGCGGCGAGAGCACGATCGGATAGGTCCACTGAAACCGGTACGTCAGATCCTTCGCCCCCCACCCGCCGTAGAACTCCGGCCACGTTGTGATGATCCGGATCTGCCCGGTCCCGTGGTCGTACCGCAGCAACGCCCCGCCACCGCCCGGCGACGAGCCGATCGCCCCGGAATAGACGACATCAGGGTTGTCCGGTCGCACCTGAATGTGCCCGCTCTCCGAGTGCCCCACCGTATAGCACTCGTTCATCGGAATGCCGCCCTTGTTCGTCCGGCTGGGAACACAGATCGCGCTGTTGTCCTGCTGCGTGCCGTAGACCCGATAGGGGAACCGCGTATCCGCCGCCACGTGATAAAACTGCGCCGTCGGCTGGTTATACACCGTCGACCAAGAAGAGCCACCGTTGAAGCTGACACACGCCCCGCCGTCGTTCCCCTCGATCATCCGCTGCGGATTCCTCGGATCGATCCAGAGGTCGTGATTGTCCGCGTGCGGCGTCGGCATCTCCGCCCACGTCGCGCCGCCGTCCGTCGACTTGAAGCAGCGTCCCGACAGCGCCCACACCGTCTCCGCATCCTGTGGATCGGCAAAGATGTGCATGTAATACCAGCGCCGCCCCTGGATCTCCCGGTCCTCGCTGACCCGCTGCCAGGTCGCCCCGCCATCCTCCGACGATATACCCCTCGATCCGGATGCGGCCCGTAGATGTGCCCCAGCGCCGCCACATAGACCACATCCGGATTCCGTGGATGCACCCGCACCCGCGCGATATACCGCGTATCCGTCAGCCCCAGATGCACCCAGCTCTGCCCGCCATCCGTCGACCGATACACCCCATCCCCATGCGACACATCCCCCCGAATGCAACACTCCCCCATCCCCACATACACCACGTTCGGGTCGGAGGGCGCGACATCGAGCGCTCCGACCGCCGCCGTGTTGAAGAAGCCATCGGAGACATTCTGCCAGTACGTCCCTCCGTCCGTCGTCTTCCACACCCCACCCGCACACGCCCCAAAATAGAAGGTCATCGCCTCGCGCGGGTCCGCCGCCACCGCCACCACCCGGCCACCCCGATGCGGCCCAATATTCCGGAACTCCAGCGCCGAGAGCCTGTTTAGAGCGACAGGCATAGCATGCACTCCTAAATCGAACCTCTTACCTAACCCCCCGGCCCCCTTCCCTCGCAGGGAAGGGGGTGCACTCGTCAACCGAGGCATGCCAGTAGCTCGTTTGGCGACACCGACGATGCTCGATCAACCATGGTTAACCAGGACTCCCCCTTCCCTGCGAGGGAAGGGGGCCGGGGGGTTAG
>JBFXAN010000191.1:0-11971 GCA_050184225.1 Dehalococcoidia bacterium | reverse complement strand
TCACCGATCTCGATGCCGACCCCGCCCGCGTTCGGTCGCTGGCCGGCTGGGCCTGGATTCAGGACGCCCTCGCTGCGCTCCCGGCGCTCGACCAGAATGCGGCGTAGTCATGCGGGATTGGTATTAGAAGCTCAGACATACAGAACGGCTATCTCGATTTCGACAGTGCAAAGTATGTTGATGCAGACGAGTACGATAAGAGAGTTGCCCGAGGTAAGCCTATTCCTGGCGATGTGATTTATTGCCGAGAAGGCGCAAGATTTGGTAATGCCGCTCGAATCATTGAAGAAGCTGAGATCTGTCTTGGTCAACGAATGATGCTTTTCCGGCCAAACCTGTCAATGGTTACGAGCGAATATCTTTGGTCGTATCTCTGTACGAACGATGCTTACCGGCAAGCCACTCGGTCTCTTGATGGATCGGCTTCACCGCATGTGAACATACGAGAGATCCTAAACTTCACGGTGCCAACTCCTCCACTGAGCCTTCAAGTGGAGTTCGCGGGTCAGGTCGCCGCGGTAGAGCGTCTGAAGGTGGCACAACAGGCATCGCTTGGGCACCTCGACGCCCTCTTCGCCTCGCTCCAGCATCGCGCCTTCCGGGGAGAGCTATGACGTGAGCAACTTCGCCTTTCTCCAAGCCGAGTGGCCGGAGGTCTTCGAGGCCGCAACAAAGGCCGAGTCGCTCGTCTATCCCGATGCCCGCGTCGCCTGCTTCTACGCCCGCCGCGCCCTCGAGCTCGCCGTCGCCTGGCTCTATCAGCACGACCGCACCCTCCGCCTCCCCTACCAGGACCACCTCAGTGCCCTCATCCACGATCCGTCCTTTCGCCAGGTCGCCGGTCCCGCCGTCTTCACCAAGGCGAAGCTCATCAAAGACCTCGGCAATGAGGCCGTCCACCGTGCCGGTCCGGTCCGCGAGTCTGGCGCCCTCACCGCCGTCCGCGAGTTGTTCCACGTCGCCTACTGGCTCGCCCGCACCTACGCCCGCGCCGCCAAGCCCGCCGGCCGCTGGGAGTTCGACGAGCGCCACCTGCCCCGTACCTCCCCCGTTCCGCCCCAGACGCGGGCGCAACTCCAATCGCTCGCCGATCAACTCGCCGCCTCCGACGCCCGCCTCACGGCGCTGCTCTCGGACAAAGCCGCGCTCGACGAGGAACTCACCCGCCTGCGCGAGGAGGTCGCCCAGGCGAAGGCGGCAAACATCGCCCAGCCGGACACCCATGACTACAGCGAGGCGGAAACCCGCACCGCCTTCATCGACCTCCTCCTCCGCGAGGCCGGTTGGACGCTGGACCAACCCCGCGACCGTGAGTATTCGGTCACCGGCATGCCCTCGGCCGACGGCCGCGGCTTCGTCGATTACGTCCTCTGGGGCGACGACGGCCTGCCCCTCGGCCTCGTCGAGGCGAAACGCACCACCCGCGACGCCCGCGCCGGTCAGCAGCAGGCGAAGCTATACGCCGATTGTCTCGAACAGCGGTACGGTCAGCGCCCGATCATCTTCTACTCCAACGGGTACGAGCATTGGTTGTGGGATGAACTCAACTATCCACCTCGCCAGGTGCAGGGCTTCCTCACCATCAAAGAACTGGAACAGATTATCCAGCGGCGTAGCACCCGCCTGCCGCTCGCCGGCGCGACGATCGACCCCGCCATCGTCGAACGCTACTACCAAATCCGCGCCATCCGCCGCATCGCCGAAGCCTTCGAGCGGGACCGCGACCGCAAGGCGCTGCTCGTCATGGCCACCGGCGCTGGCAAGACCCGCACCGTCGTCGCCCTATCCGATCTGCTCATGCGCTGCAACTGGGTCAAGCGCGTCCTCTTCCTCGCCGACCGCAGACCCCTCGTCACCCAGGCGGTCAATGCCTTCAAGCGCCATCTGCCGGCCGCGTCGCCCGTCAACCTGATCACGGAGAAGAACAAAGACGGCCGCGTCTACGTCTCCACCTATCCGACGATGATGGGGCTGATCGACGAGACCCGTGACGGGCAACGCGCCTTCGGTCCCGGCTACTTCGATCTGGTCGTGATCGACGAGGCCCACCGCTCCGTCTATCAGAAGTACCGCGCCATCTTCGAGTACTTCGACGCCCTCCTCGTCGGCCTCACCGCGACCCCCAAGGACGAGATCGACCGCAACACCTACGGCCTCTTCGACCTGGAGAGCAGCGTCCCCACCGACGCCTACGGCCTCGAAGAGGCGGTCAAGGACGGCTACCTTGTCCCGCCCCGCGCCGTCGCCGTGCCGCTCAAGTTCCAGCAGGAGGGCATCCGCTACGACGACCTCACCGAGGAGGAGCGGGAGCAGTGGGATGCGCTGGAGTGGACCGAGGACGGCCCCGCCCCCGACCGCGTCGAAGCGGCGGCGATCAACGCCTGGCTGTTCAACCAGGACACCGTCGACAAGGCGCTGGAATACCTGATGACCCGCGGCCTCACCGTCGCCGGCGGTGACCGCCTCGGTAAGACGATCATCTTCGCCCGCAATCACGCGCACGCCGTCTTCATCCAGGACCGCTTCAACGCCAACTATCCCCATTACCGCGGTCAGTTCGCCCGGGTAATTGATGTCCAGGTGGACTATGCGGACACCTTGATCGATGACTTCTCCCAGCCGGAGAAATCCCCCCACATCGCCATCTCCGTCGACATGCTCGACACCGGCATCGACGTGCCCGAGGTCGTCAACCTCGTCTTCTTCAAGCCCGTCCGCTCAAAGACCAAGTTCTGGCAGATGCTCGGCCGGGGCACCCGCCTCCGGCCCGATCTCTTCGGACCAGGCCAGGACAAGGAGTTCTTCTATCTCTTCGACTTCTGCGGGAACCTCGAGTTCTTCAGCCAGAACCCCGAGACGGCCGGAGGCGGCTCCGGCGCCTCCCTCAGCACCCGCCTCTTCCGGCAGCGGCTGGACCTGATCGCCACGCTCGATCGGATGCAGGCGTCCACCGACGTCCGCCGCGAAACCGCCGAACTGCTCCGCAATCAGGTCGCGGCGATGAACGTCGAGAACTTCGTCGTTCGCCACCACCGCCAACTGGTCGAGAAATACGCCTCGACCGATGCATGGTCGGCGCTGTCAACCGGCGAGATCGACGCCCTCTCCCGGCACGTCGCCGGCCTGCCGACCGCGCGCCTGGACACCGACGAGGAGGCTAAGCGCTTCGACCTGCTCATCCTCCGGTTGCAACTCGCCCTCCTGCGGGACGAGCCGGCGGTCGCACGGCTCCGCGACCAGGTACGGACGATCGCCGCCCTGCTGGAAGAAAAATCCAGTATTCCGATGGTGCGCGACGAACTGTCGCTGATTCAGGAGATCCAGACCGATGCCTGGTGGCAGGATGTGATCGTGTCGATGCTGGAGACAGCGCGAAAGCAGCTGCGCCGCCTCGTCACGTTCATCGACAAGGGACGGCGTCCGGTCCTCTACACCGACTTCACCGACGAAACCGGCGTCGAAGCCACGGTCGACCTGCCCGGCCTCACCCCCGGCACCGACTTCGAGCGCTTCCGCGCCAAGACGCGCACCTTCCTGCTCGCGCATCAGGACGACCTCGTCATCCACAAGCTCATGTGGAACCGGCCATTGACCGCCACCGACCTCGACGAACTCGAGCGCGTCCTCATCGACGCCGGCGTCGGCACCCCCGACGACATCGACCGCGCCAAACAGGAGAGCAGCGGCCTCGGCCTCTTCATCCGCTCGCTTGCCGGCCTCCATCGCGACGCCGCCAAGGAAGCCCTCGGCCGGTTCGTCTCTGGCGATACCTTCTCCGCCAATCAGATCGAGTTCGTCAACCTGATCGTCGACCAACTCGCCGAGCGCGGCATCATCGACCCCGGCCTCCTCTGGGAGTCGCCCTTCATCGACATCGACGACCGCGGCCCCGAGGCCGTCTTCACCTCGTCCGATCTCGACGACCTGCTCGCCATCCTCAAAGACGTCCGCCAACGCGCGACCGCCTAAGGCTGGTGCTGGTGCCCCTCTGGCCAGTCGCGCGGTCAACCCCAGAGTGACGTCCGCGCGTTGACACTTCGAATCAGGCGCCCGTACCCTCGCTTCTTCATGGGGGAATGCGCCATGCTCTGCCTATTTCTCCGCAACATCGCCCATCGTGACGCGCTCCCGGTGTCTGGTCCCGTCGCGTCTCCGCTGAGCACACGCCAAACGCGCTGTTGCCTGACGCTGACCCCTTCGCCGGCCGCGGCTCTGGATCTCAACCATGCAAACAATCAATCGTTCAATCGATTTTCCGGCCTCTGCGTCGAATCTAAGCAGCTGAGTCAATCAACCGTTCCAGATTCAGAAATGGCAACTCAAGTAAATTCACCTACAATCAATCGCTTCCGGCCGTCCACGCCCCATACGACGATGGACACAGTCGCTTCAAGGTATCGATTGACGGTGCCGGTGATCATGGACGGCTGTGTGCTGGTCGCGACCCAAATCGATACGCGGCCGGCTGTCCGATTCGGATCAGCCACAACTGAGGATCTGGGTGTTGGCTCCGAAGGCGTTCCGTGGCGGCAAAGTCATCCTCGTCTATTTCAAACGCACCCGTCTCGATATCGATCGCCACGAACTTCCCCTGGTCAGACGCTTCAATCTGGGGGAGTACGGCGCGCTCATAGATCTCTTGGCCCCTGCGCGCAAACTCCGTCATGCCATATCGCGGTCCTGGCATGGTCATGGTGGCCTTCCTCGGATTCACTCCACCGCATCATAGGCCATCGGGTTTGTGACCACGACGTTGGCAGGCCATCCAATCGCTCGGGCAGAATACAGCTTTCAGCGGCTGAGGATCACCTCGACGGCGTCGTCGGTGACGTTGACGCGCTGGAGCACGTCGCGAAGGAGTGCCTGGCGTTCGGCGAATTCGAGATCGTCCCAACCGTCGCGGAGTTTGACGATCTGCTCGGTGTGGACGTGGAGGCGCTCGGTGCGGGCGTCGCGCTCGCGGGCGCGACGGTTGATCTCGGCAAGCTCGTCTTCGACCTCCAGCTGCTGCTGGCCGAGCTCGATGCTCAGCGCGCGCAGGCGATCGGGGCTGATCCGGCCGCTGGAGGCATGGTCGAGGTATTGCTCGAGACGCCGATCGAGCTGCCGGAGGCGGGTCTGGAGACGTTTCGGATCGTCGAGCCGGTTGCCGCTGCCCGTCTCGGGCGCTTCACCCTGGACGAGGCGTTCGAGCGCGGCGGCGGTGGCCAGCCGTACTTCGTCGTCGAGTTGCGTGGCGCTGCGGGTGTGGTAATCACAGACGCTCTGGTTGGTCCGGCTGCCGCACTGGTAGTAGCGATACTCGGCGGAGCTGGTGCCGCCGTCCGAGCGGCGCTGCCACGACTGCCGGCGGGTGACACCGATCATGCGGTTGCCGCAGGAGCCACAGTAGGCCAGACCGGCGAGCAGGTAGGGGTTGACGTTGCGCGGCCCGCCGGCGGTGCGCCGCGCGGCCATCTTGTCCTGCGCCTTGCGGTGGTCTTCCGGCGAGATCAGGGCGGTGTGGCTGCCGGGCACGCGCACGCCGAAGCGGGAGTAGGTGCCCAGGTAGACGCGGTTGCGGAGGATGTCGCGGATCGTGACCATGCTCCAGTTGCCGTCGCGGCGGGTGCGGTGCCCTTCTTCGTTCAGCCGCCGCGCGATCAGGCGGATGCCAAGACCCTCCTGCGTGTAGAGCCGGAAGATGTAGCGGACGAGCGCGGCCTCGTCCGGGATCGGCTCGAGCCGGTGGCGGAGGCCGACCTTGTAGCCGTAGGGCGGGCGGCCGAGCGCTTCACCTTTCACCGCCTTGCGGCGCATGGCGGCGCGAACCCGCTCGCCGAGCCGCTCGCTGCCCTCGCGGCTCCGCCAGCCTTCGACGAGGGAGGCCGTCGCGTCGGATTCGCCGCTGATCGTGACGATCCGCGCGCCGAGGCTGAGCAGCTGAAAGGAGGCGCGCGCCGCCTCGCGCATGTCCTTGCCGAGCCGCTCGATCGAGCTGACGACGACCGTTACCTCTGCTGGGCTCGCGCGAAGAAAGTCGACAAGCTGGCGGAACGCGGGACGCTCCGCGGTCTGGTGCTTGGGCTCGACGAAGGTGTCGGCGACCTCCAACCGCTCGATCCGGCAATACTCGAGGAACATGCGGTTCTGCTCGGCGATCGTGGGTGCACCCGCGCCGCTGTCCTCCCGAAAGTAGCCGACCGCTTTGCCGGGCATCAGATCACATAGAGCATGCGCTCGCAACTCGGGCACTGCACGGGGATCGGGTTCGTGCCGGAGCGGGCGCGCTGCAGGACGACAGTGGGGACGGTGAGCCGGCAGCCGAGACAGGTGCCACGTTCGACGCGGACCACGGCGACACCACGCCGCCGGCGCCGAAGCCGGTCATACGCGGTCAAGGTCTGGCCGGGGATGCGGGCGGCGGCGCTGCTGCGGCGTTCTCGCAGCCCAACGAGCTCGTCCTCAAGGCGGGTCTCGTCAGCCTGGTTGCTGGCGAGATCGGCGGCCGATTGCGACTCCATCTCCTCTATCTGGCCCTCGATCGCGGTGATTGCCGCGCGTTTTGCTTCGATCTGTTCGAGCACCGAGAGTAGCTCATCCTCCAGCGACTGACGGTGTCGATTGATCTGCTCAAGGTCTCGCTGGAGATCGCCCAACTCTTTGGGGTTGGTAATCGAGCCGTCGTAGAGCTTCCGCTCAACCGGCCCGGCCTTCTCCTTCAAACCGGCGACTTGCAGTTCGAGATCCCGCTGCTGCGACTCAAGCTCGGGTAGTCCCGCCTGATGCTCCGTACGCTCGACGCGCGCTTCGTCGAGCGCCTCGTTCTCCTGCGCCGGCACACGCAGCGATTCGAGGGCGCCCTCATGCTGATCGATGTGGGAATCGATCTCTTGAAGAGCGAATAGGTCGGCGATCAGTGTCATTGGGGTTCGAGTCCGAGCCGAGTATAGCCCCCCTAGCCGAAGCGTCGCAACGTTGCCCGGCCGGGCGCTCGTTTATATACTGAGTGAATACCGGCAGATTGTGATACAGAAGCGATCGTCGAGTCGTGACGGTCGGTATGGACGGCGATCGACGTGCTGTTCAACGTTGCCCAACTATTGCAGGAACCGATCGGCGCGGAACGGACGTACGCGATTGATGCCTCGATTCCGGGGACCGAGCGCGACGCACCGGCATCCGACGCACTCGGAACCGTGCGCCTGATGCGGACCAATCGCGGCCTGCTGGCATACGCGGAGCTGGACGCGGTGGCGAGGGATGCCTGTAGCCGCTGCCTGCAACCCGTGGAGATGCCGATCCACCTGAGCCTGCGGGAAGAGTATCTGCCGACCGTCGATGTGCACACCGGGCAACCGTTGCCGCCGCTGGACGAGGGTGAGGATGCGGAGGTCTTCCGGATCGACGAGCATCATCACCTCGACCTGACCGAGGCCGTGCGTCAGGCGCTGGTCACGCAGCAACCGATGCGCCCGCTCTGCCGGCCGGATTGCGCCGGCCTGTGCGCCCATTGCGGCGCCGATTTGAACGAGGGGCCGTGTGGGTGTCCGGAGGAACCAGTGGACGACCGCTGGTCGATCCTGCGCGGCCTCACCGTGAGCGACAACTAGACCACGACCGCGGGTTGCCGGCAGGGTCCGCCGCAAAGCCCGTCAAAGGAGCAGATCATGCCACCCCTACCGAAGCGGAAGTATCCGAAGGCACGCCAGGGCAAGCGCCGTAGCCACATCAACCTGCCGTCAGTGCACGTGGTTGAGTGTCCCCAGTGCCGCAATCCCCGGCTGACGCACCATGCCTGCCCGGTCTGCGGCTACTACAAGGGCCGCGAAGCCGTTCGCGTCGGAGCGCCGAACCTGCCCGAGTAGCGGTAGGCGGTGAATCGGATGCCGGCGTCGCTCCGGCAGCGCGTTGGTCTCTGACTGTGAGGCTCCGATCCGTTCCACCGGTTACCGACCACGGACCACCCACCACCCCACCGTGGAGGCCCGCCGTGGCACTGGCACATCAGTCTCTCGACTTACTGCATAGCGGTCCGATCCGTCCTGATATCGCCTGGATCTTTCCTGGTCAGGGATCGCAGGAGATCGGGATGGGCCGCGACGTATACGACGCGTTTCCGGAGGCACGCGAGGTCTTCGAGCGCGCCGACGCGGCGCTGGGCATCCCGCTCACGCGGATGTGCTTTGAAGGACCGGATGAGGATCTGCGGCTGACCGCCAATCAGCAGCCGGCGATCCTGACGGTGAGCATCGCCTACCTCTTCGCCGCCCGCAGCCGCCACGAGTTGGTTGATTGTATTCCGGCCTTTGTCGCCGGGTCATCGTTGGGTGAGTACACGGCATTGATCGCGGCGGGCGTGTGCAGCTTTGAGTCCGGCGTGCGTCTCGTGCGCGAGCGCGGCCGGCTGATGCATGCCGCCGGCGAGTTGAATCCGGGCACGCTGGCGGCGGTGATCGGTCTGGCGGAAACCGACCTGGCGGCGGTGTGTGACGAGACGGGCGCCGAGATCACCAACCTGAACGGCGCCGGCCAGATCGTGATCGGCGGGCCGCGGCAGGCGGTGGCCCAGGCAATGGACCTGGCGCAGGCGCGGGGCGCGGCCAAGGTGGTGCCGCTCAGCGTCAGCGGTGCCTTCCACTCGTCCTTGATGCGGCCGGCGGCTGAGGGTCTGGCCGTGGCGCTCGAGCAGGCCGAATTACAATCCGCGTCGATCCCGATCATCGCCAACACAACCGCCACTCCGATCGCGGCGGCGGATGAAATCCGCGACGAGCTCCTGCACCAGCTCTGCCATGCGGTCCGATGGCACCATTCGATCGAGCGGATGGCACAGCTGAACGTGACGACCTTCGTCGAGTTCGGTCCGGGCCGCGTGAACGCGGCCCTGATCCGGCGGATCGCAAAGGGCGTGAAGACGGAGTCGATCAACAGCCTGCAGTCCCTGAGCGGCAGCCCGTCATGACTGACGCGCGGGTGGCCCTCGTCACCGGCGCCGGCCGAGGCATCGGCCGGGCGATCGCGCTCGAGCTCGCCCGCGACGGCCACGATGTTGCGGTCAACTATCGCGGCAGCGAGGCAGCGGCGCGCGCGCTGGCCGAGGAAATCACCGGTCTGGGCAGGCGGGCGACCGCGATCCAGGCAGATGTCAGCGGGCCGGACGACGTGGAGCGTCTCTTCAGAGAGACGCAGGACGCGCTCGGACCGGTCGATATCCTCGTGAACAACGCCGGCATCACCCAGGATGGATTGATCGTGCGGATGAGTGACGCCGACTGGGACGCGGTGATCGACACGAACCTGCGGTCCACGTTCATGTGTTGTCGTGCGGCGTTACGCGGCATGATTCGCCGGCGATGGGGACGGATCATCAACATCACGAGCGTGGTCGCGATCGGCGGCAATCCGGGGCAGGCGAACTATGCGGCGGCGAAGGCGGGCATCATCGGGCTGACGAAGTCGGTGGCTCGTGAGGTCGCCACCCGCAACATCACGGTGAACGCGGTGGCCCCCGGCTTCATCGACACCGACATGACCGAGAAGCTCACGGCTGAGCTGAAGTCTGCGGTTCTCGGTCAAATCCCTGTCAATCGCTTCGGCACAACGGCCGAGGTGGCGCCGCTGGTTGCCTTCCTCGCGTCGCCTGGGGCATCGTATATCACAGGCCAGGTGATCAATGTCGACGGTGGCATGGTGATGCACTAGTTTCTGGTTCCTGGTTCCACGTTAGGGATGAAATGGATAAACCTGAGCGAAACGCAGACGAGATGAACGAGGCACGCGGAACGCAGAACCTGGAGCTCACCGGGGAGGAACTGCCGGACGATCCGCGGCGGCGTTCCCGATGGCTCGCGGTGCAATCGCTGTACGAGTGGGATTCGACGGGGCACGATCCGCTGGAGGCACTTACCCATCAACTGGAGGACCATCCGGACACAAAGGCGGTGGAGTCGTTCGCGCGGACCCTGGTGAGCGGAGTGCGTGAACATCAGCAGGCGATCGATGCCGTACTGGTTCAGGCAGCGCCGCAATGGCAATTGGAGCAGATGGCGGTTGTCGATCGGAATATCATCCGAGTTGCGATCTATGAGGTTCTTGTCGATAATAAGACGCCGGTGCGCGCGGCCCTGAACGAGGCGGTGGAACTGGCAAAGACATTCGGCGCGGAGAGCTCGCCGCGATTCGTCAACGGCGTGCTCGGCGCGGTGGCGGCGCTGGCGACGCGATAACGTCAGCAAGGATTCAGACAGGCGATCCGGCGGAATCTTCCACCCCGACCGGAGCAATCACAAAACCAACAGCGGAAGGTGAAACCGGTGCCTACCGTATACGAGCGGGTGCGCAAGATCATCGTCGAGCAACTCGGCGTTGAAGAGGATGAGGTGGTCCCGACGGCCTCATTCGTGGACGACCTCAACGCGGATTCACTCGACCTCGTCGAGCTGATCATGACGATGGAGGAAGAGTTCGGCACGGACGACAATCCGGTCGAAATCTCGGACGAAGACGCGGAGAAGATCGTCACCGTCCAGGATGCGGTTGACTACATCAAGGATCGCGGCATCGACGACGATTAGCGGCGGTGGTACGGGCGAGACATGATGAGCGGGCGTGCCGAAAGCGGCGCCGCCCGCTTATCGTGTTGTGCTTCGACATTGGGCAGGCCACAAGTGCTTCATGCCTACTCCAACCGCTGCTTGACGACCCGTGCCTTCGACACTAGTATCCGACCGCACGGTCGAACAATGGCCGCCGGCGAAGGGAGGCAGTCATGACCGAGTTGGTCGTCCCTCAGGATGGATTTCAGCCCGCACCGGCCGTTCCACAGCCGAACATCTACCCGTTGGAGTGGCGGGTGGATACGCCCCGGCTGGCGGAGATCTACGAGCGGTCCAAGGTACAGGTCTGGAATCCGGCTGACCTACCGTGGGATCTGCTCGATCCGGAGGAGTTCACCCCGGAGCAGCGGTTGGGGATCATGTACTGGTACGCGGTGCTGGCAAACTTCGACGGCTCTGGGCCGGCGGTCTTCGCCAAGGCGACGATCCATGCCTTCGAGATGCACGAGGAAGATCCGGTCCGCAAATGCTTCTTCTCGATCACGCGCGACGAGATGAATCACGAGGAGTGCTGCCAGCGGGTGATCGCCCGATTGGTGCCTGGGGCGCCGCTTGACTTCGACCCGGTCACCTTTGGCACGAACGCCATCCTCGCGGAGGCGGCCAAAAACAACATCGGCTGGCTCTACCACAACGGCGGCCGCTACTGGCGCGGGTATTCGGAGTCGCTGAACAAGTACCCGCTGTCGATCCTGTTCACATCGTTCATGATGGGTGAGATGGCCGCCTCGACACTGTTCCACGGCATGTCGAAGAACGCGCGTCACCCCGTCTTTCAGGAGGTTTTTCGCCGGGTGGGACTCGACGAGTCGCGGCACCTGCAGATCTGCCTGACGATCCTGGAGAAGGACTGGCCCGGATTGCAGGACGAGCACAAGGCGATGATCACGCGCCAGCTACGCGCCGGGTTTGTCTTCCTATCTATGGTGCTGTGGGAGCCGCCGAACCAGTTCTGGGAGTTGCCCGACTACTTTCTGCCGAATCACCGGGTATTGATTCAACATGCACGAGATGGCGGGCTCGGCGTCTTGAGCTTCGACGAGCAGGCGGAGAACTGGCGGCAGGCACTGGCCAAGATCGCGAAGCTGGTCGAGCGGTGGGACATCGAGTTCCCGGCGATCCCCGAACTGGACATCTCCGGCGTCGATGTCGGCGACATCGAGGCGAAGGACATCATTCCGGTGTTTTGAACCACAGAGACGCAGTGGCGCAGAGGTTGGTGGATTCAGCGTTCATCGCTAGCCGTCTCAGGCGACTGATGTGAGTTCACTCGAGATCGACGCCTGCCTGCTGCCAGACGGCGCGAAACGTGAGCGCGGCGAGCTTGGCCATCACGCGGGTGAGCAAGCCGTGGAAGGTCTTGGCGCGATGCT
>JBFXAN010000190.1:0-11978 GCA_050184225.1 Dehalococcoidia bacterium | reverse complement strand
ACCCTGTGATCCAAGCGCGCGACATGGAGGAGTTCGTTCGATCGATCTCGACCGACATCCCCGCGCGCCCGCTGAACATGGACGCGATCGTCGCGACCAACCAGGGCATGGCCGACAAACCGTGGGCGATGCCCCGCGCCGCCGAGAACGTTCCCGAGATCGACCTGGACACGGCACAGTCCCGGCTAGACCATGGCGCCCTCCTCCTCGACGTCCGCGAGCCGGAGGAGTACGAGCGCTTCCACGTCCCCGGCGCCCGCCACATTCCCCAGAGCGAACTGGCCGACCATCTCGACGACCTGCCCCGCGACGGCGACGTGCTCGTCATGTGCGCCGGCGGCGTCCGCTCGCTCAAGGCGGCCGGGTTCCTCCGCGACGCGGGTTTCACCAACGTCAGCAGCGTCGTCGGCGGCTGTGACGGCTGGCGTGATGCCGGTCTGACGGTCGAGACCGGCGTGCGGGCAGGCACCTAAGCCTGTCCCTGAAATCGAGCAGGCGGGATCGACAAACCGGTCAGTTGACGGGGCCGCCTCGCACGTTTGACATCAGCAGAAGCGGAAACGTACTTCGATAGACGGTGTTTCTGGTCGCGTGCCGAGAGATCGGACGCCTTATGGCTTGCCACGTCGCGCATCGATCCGGTGAGATAGAGCCATGCGTTCGGCTGCCACATTACAACGCGACCGGGGTCCAGTGCCGCGTGACACCCCACCCCTCATCGGTTTCTTTGATTCCGGCATCGGAGGGCTGGCGGTCTTGACGGAGGTTGCCCGACGGCTGCCGCGACACCGGCTGCTGTATTTTGCCGATGCCGCACACTTTCCCTACGGCGACCGCACGGATGCCGAGATTATCGAACGATCACACCATGCCGCCCGGTTCCTGAGCGATGCGGGTGCGGAGGCGATTGTCGTCGCCTGCAACACCGCGAGCACGCTGGCCCTCACGTCACTGCGCCGGACGTTCGCACAGCCATTCATCGGTGTCGTACCGGCGGTAAAGCCGGCGGCCAGGTTGAGCAGGGCGGGTAGGATCGCCATCCTCGCCACTGAAGGCACCTTACGATCCCGCGCGTTCGACGATCTGGTGGAGAGCTTCGCCGCGAATATCGAGGTGATCCGTCTGCCCGCATCCGGCCTCGCCGATCAGGTCGAGTGCGGCGCGTTGGCGGCGCCGGACACACTCGACCTCCTCGAACGTTGCCTTGCGCCGGCGTGGGAGCAGCGGGCGGACGTGCTCGTCCTTGGCTGCACGCACTACAGCTTTCTCCGCCCCAGCATCGAGCGGCTGATGGGCCCGGCGGTCACCGTCCTCGACTGTGCCGAGGCGGTGGCGCGTCAGGTGGTTCGAGTGACCGCGCCCTGGAGTGCGACCCCTCCGACGGACCGATCATGCCAGGCGGAATTCATAACCAGCGGCGAGCCGCGGCAACTGCTGGAAACCCTGGCCCGTCTTCAGGCGGCAGGCGCAACCCTGCCGCTCGGACCAGTGCATCACAATCAAGCAATCATCTGAAGTCTGCTAATGCAGATCAGGATATCCCTACGCGGCACGAGGAGCGGCCGCCGGCTCACGCGCCGGAACGTAGCTGCGCCCACAGGCGATGCAGCTCAAGCGCGGAAGATTGTCTTCAGCGGTGAAGAACAGTGATCCACGACAGCGGGGGCAGTGCAGACGGGCCATGATCGGTGCTCCTTTCCACGAGCGCGCATGTCGATGTGCTCGCAGTCAGTGTCACCGCTGTCGACGCCGCCGCCATCGGCCACCCGGCCGGTCGCCGCTCGACCTTTCGACCCAGTACTTCAGGCGGTACCACGGCGACGGCGACCGCACGCGATCGGTGGGACCATGATTCGACCCGTTATGCCACGGAGCGCCGTCCCTGCAGCGGACGACGGTCATATACAATGCCTGTGGCGGTATCCCACGGTCGGCTGGACACGGGAGGCACAGTGACATACTTCGAAAAGCTGGAGCAGGCGGCGGCGCGCAATGCCTCGCGTCTGTGCGTCGGACTCGACCCCGATCCCGACCGCATCCCCAACGGCGAGATCAGCGGTTACTTGCGCGAGATCATCGCGGCGACGCACGACCTCGTCTGCTGCTATAAGCCAAACCTCGCCTTCTTCGAAGCACTCGGCCCCGACGGGATCGCGTTGTTGCGCGAGACGCGCGACGCGATCCCCAAGGACATCCCCATCCTCGCCGACGCCAAGCGCGGCGACATCGGCAACACTGCCGCGGCCTATGCGCGGGCGCTCTTCGATGCCTGGGAGTTCGATGCCGCCACTGTCAACGCCTACGGCGGCCACGACACGATCGAGCCGTTCCTCGCGTATGCGGACCGAGGCGTCTACGTCTGGTGCCGTAGCTCCAACCCCGGCGCCGGCGATTTCCAGGATCTCCTGATGACCGATCAATCGGGCGAGCAACGGCCGCTCTACGAAGTTATCGCCACAAGCGTCAGCAAGTGGAATACACACGGGAATGCCGCCCTGGTCGCCGGCGCCACATATCCGGAGCAGATCGCTCGCCTGCGGTCGCTCTGCCCCGACCTACCGTTCCTGCTGCCGGGTGTCGGCGCGCAAGGAGCCGCGTTACGCGACGCGGTCCAGGCGGCGCGGTTCCCGGCCGGCGGCGGATTCATCGTCAACGCGTCGCGCGGCGTCCTCTATGCCGCTGCCGGACCCGATTTTGCCGAGGCAGCCCGGCGCGAGGCGGTTTCGCTCCGCGATGCGATCGCCGCCGCTGAGCGCGCCCCTGTGGCCGGTTGAGGTCACGATGAGCGAGCCGATCGACTTTCGTATGGAGGATGTTCTTCACCTGCGAAAGCCACATCCCTGTGGTGGCTATCAGTGGCGGATCGTCCGGCTCGGCGGCGATATCCGGATTGAGTGTTGCACCTGCCGCCGCCGCGTCCTCTTGCCTCGCCGCGAGCTGGAAAAGCGGATGAAGCGGTTTGTCAGCCGCGGTGTCGTTCTGCCCGACCTCCCCGTCACCACCGAGCCAGGATAGACGAATGGCATCAGATACCCTGGATGCCACCGGAGTCGCGGGATCGCCTGAACCAACCGGTTCGGTCCTGCGGAACGCGGGGTTCCTGAAGCTGTGGATGGCACAACTCGTGTCGCAGACCGCGCAGAACGGCCTGATGTACACCCTGCTCGTGCTGATCACAGCCCGTACCGAATCCGGCGTGATCGGCTCGGTGCTCGTCCTGTCCTTCATGCTCCCGGCGGTGCTGTTCAGCCTCTTCGCCGGCGTGCTGGTCGACCGCTGGCCGAAACGGATCGTCTTGATCAGCACCAACCTGATCCGGGTCGGGATCTGCGTCGCCTATCTCTTCTTCGACCAGCACGTCGCCACGCTGATCCTCCTGACGCTCCTGTTCTCGTCCGTATCGCAGTTCTTCGGCCCGGCCGAGTCCTCCACCATTCCGATGCTGGTGTCGCGGCATCAACTCATCTCCGCGAATGGGCTCTTTCAGCTCACCCTCACCGGCTCGCAGTTCATGGGCATGGTCATCCTCTCACCGCTCCTGCTCAAGATCGGCGGCCCCGAGCTGTTCTTCATCGGCGCGGCTGTCCTCTATGTGGGAGCGGCAGCACTCGTCTCGACCTTGCCCAGGAACATCGAGCCGCCACTGGTCACGGAAAAGCTCAACAGCATGGGGATGGTCCGTGCGATTGCGCGTGATGTTTCCATGGTGTTGGGCGTCATCCGCCGAGATCCCCTCAGCCTGCTGGCGCTGGTCCAGCTGACGATGAGCAGCTCACTCTCGATGCTCTTCGGCCTGCTCGTGCCCCGGTTCGTCCTCGACGTGCTGGACGTGTCGCCCGATAACGCCGTCTTTGTGTTCGCACCCGTTGGTGTCGGCGCGGTCCTCGGTCTGCGCTCGTTGCCGTGGCTGACGCGACATCTCCGCAAGCCGCAGATCGTCACCATCGGCCTGTTCGGCATCGCCGCCGCGCTGGTCGCGCTTGGCTCGGTCGAGTTCGTCGCTCGGGCGTTAGAGGAGTCCGGGGCCGGTGAATTGATCGATGAGTTCGACGAGCCGCGGTTCGGCACGCTCACGCTCTCCGTCCTCGTCCTGCTCACCATGGTCACTGCCGTCCCGGTCGGCTTCACCTACGCGCTCGTCAACGCCCCGGCCCAGACCGTGATTCACGAGCGGGCGCCCGCCGACATGCGCGGCCGGTTCTACGGAACCCAATTAATGCTGGCGAACCTCGCTTCGCTATTTGTCCTTCTGGCGGTAGGCGTGCTGATCGATGCGGTCGGCGTGATCTCGGTACTGTTCCTCTACGCCCCGATCGTCCTGGCCGTCGCGATCTACGGCGTGATCATCAATCGCCGGTACGGACCATCAGACACGCCGCTGGCCGAGTCCGGCTGAGGTATCGAACCCCCGCCGACGGAGAAGCGGACCATACTGGATGTCCGAGGTACGGTGAACACAAGAACGCGGCCGGCGAGCCGAAGAGGAGGAACGTCCCGTGCGGGCCGTATTAAGCGTTTGGGACAAGCAGGGGATCAAGACTCTGGCAGAGGGTCTGCAGCAGCTCGAATTCGAGCTTTTCAGCACCGGCAATACGATGCGCGCGATTGAGGAAGCTAAGGTGCCCGTGCGATCGATCTCGGACCTCACCGGCTTCCCCGAGATCCTCGACGGCCGGGTGAAAACCCTTCACCCCGCCGTCCATGGCGGCCTGCTGGCGCGGCGGGACTCTCCAGACCACATGGCCGAACTGGAACGCCATCACCTGGCGCCGATCGACCTGGTCGTCAGCAATCTTTATCCCTTCGCCCGCACGGTCGCGGGCGGCGTCGACCTGACCGAAGCGCTGGAGAACATCGACATCGGTGGGCCGACCCTGATCCGCGCCGCTGCCAAGAACTTCCCCGCCGTGCTCGTCGTCGTGTCGCCGGATGACTATGGCCACGTCCTCGAACTGCTCCGCGCGGGCACGGTGCCGATCGACGAGCGCCGCCGCCTCGCGCAACGCGCCTTTCAGCACGTCGCCGCCTATGACACCGCGATCGCCGCCTATCTGCGCGGTGACGAGCAACCGTTTCCTGCCGCGCTCACCCTCGGTTTCGAGAAGCTGCACGACCTCCGCTACGGCGAGAATCCCCACCAGCGCGGTGCCGTCTACCGGCAGACCACCCGGTCGGAGGCCGCGCCCAGCGGCATTGCCTCGGCCACGCTGCTTCATGGTCCCGAAATGTCGTTCGTCAACTACGTCGATGCCGACGGCGCCTGGCAGGCGGTATGGGACTTCGACGAACCGACCTGCGTCATCGTCAAGCACGCCACGCCCTGCGGCATCGCCTCGCGGGACGACATTGTCAAAGCCTACGAGCTGGCCCTGGCCGGCGATCCCGTGTCCGCCTATGGGGGCATCATCGCCTTCAACCGGCCGGTCGATGCCGCGCTGGCCACCGCGCTGCGTGAAGTACGCAATCCCCTCTCCGGCCAGCGGCAGCTCTATCACGTCTTGATCGCGCCGGCGTACACGGACGACGGTCTTGCCGTGATCCGCGGCAAGTCGAAAGAGTTGCGCATCCTTCAGGCCGCACCCCCACATGCCGGCGGCCAGCGGTTCCGCGAGATCTCCGGCGGCATGCTCGTGCACGACGACGATACCTTTGTCCCGAACGAATTCGACTTCGAAACGGTTTCACAGCGCCCGCCGACACCAGTGGAACTCGCGGATCTGCGCTTCGCCTGGAAGGCGTGCAAGCACGTCAAGTCGAACGCGATCGTGCTGGCGAACGGCGGTCAGATGGTCGGCATGGGCGCCGGCCAGACCAACCGTCTGACCAGTGTCATGCTCGCCGTACGGCAGGCCGGGGAGAGTGCCGCCGGCAGCGCCCTCGCCTCCGACGCGTATTTTCCGTTCGCCGATGGCGTAGAGGAGGCATTGCGGGCCGGTGTCACCGCCATCGTGCAGCCGGGTGGCTCGATCCGCGACGCGGATGTCATCGCCTCCGTCGATCAGGCAGGGGCGGCGATGGTCTTCGCCGGCGTCCGGCACTTCCGCCACTAGCACACCCAGCCGACGCATGAATCGGAACGACTTCGCCGCGCTCCTGACTCCGACCGGCCAACAACTGCTGAACGAGTTGGCCCAATCAGACCTGTCCGAAACGGCGCGGCTTCGGACACTGACCCATCTCCGACGGCGGACCGAGCCGAATCTGGCGGCGGCAGCGCTTGAGACGGCGATCCTGCGGCGGCGCGCGGAGCGGAAGTTCTCGCGAGCGGCAGATATGTACTTTACCCGCGACGCGTTAGAACAGGCGACGGCGGAGACGGTCGCGGTCCATCGGGCACGACGTTTTGCCGGCTACGACCAGATCGTCGACCTCGGATGCGGGATCGGCGGTGATTCGGTCGCGCTCTCCGCCGTGGCGCCCACGGTCGGCGTCGATCGCGACCGGCTGCGCCTGCTCATGGCACGAGCCAACGCGCGTGCCTACGGCCACGGTCACCAATTCGCTGCCGTCCAGGCGGACGTGGCCGGCGGCGGTCCCATCATCGCCGAGGCTGCCTTTGTCGATCCCTCGCGGCGAACCACCGCCGGCCGGCGTGTCTTCGACGCCCACAACTACCAACCACCCCTGGCCGAGGTCCTCGCCTGGCGGAGCCGGTTTCGGCTGCTCGCGGTCAAGCTGGCGCCGGGCATTCGTGATACCGATCTCGCGGGCGTCGAAGCCGAGGTTGAGTTTGTCGCGGAGGGTAACGACCTGAAGGAGGCAGTCCTCTGGCTGGGCGCAGGCGTCTCCGAGGGGCGAACGGCGACGATTCTGCCCGACGGCGTCACGCTGCACTCGGACGGTGACGAGGCACCGCCGGTCCGCCCGGCCGGATCGGTCCTGTACGAGCCAAACTCGGCGGTGATCCGTGCCCATCTGCTCGGCACACTGGCGCGACGGCTTGATGCCTGGCAGTTCGACCGTTCGATCGCCTATCTTTCAGCCGGGGAGTTGCGTCACGATCGGTTCGCCCGTGCCTGGTCGATCGAGACGGTGCTCCCGTTCAGCGTCGATCGCGTGCGACGCTATCTTCGATCGCATGAGGTTGGGCGGGTGACGGTCAAGAAACGCGGCTCGCCATTGGAGCCGGAGGCGTTTCTTCGCATGCTCAGGCTTCACGGTGAGAACGAGCGCACCGTCGTCCTCACCCGGCAGCTGGGCCGTCCCGTGGCGCTGATCTGCACCGAGGCGAATGCGGACAAGCGGGGGTTGCCCTCCTCCGCGTCAGCATGTGACGAGAGGTGAGGGATGTCTGCCTTCGACCGGATGCGCGGCCTCTTCGGCGGCGGACAATCGCTGCCTCCGCCCGAACCGGTGATCTTGCATCCGATCGGATTCGTGCGCTCCCGCCTGCGCGACCTCCGCTACCGTGACACCGCCGGCGAGCGGGCATCGATCCATCTGTTCGACGGCTACGCGCCGGCACTCGCGGGACTGAACGGCTTCAGCCACGCACTCGTGTTGACCTGGCTGGACCGGGTGACGGATGCACAACGCGGTACGCTGGCCGAACGTCCGGGCGGTGACCCCTCGCTCCCTGAGATCGGCGTCCTGGCGCTCCGCACGCACCACCGACCCAATCCGATCGGCGTCACCGTCGTGCGCGTCACCGGGCTATCGGATGCCCGCCTCGACGTGATCGGTCTTGATGCGATCGATGGGACACCCGTCCTCGACATAAAACCCTATCTACCGCCATACGACAGTGTTCCCGATGCGACGCTCCCAGGCTGGGCGATCGGAGAAGAGGCATGAGCGCCTCCAGGGGACGGCCGGAGCAGCGGCGGCGACGCGTTGAGGAAGGCGCCCAGTTCTGGTTCTGGGATCCGAGCCATTTCCCGGAGCCGGTCACGCCCGCGGCCGAGACGTTCGACCTGCCGGCGATGGCCCGTGGTTTTGCCGCTGCCGCCGCGGAGCTTCGCCGGCCGCTCGCCGGCCAGTACGTTCGGGTCGAGCGCGGCTACGTGTACTTCGGCGTCGATGTGCCGCCGACACCGGCGGCACTCGCCGCCGGCGAGTCCGTCTATCAGGCGACCGTTGCGCCCCGCCTGGAAACGGCGCTCCGCGACTGGAACGATCGCTATGCCACCGAGGCGCGGCAACTGACCGCCGCTCTGGAACGGATCGCCGCGTCCACCATCAGTGACCGCGACTATGCAGCGGCTCTGGACGAGGCCATCCACCTGCGCGCGCAACAGTGGCGCGTGCACGACCTGGCGCTGGTACCGGCGATGGAAGCGGCGGCCCGCTTTACCGGCCGCTACGGCGCGCGGTTCGGCGGCGCGCTGAGGGCGCAAACGCTGCTGCAAGGATTCCCGAATCGCGCGACGGAAGCGTCGGAGGCGCTGGAATCACTGGCCGAGGCGGTCCGCCTTCGTCCCGCTCTGATGGATCGCCTCATCGCGGGCGCGGCGCCGTCGCTCGCGTTACGATCCGCATCATCCGACGACGAGGCATGGTTCACGGAGGCGCTCGACACGTTCCTGGCAGGCTATGGCGCCCGCGCGGCGGCCTGGGATGTCGGCGCACCAACCTGGCGGGAGAACCCCGCGCCGGTCCTGTCACTACTTGCCGACCATCTTCGCCGTCCAGCAGCGGAACCGGGCGCACACCGGCGCCGCGCCGCCGCGGCGCGGGAGGCCGCCGTCGCCGCTGCCCGCGCCGGCTTGGACCCCGACGAGCAGGAGCCATTCATGCGAGCGCTCGCGGCGGCGCAGGCCTACGTCGTCGTTTCCGAGGACCACAATGCCTTGATCGACCAGCAGGGTATGGCAGCCCTTCGCGCGGTGCTGCTCGCCGCCGGCGACCGGCTCGTCCGTGCCGGACGTCTCGCCCAACGCGAGGATGCAATCTGGCTCCGGCGCCCGGAGCTGATCGACGCGCTTCGCGATGAGCAGCCGGTCCGTGGCCTGCCCGGTCGGCGTCGCGGCTGGCATCGACGCTACACGCGGACGCCGCCGCCTCGGACCATGGGCCGGCCTTTGCCGGACTGGGCGGCGGAGAATCCTACCCTCACCGGCTTCTTTGGTCTAGGCGCCGAGCCTGTCACATCCACCCGTGGCCTCTCCGGCACCGCCGCGTCGCCGGGAACAGCCGCCGGTCGCGCCTGCGTTGTCCGGTCGTTGGACGAGATTGACGCACTGGAGCCGGGGGATATCCTCATCTGTCCGATGACATCGCCGGCCTGGACGCCGTGGCTGGGCCTGATCGCGGGGGCGATCGTCGAGACGGGTGGGCTGCTCTCCCACACGGCGATCCTTGCGAGGGAATACGGCATTCCCTGCGTTACCAACGCGCGTGACGCGACCTCGCTGATCGATCACGGCGCCACTGTCCAGATCGACGGCGATGCCGGGCGCGTCACCTGGTAGCTGCTTCTAGCAGGTTGCCTTCGAACGGACTTCCGCCGGCCCACGATATGACCTGATTGCGCTAGCCCCGGCGTAGGGCAGCGTAAGTTTTGCGCGTTCCGAAATACGTTCGTCGGGCTATTCGCCGGCGGTCAGCCCTGCCCGATACTCCTTTCACTGAGGGGGCGCCCATCAGCAAGGAGGAACCAATATGTATATCGGTGGTGGACTGCTCGTCCTGATTCTCATCATCATCATCCTGATCCTCATCTTCTAGGATCTCATCACCGTTCGGTCCGCGCCGGTCATCTGAAGCCCGGCCAGCCACACGAGCCGGGGTGTTGCGCCATAGAACACCCCGGCACGTTGACGTGCGTCGGGAGCAGATGATACAAGGGATCAAGACGGAAACGTTGTCCCGTAGTTTCGATCGAGGACCGTGGGCATCCCACGGTCATTTCGTGTGCCCGGAGCCTGATCACCCCACGAGCGCATCACGGGCAGTATGGAGACCGGTGTGAGCACGCTGACCGTCCGCGACGTGCGGATGGCCTTCGGCGGCCAGGACGTGCTCGAAGGGGTTACGTTCGACCTTCCCGAGGGCGCGCATGTTGGTCTGGTCGGGCCGAATGGCGGTGGCAAGAGCACGTTGCTGCGCATCATCGCCGGATTGGAGACACAGACCGGCGGTACGGTGCATCGCGCCCAGGGTGACCGCCTCGTCTATGTCGCCCAGGAGCCGCTGCTGGTGCCGGGACGCTCGGTCTTCGAAGAGGCGCTCTCGGCACGTGCCGAGTTGCTCGCGCTGGAACAGGATCTCGCTCATGCCGCCGACGCGCTCGCCGCGGCTGGGCCGGCGGATGCGGGCGCCGCCCACGATCGGTATGCCGAACTGGAGACCCGCTTCGAGCACGCCGGTGGATACACCTTCGAGTCCGAGGCAAAGCGGGTGTTGCACGGCCTCGGCCTCACGGAAACGTTCTGGCCGCGTCAGGCCGGCGACCTCAGCGGCGGCGAGCGGGCGCGGCTCGGACTCGCCCGCGCTCTGCTGCAAGCGCCGGATATTCTCCTCCTGGACGAACCGACCAACCACCTCGACCTGGAAACGCTGGCGTGGCTCGAGTCGACACTCGTCACCCGGCGGGGCACGCTCGTCGTCGTCTCGCACGACCGCTACTTCCTCGACCGCGTTGCCACGGTCATCTGGGAGTTGCGGAACGGAGCCATCACCCAGTTCTCGGGAAACTACAGCGCCTACGAGGTTCAACGTCAGGAGCGGGACGCCCGCCAGGCGATCGAGTACGAGCGCCAGCAGGCGGAGATCGCCAAGACGGAAGAATTTATCCGCCGCTTCCGCGCCGGTCAGCGCGCCCGCGAAGCGCAGGGACGGCAAACCCGTCTCGATCGGCTGGAGCGGATCGCGCCGGTCGAGTCCCGTGCCACGTTGAAGATCAACAAGGCCAAGGTCGGCCGATCCGGCGACATCGCCCTGCGGCTCACCGAGCTGCGCGTCGCCCATCCGGGACATCCGGACCGCCCGATCATCACCGGTCCGCGCGAGCTCGACCTGATCCGCGGCGAGCGTGCCGCGATCATTGGTCCCAACGGCGCCGGCAAGACGACACTGCTGCGGACGATCATGGGAGAGTTCCCGCCGCTGTCCGGCGTGACTCGGTTCGGCGCGAACGTCACGCCAGGGTACTTTCGGCAGGCATCCGAGGATCTGGACCCCGACGATAGCGTCCTCGACATTCTCCTGCAGACGACCGGCGGGGAGATCCCCGAGGCCAGGGATCGCGCTGCACGGTTCCTTTTTCGGGGGGAAGAGGTCTTCAAGCGGATCGGTGAGCTTAGCGGTGGCGAGCGCAGCCGCGTGGCGCTCGCGCGGCTGTTCTATAGCGGCGCGAACCTGCTCATCCTCGACGAGCCGACCAACCACCTCGACCTTCCATCGCGCGAGACGCTGGAAGCGGCGCTCGCCGGATGGCCGGGATCGCTGCTCTTCGTCTCCCACGACCGCCGGTTCATCGATGTCGTCGCGACACGGTTGTGGCTGGTTCGCGATGGCACGCTGCGATCCTTCAACGGCAACTGGAGCGCCTACGTCGCCGCCGCGGAAGCGCCGCCGCCGATCGAGGTCGCCGGAGCTGCCGTCGCCAGATCGCGGCCCGCACCTGAACGGAGCGGCCGTCCGCCGACCAAGGAGGAACGGCGGCTCGAAGCCCGCGTCCGCGACCTGGAGCGTCAGGTGACCGAGGCAGAGCAGGAAGTCGCGCGGCTGCACGACGAATTAGGCGCCGCCTCCACCGCCGCCGATGTCGACCGTGTCCGCGACCTCGGTGCCCGCTACAGCGCCGCCGAAGCCTACCTGTCCAACATCCTCGACGAGTGGGAAACGGCCGCCCAAAGCGCGGCGGGATAAGGGTTACCTAACCCCCCGGCCCCCTTCCCTGTGAGGGAAGGGGGAGTCCTCTCCGGCGATGGTTGAGGTGGGATGGGCATGCTACTGCCAGACGAGTTACTGGCAGACCACGGTTACGTTAGTCACCCCCTACCCTGCGAGGGAAGGGGGTCGGGGGGTTAGGTATC
>JBFXAN010000189.1:0-12040 GCA_050184225.1 Dehalococcoidia bacterium | reverse complement strand
CCTCCCCCGACCCCTCCCCAAGGCCTTGGGGAGGGGAGCCTGATCAGCCGAGGTCTGCCAGCTTCTCGGCTATTGGCGGCATAGACATTCCCGTTCACCCATCGCAGGAGAGGACTCCCCCTTCCCTGCGAGGGAAGGGGGTCGGGGGGTTAGGTAACGTGGGGCCGGGGGAGGGGTTCGTCCCCCGCCTCGACCCCATTCCCGACGTCGCCGACCTGATCGAACGTGCCGTCTCGATTGACGCCGACCGCCGCATCAAACCCGGCTTCCACACCGAGCTGGACAGCATCGCCGAAAGCGTCTCTCTCGCCCAGGCTACCCTCCTCGGCCTCGAGCGCCGCCTCCGCGAGCGCACCAATATCCGCTCACTCAAGGTCGGCTACAACAAGGTCTTCGGCTACTACATCGAGGTCACGAAGTCGAATCTCCGCTCCGTGCCCGCCGACTTCGTCCGCCGCCAAACCCTCGCCAACGCCGAACGCTTTGTCACCGAGGAACTGCAAACCTGCGAAGCCGCTATCCTCCGCGCCGAAGAACGCATTGCCGCCCTGGAAGAACGTGTCTTTGCCGGCGTCCGTGACACCGCCGGCGCCGCGATCGGACGCCTGCTCGCCACCGCCGCCGCCCTCGCCGAGCTCGACGTGCTCGCCTCATTCGCCCAGGTCGCCGCCGAACGCCGCTACGTCCGCCCCCTCCTCGACAACTCCGGCGACCTCCACATCGAAGGCGGCCGCCACCCCGTCGTCGAAGCATCCCTCGAAGACGGCGCCTTCATCGCCAATGATTGCCGCCTTGCGGCCGGCAATCGGGAATCGGCAATCGGCAATGGGGAAAGTCCAGTCAACAAAGGCCCGTTGCCGACATCCGAAGCACCGGAGCACTCCGACACACCCATATCAGCCCCCCCGACTGCCGACTGCCGATTGCCGATTGCCGACTCCCGCATCCTCCTCATCACCGGCCCCAACATGGCCGGCAAGTCCACCTATCTCCGGCAGGTCGCGCTGATCGTGCTGATGGCGCAGGTTGGCAGCTTCGTCCCCGCCGCATCGGCGCGGATCGGCCTGGTCGACCGCATCTTCACCCGCGTCGGCGCCCACGACGACCTCGCCGCTGGCGCCAGCACCTTCCTCGTCGAGATGGTCGAAACCGCCGCCATCCTCCGCGCCGCCACCTCCCGCAGCCTGCTCGTCTTCGACGAGATCGGCCGCGGCACCAGCACCTTCGACGGTCTCTCCATCGCCCAGGCCGTCGTCGAAGACGTTCACGATCGCATCGGCGCCCGCACCCTCTTTGCCACCCACTACCACGAGCTCACCACTCTTGCCGACCGGCTCCCCGCGCTGAGCAACGCCAACGCCGCCGCCGTCGAAGAGGGTGGCCGCGTCGTCTTCCTCCACCGCATCCGTCCCGGCGGCGCCGACCGTTCCTACGGCATCCACGTCGGCGAGATCGCCGGCCTGCCGGCGCACGTCACCGCGCGCGCCCGCATCATTCTTGCCGAACTGGAAGGGAAACGAACCGCGGCCCTCACCCCCGACCCCTCTCCCGAGTTCGTGAGAGGGGAGCCTGATCGGCATGGGCCTGCCAGCATCTCCCCCACGCCGGCAGCACCAATCGACGAGCTGGGAACATCGTTCGAATTAGGCTCCCCTCTCCCGCTTGCGGGAGAGGGGTCGGGGGTGAGGGCCGCCCTCCTCACCATCGACCTCGCCCGCACCACTCCGCTCGATGCGCTCAACCTGCTTGCCCGCCTCCAAGAACAGGCCCAGATCGAGGAAGCGCCCGGCCCGCCCCTCCGCCTCGTCCGCGAACACCGCGACCACCAGTCAGCGCCATGAACCGCCGCCCGATCCGCGTGCTGCCGCCCACCCTCGCCGAGCGCATCGCCGCCGGTGAGGTGATCGAGCGCCCCGCCTCCGTTGTCAAGGAACTGATCGAGAACGCGCTCGACGCCGGTGCCCGACGCATCCGTGTCGAGATCCGTGGCGGCGGCCTGGAGTTGATCCGCGTCGCCGATGACGGTCACGGCATCCCCGGCGATGAACTGGACCTCGCCCTCACCCACCACGGCACCAGCAAGCTCGCCGAGCCATCGGACCTCGACGCGATCGGTACCCTCGGATTCCGCGGCGAAGCCCTCCCCAGCATCGCCGCCGTCGCCGAGATCACCGTCACCTCCGCCGTGGAAGGCGCCGAGACAGGCCACGCCATCGTCTATCGCTTCGGTCAACGATCGAGCAGCGGAATTCGCTCCCGGACACCAGGGACGACGGTCGCGGTTCACGACCTTTTTCGAAACGTTCCCGGCAGATTGCGCTTCCTGCGGGCGCAGAAGATCGAATCCTCCCGAACCGGCGATCTCCTGCGACGCTACGCTCTCGGTCGGCCGGATGTTGCCTTTACGCTTTCATTTGATGGCCGGATCGCCTTCCAGAGCGACGGAAGTGGTGAGGCCCGCACCGTCCTGGCCACCCTCTACGGCCCGGCTGCGGTCGAGGCGATGGCTCCGATCGAATCCGCATTCGTCGCTGGCGGCCGCGCGCGCGGCTGGATCGCCGTCGCTGGACCCTGGCGCAGCGGCCGCCAGCACGTCACATTGTTCGTCAATGGTCGCTGGGTAAGAACCGGCACGATCCTCGCCGGTTTGGAGGCGGCCTACCGGCCCTACACACCGCCGGGAAAGCACCCCGTCGTCCTGCTCTGGCTCGAGGTTCCGCCGAGCCAGGTTGACCCCAACGTTCATCCCACAAAGCTCGAAGTACGGCTCGCCGGCGAGCCGACGATCGTCGAGCCTCTCCAAGAAGCCGTCAGCCGTGCCTTCGGTCGCCATCCGGTCGGCGGCGTCGACCTCGACGGACAACTCCGATTGCCCTTCCGCCGCATCAGTGAAGCCCCCGCCGAGTGGAACGCCGGCCCGCCGCCCGATCTCCAAGGTCTTCGCCTCGTCGCCCAGGCGATGGACGGCCTGCTCCTGGCCGAGAGCACCGGCGGCATCTTCCTCGTCGATCAGCACCGCGCCCACGAGCGCGTCCTCTACGAGCAAATGGCCCGTGAGCCGGCCCGCGACGCCCAGGCCCTGCTCGAGCCAGCGCTCCTCCGCCCCGCCGCCGTTGAAGCGCATCGACTCCACGATCGCGCCGCCGACCTCGCATCCCTCGGCTTCGTCCTCGAGGAGTTTGGCAGCGGCGCCATGCTCGTCCGCGGCGCCCCCACCGGCCTGGAACGGCTCGATCACGACGGCATCCTCGCGCTCCTCGGCGAAGCGCTCGTCGACGCCGCCGACTGGCGTCACCGCCTGCTCGCCACCGCCTCCTGTCGTGCCGCCGTCCGCAAAGGGAGCACCCTTCCCGAGGGTGCCGCCCGCGAGCTCCTCTCCCGCCTCGGCACCGTCGACTCCCCCGCCGTCTGCCCCCACGGCTCCCCCGTCATCCTCCACCTCTCCGGCACCATGCTCAAACGCCTCTTTCGCTGGTGACGCCGCGTCACCCCTCATGCAGCTGAGCCATGATCTCGTCGATCGGCACGCTGAAGCCCGGCAGCACGTCGCCCCCGTCGAGCGTGTCGCCCGAACGCAGCACGCGCTCATCCGCGGAGCCGGGGGTATACACCGTGATCGTCTGCGCGATCGGGTCCGCCACCCACACGAGCCGCACGCCATGCAGCAGGTAGAACCGAAGCTTCCGTGCAAACCGGCTCGCCGATTCGTCCGGAGAAAGGATCTCGACCACGAGGTCCGGCGCCGTCCTTAGGAACTTCTGCTCATTTGCGTCAACCGGAGGCATCCGTTCGAACGATGCATAGACGATGTCCGGCACATAGGCCCGTCGCCGTCCTTTCCCTTTCGGCCCGAAGATGCAGCGCCACTCCGTCCGCACGCGGCCCAACTTCTGCCGCGAGAGAAACTGATAGAGCAGCATGCCAATGTAGAGCTGAAGGATCCCGTGTGCATTGGTCGGCATCGGCTTCTGCATCACCTCGCCGCACGCGTATTCGCTCGCCGGCTCCGTCTCCGGCAGCGCGAGAAACTCCTCGAGTGTGAGTTGCTTGGTCGAAGTCATAAGACGTCACCAGAACCTTGGTCGATGAATCGCCGTCGATCGCCTGCACCAGCCATCCTACGCGCCCCTGCGGAGCATCGCATTGATGTGCCGGGCAGTTACCCAGTCTCGATCGTGTCCATCGTCGCCAGCGAATCCGCGATGTCCCCCGCGATCTTCCGATCCCAGACCGCCGCCTGCTCGCCGGGCATCCGGGGTCGCAGGTCGCGCCACCACAACGGCGCACCCTCCCGCCCGTCCATCGCCACCACCTCGCCGAGGAACACCGTCATATCGCCGCCGTCCATCGCATTCAGCACGCGACATTCATACACAGCCACATACTCAGCCAGCAGCGGGCACCCGGTCACACCGGCACCCCGCACCAGACCAGCCAGCTTGTCCCCCTCGCGTCCGGAACGCAGCCCCAATCGGTAGATCACCTCGTCCTGACCATCGCCCAACAGGTGAACCGCAAAAACCCCTGATTCCCGCACGAGGTCATGCGTCAGATTCCGCTTCCACAGCGCTGCCGTCAGCCGCGGCCGCTGCGGCACGATCGACGCACCATGCACCGACATCGCGATCTGCCCGCTCCGCACCCCGCCATGCGCCGCCGTCACCGCCACCAGCGGCGTCCACAAGTGCGAAAGACCGCGCGACGCCCACTCCGCGCCGGCCCTTCGAAAGTCCTCTGCGTCCTCTGCGCCTCTGCGGTTCAAAACATCACCGCCCCCGAAACACCGGCTCCCGCTTCTCCAGAAATGCGGTCACACCCTCGCGGTGGTCCTCCGACTCCCGCATCGTATAGAGGAACATCCCCACCTGCTGCATCGCCTCCTCGAAGTTCATGCCGAGCTGGTCGTGGATCATCCGCTTCGCTGACTGCACCGCCAGCGGCGCATTTGCTGCAATCTGACCGGCGAGCGCGTCAACCGCCGCCTCCAGTTCGCCGTCCGGCACGACCCGCGTCACCAGGCCCATCTGCCACGCGTGTTCCGCGTCGACGATCATCCCCGAAAGGATCATCTCGCAGGCCCGATCCAGCCCGGCGATCCGCGGCAGCAGCCAGGTCGCCCCACCGTCTGGCACCAACCCCCGCTTGACGAACGCCTCCGTAAACCGCGCCGATGCCGTCGCGATGCGAATGTCACACGCCATCGCCAGGTCGCAGCCCCACCCCGCCGCGATGCCGTTCACCGCCGCGATCGTCGGCTTCGTCAGTTTCTTCAGCATGACCGGCACCCGCCGCCCCGCTGCGTCGAGCGAGCGCAGCTTGCCCGCCACCCCCGCCGACCGCTCTGCCTCGCCCCGCGCCAGCATCGTCTTCAGATCGCCGCCCGCACAGAAGGCGCGCCCGGCACCGGTCACGATCACCACCCGCACCCCATCGTCGCGTCCGGCCTCCGTGATCGCCTCCACCAGTCCCTCGCTCATCTCCGCGCTGAGCGCGTTCATCGCCTCGGGACGGTTCAGTGTAATCGTCGCAATGTGTCGATCAAGCTCATAAGACAGATGCGGATTTTCCACGAAGATTGCCTCCACCACTAACCGGGATGCCGTCGCGAGGATATCACGCGCGGAGTGGCCGACGCGTCCGGCGATACTTGACCGACCTGCCTCGCGCATCAACACTGAGAGCATAATGGCGCCGGCGACGGAGGAATCGCCGAATGTCAATCGAGCTGCCCTCGCTTGAAGAGATCCAAGCACGATGGCGCGAGGCCGAACAGCAACGTCTTTTCTGGCAAGATCACTATCAGCAGTTTCTCGACACATTTCCCGACCAGTTTGTCGCCGTTCATGATGGCGATGTCGTCGCTGTGAGCCATGACTTGCGAGATCTGAATGCCTCATTGAAACAACTGAATTTGGAGCCAGCCGATGTTTGGGTTCACTACTTCATGACTGCGACCTCCATCGCGCTGTGATCCGTGGCTTCTTCAACTCAGCATCTGGCTTGCCAGTGCCATGGATACGTTGCTTCCTCCTGCTACCGGGGATCTCATAACAATGGGATCCCGTCGATTTCCTGATCGATACAGGCTGCACAATGACCACACTCCATCCCACTGACGCTGTTTACCGGATCGGTATTCAGCAGGCCAGGCTGGAACGACCAGAGGAGTGGCGCCGGACGCAGGAAACGGCCTCTTCATAATCGGGCGTGTAGTCGGGGCCTGAACCCGCCGGTTTCGAGCAGTGATCTGGCGATGTGGTTGATCAGGTTGCGGAACCCGAGTGCGGAGCCGCGGAGGTGTTCGAGTCGGCCGTTGATCGCTTCGGTGGGTCCGTTCGATGTGCGGGGGTGGTCGAAGTAGGCCAGCGCGTCCTCGGCGCGCTTCTTCAGCGTGCGGCCGAGCTTGGTGATCTCGACCAGTGCCTTCGGGACACCGGTGGTGACCGAGTCGATCAGCTTGACCATCAAGTCGCGGCCACGGCGCCGGCACTCATCGAGTGCCCGCCGGCCAGGCGTGTGACGCGGAAGGGATCCATCACGGTCACCACGTCGGGAAGCTCCTCCACAGCCGCGGACTTGGCCGCCAACCGAGCGGTTCGTGCGCCAACCGGCGGACCACGGAGTCACGCTGACTTCCTTCGCAGCCGCACCGTCGGCACCACTGGTCGGGCTCGACGACCCTGCAAGCCAGCACAGCACGGTCGGGTTCGAGGCGCTGGCCGGTGACGACAAGGCCGAGCTCGTCGAGCCGGCAGAACGTGGTCAGGTCAGGGCAAGCGAAGGTAGCGTCAGGCATGTCGAGGTCTTCCAGATGGGCAGTGTGAGAACTTCCATCCTCGGGAGACCTCGACTCCTATCCCGGGACAGCGATGCGCAAACGCAGCCGGAGGCCCGATCTTGTGTCACCGTCCGCAGTCGACTTCTTCGCGTACCCGCTCAGATCGGTCAACGGCGCACCCGATAGCGCAGGTGAAGCACCCGGTTGCCCTGAATCACCACGTCCGGATCCTCCAACAGGTGCTGCGCGTCGACCGACCCGAAGTAGCGCTTGCCGGCCCCGAACACGACCGGTACGACGTCCATGCGCACCTCATCGACCAGACCTGCGGCAAGCACCTGGCCACCGACGTCGCCAGCGGCGACCTCGACCAGGCGGTCACCCGCAAGCGCCTGCGCCTTGGCCACGGCGGCCTCGACGCCGTCGACGAAGTGGAACGGCGCCTCGGGGTCCCAGCCCTCGGGCTGCGGCCGGTGCGTCACGACGACCACGTGGTCGACCCCACCCGGAGGCTTGCCGTCCCAGCCGTCCGTCATGTCGAAGACGTGGCGGCCGGCGATCGTCACCCCGATCTGGTCCCAGTACGGCCGGGTGTAGTCGTAGGACGTCTGCGACACCTTCACCTCGCCGCTCTCGTCCAACGGGACGTCACCGCTGGTCAACCAGTCGAACAGCGGTCCGGGCTGGTCATTCTCGTCCGCGATGAAGCCGTCCACCGACACCGAGCTGTACATGACTACCTTGCCCATGGGGCTCTCCTCTGCTTTGGGGTGCCTCCAAATTAGCGTGTCGTGAGCTGTCGCTCTTGTAAGAAATCAATCGGCGGGCAGCGGCCAGCCGTCCAGCACGTGGCCGGGATGTTCGCGCAGGAACCGCCGCCGGACTTCGATGTACCGGGTCGGCGTGAGCCCGGTGAAGGCCCGGAACTCGTGGCCGAAGTGGGCCTGGTCGAAGTAGCCTGCGCCAGCGGCGAGGTCGGCCCAGTCGATCGGTTCGGCGGGGTTGATCGAGAACACGGTGGCGGTGAAGCGATAGCTACGGGCCAGCCGCTTCGGCGTGACGCCGATGAGTTCCTTGAACCGCTGTGCGAGATGCGTGCTGCTGACACCGGCTGCCACGCTCAGGTTACCGATCGCCACCGTCCCGCTGGTCGCCGCGATGACGCTGCTCGTATGGCGGACCAGCCCCAGGCCGGCGGTCTCGCACAGCCGTCGCAGTAGCTCCTCCTCGAGCAGCGTCAGCATCTCGTGCGGTCCGTCCGCCGTGGCCAGCCGGTCTCGCAGCTCAGCAATGGCGGGCCGGCCCCAAATCTGCTCTACCGTCACCGGCCGGTCACACAGCTCGGCCGCGGGCATCGACAGGAACGGCGCCAGCCCCCACGGCTTGAAGTGCACGCCGACGGACCGGGTCCCGAGCGGGTAGCCGAACTCCCACGCGCGGGTGGGCATGGTGACCACGCAGCCGTCGGCGTACTCGGCCGTCTCGATGTCGGTGCCGGCGCGGATGCGGAACGGCGCCCCGAGGTTGACGATGAGCAGCGCCGACGGCGCCGGCGGCAGCGTCAGCCGGGCGTACGGCGGCGCACCCTCCAGGTAGTAGAGGTCGTCGATCAGCCCTTCCAGCGGCGGTCGCGGCACTCTGGACACGTACTCCATGCCCACAGTATCGCCGACGCCCGCCGGTATCGCGCACCGGGATGGTCCGGCCGCGCTGCCGCCAGCATCGAGCCGGCGCCGATCCCTGACGGGCGCCCGGCGGATTCAGACCCCAACTACACCCCGCTTTGTGAAGAGCCTGGGACATTCTGCGCGAGTTCGAGTTGACGACCAACCTACCAGACGCCCTCGTAACGCTCCGCAGCCTTCGCAGCCGCCCTTGAGGCGTCATCCGGTATGTGTCAATCCGTGACGATCAGCGGCATCACCTCGGTCGCGAACCGCGCCATCTGCACCCGTACATCGCCCCCGGCAAAGATCAGGTTGAAGTGACGCACCCCCGCCGCCGCAAATTCCCCGACCCGCGCCAGCCACGTCTCCGGCGTCCCGCAGATCGTATATCGCGCGAACCGCTCATACGGCGTCCGATACATCGCCTCAATCGACGGCGCCAGCGCCGCACGCGCCTCCTCGTCCGAATCGGCCAGGTTGCACCACACCTGCACTCCCGGCGTCAGCGCCTCCGGATCGCGCCCCGCATCCACGGCATGCTGCCGCACCGTCGCCCATCCCTCGGCAAACCGCTCCGGCGTAACCACAAACGCCAGCCAGCCATCGCCCAGCCGCCCTGCCCGCGCCAGTGACCGCGGCGCCCGACCACCAACCCAGATCGGCGGCCCCCCCGGCGTCGCCGGCGGCAGATCGAACCGCACATCCTCCAGCGTGATGTACCGCCCTCGATAGCTCATCGGCCCGCTCGCCCCCCACAGCAACCGGCAGACCTCGATCGTCTCATCCAACCGGCCGGACCGCTGCGCCAACGGCACCCCCGCCGCCGCGAACTCCCCCGGATTCTCCCCACCGATCCCCACGCCCAGCACGAAACGCCCGCCGGAGATGTGGTCCAGCGTCGCCCCCATCTTCGCCACCGCCACCGCCCCCCGCAGCGCCGCCAGATACACCGCCGTTCCGAGCCGCACCCCCTGCGTCCGCGCCGCCAGCGCCCCCAGCACCACCGCCGCATCCGGACTCGGCACATACCACAGCAGATGATCGCCGGCCCACACCGAGTCAAACCCCAGCGCCTCCGCCATCTCTGCCGTCCCGATCACATCACCAGAAGGATCATGTCCAGGGATCACGCCAAACGTCAGCATAGGTCACAGGGAACAGGTATCAGGAACCAACGTCAAGCGAACGCGATGCCGCGAACGTCTGGACATGGCGCCTGAAACCAGGGTTAGTGGACGGAGCCGCACGACTTCGGGTCAGTGTATCCGCCGCCCGACGATGAACTGGGTCACATTGCGAAACTCGTGCGGCGCCCCCGACTCTGGCCACATCGCCTCCATCACCGCCGCCCTCGCTTCAGCCTGACGCTCGCGAGGAAGTCCCGCGGTGGTAACGCCCGCCAGTACCTCCCAGGCTAGGTCGAAGTTCGGAAACTTGAAGCCGAGCGTCTCACGCTCGACCGCCGTTTCGATCCCCGCCTCCGCGAGCACTGCCAGAAAGCGCGACGGGTCGCCAAGCGCTCCCGGCCCCACATCAGCCACCGGCGGCGGTGGCGCGAACCGGCCGGCGATCTGCTGGAACCGAACGATATCGCACTCCTCCGGTCCCGCCCACACCGCCGCGACCAAGCGTCCGCCCGGGCGCAGCACACGGGCAATCTCCCGCGCCGCGGCTCTTCGGTCAATCGCGTACATCAGGCTCAGCGATGCCAACACCACGTCGAAGGCACCATCGGCAGCGGGAATCGACTCACCGCGCCCCTGACGAAACGTGACGTTGTTGAGTCCGGCCGCCGCCGCCCGCTGTTCCGCGACCGCGATCATCTCGCCGCTCGGGTCAACGCCCAGCACGTCGCCCTCCGAAGCGACGAGCGTCGCCGCGCGGACTGCCACCGACCCGGTACCGGTGCCCAAATCCAGCACCCGCTCCCCCGGCCGCAGCCCCGCCCACGTCAGTACCTGCTCGACCACCGGCGCAAACTGCGCATCGATCTCGCGCAGATACGTCTCCGCCATCCGATCCCAGATGCTGGACTGCCACGCGAACCCCTCTTGCTCCGCCATACTCCACACCACAGAGGCTGCTCGCGAGTACCCTCAACGAGCCTCTGCGCCCCTCCGCATCTCTGCGGTGAAAACCCGTGCCCCCTACGCGACCCCCGGCACCGGATACGCGCTCGCCATCTCCTTCACCTCCGCCCCCACCCGCGCGTGCTCCGCCTCGTCGTTCGGGTTGTCCAGCACCCGCAGGATCCAGCCCGCCACCCGCCGCATCTCGTCGGGACCAAACCCCCGCGTCGTCAGCGCCGGCGTGCCGATTCGCACGCCGCTGCCCACCGTCGGCGACCGCGTGTCGAACGGGATCGTGTTCTTGTTCACCGTGATGTTCGCCCCGTCCAGCAGCCGCTCCGCCTTCTTCCCCGACAGCCCCTTCGATCCCACATCCGCCAGGATCAAGTGGTTGTCCGTCCCACCCGACACCAGCCGCAACCCGCCGGCCTGCAACGCCTCCGCCAGCACCTGCGCGTTCTCCACCACCTGCCGCTGATACGCCGCAAACTCCGGCGTCATCGCCTCCTTGAACGCCACCGCCTTGCCCGCGACCGCGTGCATCAGCGGTCCGCCCTGCAATCCCGGAAACACCGCCCGGTCGATCGCCCGCGCGTACTCCTCCGTGCAGAGAATGAACGCCGAGCGCGGCCCGCGCAGCGTCTTATGCGACGTGCTCGTCACGATCTGCGCGTACGGCACCGGCGACGGATGCACCCCCGCCGCCACCAACCCGGCGACGTGCGCCATATCCGCCATCAGGAGCGCCCCCGCCTCGTCCGCGATCTCGCGGCACTTGGCGAAGTCGATCGTCCGCGGATACGCCGTCGCACCGGTGACGATCACCTTCGGCTTGTGCTCCTTCGCCAGCCGTCGCATCTCGTCGAAGTCCAGCGTCTCCGTCTCCCGGTCGACGCCGTACGGGATGAACGTGTAGTGCCGGCCGGAGAAGTTCACCTTCAGCCCGTGCGACAGGTGTCCGCCCTGGTCCAGGTTCAGCCCCATCGCCGTGTCGCCGATCTCCATCACGGCGTAGTACGCCGCCATGTTCGCCTGCGCCCCCGCGTGCGGCTGCACGTTCGCGTGTTCTGCGCCGAACAACTGCTTCGCTCGCTCTCGCGCCAGGTTCTCGACGATATCGACGTACTCGCAGCCGCCGTAGTACCGCGCCCCCGGATAGCCCTCCGCGTACTTATTCGTCAGCACGCTGCCAACCGCCTCCAGCACGGCCGGACTCGTGTAGTTCTCCGAGGCGATCATTTCCAGCTTGTTCCGCTGGCGTCCCTCTTCCAGCCGGATCGCGTCGAAGATCTCCGGGTCTTGTCGGGCCAGCACACTCTCGGCAACCGTCGTCATCGCGCAGCTCCTCACTTCTTAGCCTGAGTGTACGCCGCCCCGCCACGTCCGAGGAACGCGCCGCCGTCGCGCCGCCGCCGGGCATCCCGGCGACCGCGCTCGTCTTCTGCTTTACTGGAATCGTCAGAGCATTCCCGGTTTGAAACATCTCCGGCGACACCGCTCCGATGATGCGAATTGCCCTCCGGGGA